>NZ_JBFTKM010000016.1:0-85554 GCF_056395945.1 Arthrobacter sp. 05T442 | reverse complement strand
GGGCCGCGTCCGCTGCGTCCGGGTCCAGGAAATGCCCCTCCAGCGCCGCCGCCCCGGCGCGGTCCAGGCCGCCGGTTTCGTCGACGATGATCCTAGCGTGCTGCCAGGAAATCGTCCCCGCCTCAAGCGCGGCCAGGGTCAGCGGCAGCACCGCCGTCAACGCCCCGGACTCGGACAGGAACGCCCCGGCGGTCCGTTCGCTGACGGTCAGGACACAAGCGACCTCGGCCACCACCGCCATCTCCGACGCGGCGCGGTCCTGCGGGGACACCCCCGGAGCCGCCAGCAACCTGGCCGCCTGCACATACTCCGCGGCCAGCCGCACCTTCAACGCCGCAGTCCGGGCCTCCAGCCGGGCCACCTCGGCCAGCCCGTCCAGGCAATCATCCGCCAGATCCCGCAACGGATCCGCGTCCCCCAGCCCGTCCGCGTCCCGTACCGGATCCGCGTCCCGCAGCGCGTCCGCGCCGGCCTGACCAGAGCGGTCCATGTCCGCGCCGGACGGCTCAGCGCCGTCCCCGCCCACGCCCGTGAACGCGGCCATCGCAGCAGCGGACGCGGCCACAGCCGCCACCGCCTCCCTGCTCCCCGCACTCAAAGCCGCTCCGCTCTTCACACTCACAGCCTATGACCGGCCACCGACAATTTGGGGACATTGGCCGTCCTCGACGGCGCGGGCAATACCCCGCCGTGGGAGCAACCTGGCCTTGCTCGTTTTTGATTGCTTTTGCGGTGACTGCGCGTCTGCTCCGGTACATCGCAGACCGTGTTGGAGCGGAAATGCAGGGTCAGACTCTTCAGCACTCTTCAACCACCAGGCGCAGCTGCCGTCGTGGACTGCCCTCCGTCAGGAGCGCCGGCGTCGACCACAATCCTCAGCAGCCGCTCAGGTGCCGCCTCGGCCGTTCCTGCCGGTAGATGTACCGGCAGGATTCACGGAATCCGGCTTGTGTGTACAGATCACGGGCTCGGCGTTGGAGGCCGTCACCAGAAGCCAGTAGCCACCCACACCGCGGGCGTCGCCCTCGCGGAGGAGCGCCCGGACAATCCGGCCACCGTAGCCGCGCCGGCGCGCATCCGGGCGCGTCGCCACGCAGTACAGGCCACCCCAGCGGGGCCCGGCGGGCCCGGTGTCGGGCAGGGCGAGGCGTGCGACGGCGGCGGGCACGCCGTCGTCGTCCCGGACCAGCCCGTACAGGGCCGGGCACCCGTCGAGGATGCCGCGGGCGACGGCGAGCCCGGCCACTCCCCCATGCCCGTCGACGCTCCACCACAGGTCCAGCCACTCCGCCGACGGCTCGGCGGACATCTCCACGGCCGTGCCCGGGCCGCCGGAGTCGGCGGCGGCCACCGGCCCGGATCGACGGACAAGGACCAGGGTTTCCGATTGCCGGGTGAAGCCTTCATCGTCGAGCACCGTGTTCAGGGCAGCCGAGCGTGGCCCGTCAAAGACTTGGAAGATCAGCGGAAGGCGGCGGATCCGGTACCAAAGCCGGGCCGCCCGGACTGCGGCGAGCAGCTGGTGAGGGTCCTCGCCGGGCTCCCGCGCCCAGACCGAGTTCGCCCGTTGTGTCACGCCGGAGGCCGCCCGCAGCACCCACCCGCCGGACTCCTGCCGCCCGGCGGCGGGCCACGCTGAATCCATGAGCGCCTCCAGCCCGGGAACCGCCAGGGCAGTCAGTGCGGGGCTCGGGTTAGGGTCCATCGAGATTCTCCGTCCGGTACGGCCGCGGGCAACAGGGAAGACAGCAGGGGCTCCCCGGTTTCCCGGGAAGCCCCTGCTGCCAACGCGTCCAGATTACTTCTTGTCGTCGTCGGCCTTCTTGGCTTCAGGCTTGAAGTCCACGCCGGCTTCCTTGCGCTGCTGGGCCGTGATCGGGGCGGGCGCCTGCGTCAGCGGGTCATAGCCGCCGCCGGACTTCGGGAAGGCGATGACGTCGCGGATGGACTCAACGCCTGCCAGCAGGGCGACAACACGGTCCCATCCGAAGGCGATTCCGCCGTGGGGAGGGGCGCCGAACTTGAAGCCTTCCAGGAGGAAACCGAACTTTGTCTGCGCGTCTTCCTTGTCCAGGCCCATGAGCTCGAAGACGCGCTCCTGGACTTCGCGCTCGTGGATACGGATGGAGCCGCCACCGATTTCGTTGCCGTTGCAGACGATGTCGTAGGCGTAGGACAGGGCCGACTCGGGATCCTGGTCAAAGCTGTCCATGAACTCGGGTTTGGGCGAGGTGAATGCGTGGTGCACGGCAGTCCACTTGCCGGTACCGACGGCGACGTCACCGGAAGCGACGGCAGCGGCAGCTGGTTCGAACATGGGGGCGTCAACCACCCAGCAGAAGGCCCAGTCGGACGGGTTGATGAGGCCGGTGCGGTGCCCGATCTCAACCCGGGCCGCGCCCAGGAGGGCGCGCGAGGGCGTCTTCTCGCCCGCGGCGAAGAAGATGCAGTCGCCGGGCTTGGCACCCACAGCGCCGGCGAGGCCGGCCCGCTCGGTGTCGGTGAGGTTTTTGGCCACGGGGCCGGCGAGTTCGCCGTCTTCCTTGTACAGGACATAGGCAAGGCCCTTGGCGCCGCGCTGCTTCGCCCATTCCTGCCAGGCATCAAGCGCACGGCGGGCCTGTGAGGCTCCGCCCGGCATGACGACGGCGCCGACGTAAGGCGCCTTGAAGACGCCGAAGTTGGTGTCCTTGAAGAATTCCGTGAGCTCGGTGAGCTCCAGGCCGAACCGCAGGTCCGGCTTGTCCGAGCCGTACCGCGCCATGGCGTCGTGGTATGTGATCCGCTGGATCGGCGTCGGGATCTCGACGTCGATCAGCTTCCAGAGCGCCTTGACGATGTCCTCGCCGAGACGGATGATGTCGTCCTGCTCCACGAAGCTGGCTTCGATATCGAGCTGGGTGAATTCAGGCTGGCGGTCCGCGCGGAAGTCCTCATCGCGGTAGCAGCGGGCGATCTGGTAGTACTTCTCGAAGCCACCGACCTGCAGGAGCTGCTTGAACAGCTGCGGGGACTGCGGCAGCGCGTACCAGGAACCCGGCGCGAGGCGCGCGGGGACCACGAAGTCGCGGGCGCCTTCGGGCGTCGAGCGCGTGAGCGTGGGCGTTTCGATCTCCACGTAGCCGTCCCGGTGGAGCAGCTCGCGGGCCACGCGGTTGGCCTCGGAGCGCAGGCGCATGTTGCGGGCGGGACCCGGGCGGCGCAGGTCAAGGTACCGGTGCTTGAGGCGGGCTTCCTCACCGACCTCGACGTGCTCATCGATCTGGAACGGCAGCGGGTCCGAGGTGTTGAGGATGGTCACCTTCTCGGCCATGACCTCGATCTCGCCGGTGGGCAGGGCCGGGTTCTCGTTGCCCTCGGGGCGCTTGGAGACGGTGCCGACAATCTGCAGCACGTACTCGTTGCGCAGGCCGTGGAAGACTTCCTCTTCACGGACGACCACCTGGGCGACGCCCGAAGCGTCGCGCAGGTCAACGAATGCGACACCACCGTGATCACGACGCCGGCCGACCCAGCCGGCCAGGGTTACGGTTTGTCCAATGTGCTCGGAGCGGAGTGATCCGAGGTCATGTGTGCGCAGCACAGCATTCCTTTCAGGTGGCGTTCAAGAGGATCGCTACGGGAACGATCCCGTTCGAGTTTACCCGGTGGAAAGGAACGTCCTGCCATGGCGGCCCGGCGTTCGGCCAACCGCCGCGGTCCCCGCCGGCCCGCAGCGGTTGGCCCGGCAGATCAGCCGACTTCCACGGATGTTGCGGGCATCCGTCCCCACTCAGCCCAGGAGCCGTCGTAGACCCGGACGTGTTCGCGCCCGGCCAGGTAGGTCAGCGCGAACCATGCCGTGCACGCGCGGGCACCGACCGTGCAGTAAGTGATGACCTCCCCGCCTGAGTCCGCCACCGGGGCCAGGAGCCGCCGCACGTCCTCGGCGCTCCGGAACGCCCCGTCTGGCGTGCGCAATCCGTCGATCGCCAGGTGCACGGCTGAGGGGATGCGTCCGGCGCGCCCCCCGGGCTCGGGCACTCCGGACGGCCAGAACCGCTCGCCCCGGAATTCAGCTCCGGTGCGGACGTCCAGGAGGGTCACCTCCGGGCGCCCGATCGCGCCTTCCACCGCTTGTTGCTCGGCGCGGACACGCCGGTCAGGGTCAGGCAGCGGGTAGTTGGTCGCGGCTGGCACGGGCGTCTCCGCGGTCCAGGGCCGGCCGCCCTGCTCCCAGGTAGATCTCGACGTGTCAAGGATGCAGGCCTTGGTATGGCCGTAGAGCTTCATCAGCCAGAAGCCCATTGCCGGTGCGTAGCCGTAGAAGACCACGGTCGAGTCCGGGGTAATTCCGGACTTCCCCACCAGTTCTTCAAAGGCTGCCTTGCCCACGAGCCTGTAGTCGGCGTCCTTGAGGTCCCGGTAGATGTTCCACAGGGTGGCGCCCTGAATATGCCCCTCGTTGTAGGCCGCGCTGCTCACGTCAACTTCGACAACCCGAAGCAACGGATCGCGAAGGTGCTCCTCCAGCCATTGCGGGCCAACGAGAACTTCATCGCTGGCGTAGTGTCCGTCCTGCACTGCGGAACCTCCTCCTGGAAGATCCATCCCCGCAGGGGTCCCGGGGCGGAGCCTGGAAGCCGACAGAATGTGAGAAATTTCAAGCCCGATCAAGGCAAACTTTACGCCGCCGCCAAGAGGATTGACACAGGATCGCGCGGGAAAGCGGCGGCGCGGGGCGGCGGCTAGCCCTTAAGGACCCGCACGTGCAGGTCTTCCTCAGCCGGGGTCCAGCTGGCGGGATCGGCGTCGTACTGTTCACCCGTGCGGATGTCCTTGACCTGGTGCTTGCCGTCGTCGTCCGTGAACCAGACGAAGGGAATGCCGCGCCGGTCCGCGAACCTGATCTGCTTGCCGAACTTTTCCGCCTTGGCTGCGACCTCGGTGGCGATACCGCGGCTCCGCAGCTGCGCGGCGATGTCCTGGGCTGCACCCCAGCTGTCGTCGTTGTTGAGCGCCACCAGCACCGCGGTGGGGACGGACCGCGAGGCCCTGGCGAGGTCCTGGCTGAGAATCCGCGAGACCAGGCGCGTCACGCCGATCGAGAGTCCGACGCCGGGGAACTTGCGGTTGCCCTTGCTGGCCAGGGCGTCGTAGCGTCCGCCGGAGCAGATCGAGCCGAGCTGCTCGTGTCCCACCAGCACCGTCTCCACGACGGTGCCGGTGTAGTAGTCCAGTCCGCGGGCGATGCTGAGGTCAGCAACCACCCGTCCGGGCGCGCGCTGCACGGCGGCCGCAATGACCTGCTCCAGCTCGTTCAGGCCTTCCTCAAGCAGCTCATTCGTGACGCCCAGCGCCCGGACCCGCTCCACGAAGGACGTGTCGCCCGTGCGGATCCCGGCAAGCTTCAACGCTGCCTGCGCCTGGTCATCGGTGGCGCCGAGTTCCGACTTGAGGAGGTCCGCCACCTTGGCCGGCCCTATCTTCTCGAGCTTGTCGATGCTCCGGAGCACTCCGGCTGTGTCGGTGAGCCCAATGCCGTTGTAGAACCCCTCGGCGAGCTTGCGGTTGTTGATCCGGAGCAGGAAGTCGGGGATCGGCAAGGCGTTCAGGGCCTCGGCGATCACGAGGGCAATCTCGACGTCGTAGCGGAACGGCAGTTCGCCGTCGCCGACGACGTCGATGTCCGCCTGGGTGAACTCGCGGGCACGACCTTCCTGGGGACGCTCGCCGCGCCAGACCTTCTGGATCTGGTAGCGGCGGAACGGAAAGGCGAGATAGCCGGCGTTTTCCACGACGTAGCGGGCGAACGGCACGGTGAGATCGAAATGCAGTGCCAGGGCGTGCGGGTCGCCTTTGCCCTTGGCCTCTTCACCCTCGTCGTCCTGGAGGCGGCTCAGGCCGTAGACCTCCTTGTCGATTTCGCCCTTGCGCAGCAGCTGCCCGACCGTTTCCACGGCGCGGGTCTCGATCGACGAGAAGCCGTGGAGTTCAAAGGTCCGCCGCAGCGTATCCAGCACATGCAGCTCCACCAGCCGCTCCTCGGGAAGCCACTCGGGGAATCCGGACAGGGAGGCTGTGCGTGCCATGGTGGATTTTTCTCCTCTGGTTACAACGGTGGTGACAACGGCCAGGGCGTCTTGCGCCGCATTCTCCGCCGAAACGTACGGAAGATGGGCGGCAGACCGGCCAGTCGTGCATAAACTGTGTGCGGCAGTCAGTTTATGCTTCCGGCGCTTGCAACTTCTAATACGGCCGGGGGCGCACAGCTGCCGGCAGCGTGACAGCTGAACCCGCGACGGCGCCGACGGCCCGTTCCGGTGTCAGCCCTACAACCAGGAGGACTTTTGGCGGCCAGTTCACGGAGCGCCCGCGATGCCAAGCGGCGCGTCCAGCAGATGGAGGCAAAGCGCGAACTGCGCCGGGAGCAGGACAAGCGCCGCAAACGCGACAACGCCCTGGCGATAGGTGCGGGCACGGCCGCCGTCGTCGTCGCCCTGGTCCTCCAATTAACTGTCTTCTCCTCCAATCCGAGCGAGCAGGAGTACGCGGCCGCGCAGGCAGGACTCACGAGTCCGTCCGCCTCCGCCACGCCGTCGGCCTCCCCCACGAACGCAGACAACATCCCGAAGCCGGAAACGGCCGCAGGCAAGACCTTCACCGGCGAGCTGAAGCTCAACACCGGGACCCTGGGCGTGGAGCTGGACGGCACCAAGGCGCCTCAGGCGGCAGCCGTATTCAAGTCCCTCGCTGACCAGAGCTTCTACAACGGCCTCAGCTGCCACCGCCTGACCACGGGCGATACTTTCGGTGTCCTGCAGTGCGGCTCCAAAGCCGGTGACGGCAGCAGCGATCCGTCGTACACGTGGGGCCCGCTGGAGAACACCCCGCCGGACAACAAATACCCGGCCGGAACTATCGCCGTCGCCCGGACCGGCGGAAACGCCAACGGCAACGGAACGCAGTTCTTCATCGTGTACAAAGAGACTGTCATCCCTGCCGACGCTGCCGGGGGCTACACAGTGGTGGGCAAGGTGACCTCCGGGCTGGACGTGGTGACGGCTATTGCTGCTGCCGGCCTTAAACCCGGTGATAACCCTACCGACGGCGCTCCGGCGGAACCAGTCACGATAGACTCGTTCTCACTGAAGTAACCAGCCAAGGCCCTGGCGGCCACGGTCCCGGTATTTCCCTCCAAGCGAAAGACTTCTAGCGGTGACAGACAGTCAGAAATCCGACGAAACATTGGCAGCAGCAGCTGGCAACGAAACCGAAGCCGAGGCATCCCCTGCCGCAGGCACGAACCCGGGCACCAGCCAGATCGAAGCCGTAGCGGCGCCGACGGCCGTCGAGGCTGCGGCCGCTGAGGCCGAGCCCGCCGAGGCTGAGGCTGGGCCCGCCGAGGCTGAAACCGAACCGGCTGCCCCGGCCCCTTCCCCCGTGCCGGCCCCGGGAGCCGCTCCGGCGCATCGTCCCGCGCCGTCCCCCGCTGCATTCGCGGCCCGGCCCAAGGCCAAGCCGTCTGCGGCCGCACCGGCGCCCGCGCCGGTGGCCGTGTCCTCCGCCGCCTCGCTCGCCGAAGCCGCCCGCTGGGGCCGGGTCGAGGGTGACGGCCACGTGTTCCTGACCCTCGACGGCGAGGAACACCCCGTCGGCCAGTACCCCGGCGTCAGCGCGGACGAGGCCCTGGGGTACTTTGCCCGGAAGTACGACGACGTCGTCGCGCAGATCGTCCTGCTCGAACAGCGTGTCAGCTCCAAGGCCCCGACCACCGACATGCAAAAGACCGTCACGCATCTGCGCGAGCAGCTGGCCGAGCGCAACATGGTGGGCGACCTCCGCTCCGCCGAGAACCGCCTGGACGCCCTCGTCGCGCAGATCGGCGAACTCGAGAAGGTCGAGAAGGCCGAACACGACGCCGTCCGTGCCGCCGAGCTCGCGGCCCGCGAGGCCATCGTCGCCGAAGCCGAGGACATCGCAGGCCACGACCCGGCCCAGATCCAGTGGAAGACCTCCAGCGCGCGGATGAACGAACTGTTCGAGAGCTGGAAAACGGCCCAGAAGAGCGGCGTCCGGCTCGGCCGCAGCAACGAAGACGCCCTGTGGAAGCGGTTCCGCGCTGCCCGCACAGTCTTCGACCGCCACCGCCGGGCATACTTCTCCCAGCTGGACAGCAACAACTCGGCGGCCAAGGCAGCCAAGGAGAAGCTGATCACCGAGGCCGAAGCGTTGTCCTCCTCGACCGACTGGGGATTCGCGGCCGGCGAGTACCGCCGCCTGATGGACGAGTGGAAGTCCTCCCCCCGCGCCAGTCGCAAGGACGACGACGCGCTGTGGGCACGCTTCCGCGCCGCCCAGGACGTCTTCTTCACCAACCGGCAGGCCGCCAACGACGAGATCGACCAGGAGTACGGCGCGAACCTGGTGGTCAAGGAAGCACTGCTGGTGGAAGCCAACGAACTTCTGCCCATCAAGGACCTCGCCGCCGCGAAGAAGGCCCTGCAATCCATCCGTGACCGGTGGGAAGAGGCCGGCAAGGTTCCGCGGGCCGAGATGGGACGTGTCGAGGCCGGCCTTCGGAAGGTCGAAGACGCCGTCCGTCACGCCGAAGACGAGAACTGGAAGCGTTCGAACCCGGAAACGAAGGCGCGCACCAACAGCGCCTTGTCGCAACTGGAATCCGCCATTGCCGGCCTCAAGGATGACTTGGCCAGGGCCGAGAAAGCCGGGGACCAGCGCAAGATCAAGGCAGCCCAGGAGGCCCTCGAGGCACGCCAGGCATGGTTGGAGCAACTGGAGCGCTCAGCGAGCGAACTCTCCTAGCAGAACCGCCGCTACAGGCCCCGTTCCGGTTATCCACATGGCCGGGTCGGGGCCTGTTCCGTCTCCCGGGTAAGGCGCCACGATGGCTGAATGGTACCCCTGCCCCGCAGTCCTGCTGTAATCCCTGTAACGCCGCAGCGTGGAGTGCCAATGCCTGGATCCCCGCAGCCGGGTGCCGCCCCTTCCGGCCACGCTCAATCCGGCCCGGCGGTCCCCGCTCCGGCGCTCCCCGGTCCGGCCCCGGGCGAGCTCTACTCTCCCGGGGCGCTGTTCACGTGGCCGGAGCTGCAGTCCATGGCGTCCGACGGCGTGCTGACGCAGCTGTTCCAGTCGGGATACCTTCCGCCGGGTACGCGGTCCACCCCTCAGCTGCGGGCCCGTGCGGCCGCCCTCAGCATTCCGCCCCTCATTCGCCAGCGGGTGGTGGCCGGGCGGATGACGGCGGCCTGGATCTACGGTTGCGCCCGTCCCCCGGACCGCCTGGCACTCCTGGTGGACGCGAACCGAAGAATTTCCAGCCTCAGGCCCACGCGCGGCTGCACGTTCCACGAAGTGCGGCTGGGACCATTCGACGCCGTGAGCCTCGGGGGTCTGATGGTGGCCAGCCCGCTGCGCACGGCGGTGGACATTGCCCTGCATGTGGAGGCCGAACGTGCAGTGCCGGCACTCGCCGCACTCCTTGCCCGTCCCGAGCTGGAGGTCAAACTGCGCCTGCTCAGGCTCGCGGTCGAAGCCAGCCCGCGCGTGCCGCACAAGAAGGCGGCGTTGGAGAAGCTCGCAGCCCTGGTACCCGCGCGCCCGAGCGGGCCGGCAAATGCGCCCGGCTAACTCCGGCGCCTGTTTCCGGTGGTGCGGTACACGTCAAAGACGCCGTCAATGCGGCGGACCGCGCTGAGCACGTGGCTGAGGTACTTGGGGTCGCCCATCTCGAAGGCAAACTTGGAGATCGCCACCCGGTCAGTGGAGGTGTGCACGCTGGCCGCCAGGATATTGACGTGGTTTTCCGAGAGAATCCTGGTCACATCCGAGAGCAACGACTTCCGGTCCAGCGCCTCGACCTGGATTTCCACCAGGAACACGCTGGACTGCGTCGGGGCCCACTCCACGTCAACGATCCGGTCAGGCTGGTCCATGAGGCCGGTTACGTTGGTGCAGTCGGTCCGGTGCACGGACACTCCCGAGCCACGGGTGACGAAGCCAAGGATCGGATCGGGCGGCACCGGGGTGCAACAGCGGGCGAGCTTCACCCAGACGTCGTCGACACCGCGGACCACGACGCCGGAATCGGAGTAGCGGACCTTGCTGACCTGGGTGGGAATGGAGACCTCGGACAGGTCCTCGTCGGGGGTTTCGTGGCCGCCGAGGCTTTCGACGAGGCGCTCCATGACCGACTGCGCCGAGGTGTGCCCGTCGCCCACCCCCGCATAGAGTCCGGAGATGTCCACGTACTTGAAGTCCTCGGCGATCGCGGCCAGCGCGTCATGTGTCATGAGCCGCTGGAGGGGAAGGTTTTGCTTGCGCATCGCCTTGGTCAGGAGTTCCTTGCCGCGGTCAATCGCTTCTTCGCGCCGCTCCTTGCTGAACCACTGCCTGATTTTATTGCGGGCGCGGGCGCTCTTGACGAAGTGCTGCCAGTCCTGGCTGGGACCCGCGCCCTCGGCCTTGGAGGTGAAGATCTCCACCCAGTCGCCGTGGTTCAGTTCGCTGTTGAGGGGCACCAGCTTGCCGTTGACCCGCGCGCCGATGGTCCGGTGGCCCACCTCGGTGTGGACCGCGTAGGCGAAGTCGACCGGGGTGGAGCCGGCCGGCAGTGCCATGACCTCGCCCTTGGGGGTGAAGACGAACACTTCCCGGGCGTTGATTTCAAACCGCAGGGAGTCGAGGAACTCGCCCGGATCGGAAGTCTCCTGCTGCCAGTCGACGAGCGAGCGCAACCAGCCCATGTCGCCGTCGCGCGGGCTGCCGGGGCCGGCGGCCGTGCGGTTCGGCTGGTCCTTGTACTTCCAGTGGGCAGCGACGCCGTATTCGGCGCGCCGGTGCATTTCATGGGTGCGGATCTGGATCTCGACGGGCTTCCCGCCCGGCCCGATCACCGTGGTGTGCAGCGACTGGTACATGTTGAACTTGGGCATCGCGATGTAGTCCTTGAAACGCCCGGGGAGGGGGTTCCAGCGCGAGTGCATGGCGCCGAGGGCCGCGTAACAGTCGCGGACGGAATCGACCAGGACCCGCACGCCCATGAGGTCGTTGATGTCGTCGAAGTCTTTGTCCCGCACGATCATCTTCTGGTAGATCGAGTAGTAGTGCTTGGGACGGCCGGAAATCGTGGCCTTGATCTTGGCCGCGCGCAGGTCTTCGGCGATCTGGTTGCGGATGACGCTCAGGTTCTTTTCACGTTCCGGTGTCCGGTCCCCCACCATGCGGACGATTTCCTCGTAGACCTTCGGGTAAAGGGCCGCGAAGGAGAGGTCGTCCAGTTCCCACTTGATGGTGTTCATGCCGAGCCGGTGGGCCAGCGGCGCGAAGATTTCAAGGGTTTCCCGGGCCTTGCGTGCCGAGGATTCCGCGGAGACGAAGCGCCATGTGCGGGCGTTGTGCAGCCGGTCCGCGAGCTTGATCATGAGCACCCGGATGTCCTTGGCCATGGCCACGACCATCTTGCGGACGGTTTCGGACTGCGCAGCCTCACCGAAGCTGACCTTGTCCAGCTTGGTCACGCCGTCCACGAGCATCGCAACTTCCGGGCCGAACTCGGCCTTGAGGTCGGCAAGGGTGTAGGCGGTGTCCTCGACCGTGTCGTGGAGAAGGGCAGCAGCGAGCGTCGTGCCGCTCAGCCCGAGTTCGGCGAGGATGGTGGCGACGGCTACGGGATGGGTGATGTAGGGGTCCCCGCTTTTGCGCTTTTGGCCGCGGTGGCAGCGCTCGGCCACGACGAAGGCCCGCTGGATGAGGTCGAAGTCCTCTTTGGGGTTGTTGGCCCGCACGGTCCGCAGCAAGGGCTCGAGGATCGGCGAGTAGGCGGGCGCTCCCCGCCCCGTCAGGCGGGCCAGGCGGGACCGGGTACGTTCGCGGCGGCCGGGGAACGTGGGGCGGGCTCCTGAATTGTCGACAGGCACGGGAACATCGGGGCGTCCGGGAGCCGCCACGCCAGTCTGTAGACCTTGGCCTGGGCCCTTATCCGCCGGTGCCGCCGGCACCGGCGTCGAACGTTCTTCCAATGGAGCACCTCTCACAACCGGTTAATTATTCAAGTGTATTCCCGCGGCAGGATACTTCGATAACCCGCCGGGATACGGCCACGGGCCGGAGATCGTCACGGATGACGATCTCCGGCCCGTGGCCCGTGCGGCTAGGCCGTGGCGGGCACTGCCGGCACGGCTGCCTTGCTGGCCGCATCCGCGCGTCGCTGTTCCACACGCTTGGCCTGCTTGACGAGGTCCGGCTCGCCCTGGCGCAACCAGGCATAGAGCGGGGCAGCAACAAAGATCGTGGCGGCCGTTCCGATCAGGATGCCCACGAACAGGGCCAGGGACAGGTCCCGCAGCGTGCCCGCGCCCAAGAGGCCCGCCCCGATGAAGAGGATGGCCCCAACCGGCAGGATGGCCACCATCATGGTGTTGATGGAGCGGACCAGGGTCTGGTTGACGGCCAGGTTGACCTCTTCGGCGAAGGTCCGCCGGGTGGAGGCCTGCAGGTCCGCGGTGTTTTCCCGGATCTTGTCGAAGACCACCACCGTGTCATACAGCGAATAGCTGAGGACCGTCAGGAACCCGATGATCGCCGACGGCGTCACCTCGAAGTCACTGAGCGAGTACACACCGGCGGTGATCAGCATGGTCACGATCATGCCCGCGAGGGCGGACAGCGACATCTTCCATGTCCGGAAGTACAGCGCCATCAGCACGGCGGCAAGACCCACGAAGATCGCCAGGCCCAGGAGGGCCTGCTTCGTGACGTCGGCGCCCCACGTGGGGCCGACGAAGGTGGATGTCACTTCGTTGTCCGTCACGCCATAGGCACTGGTGAGGCCCGCCTTGATGCGGAGCGTCTCATCATCCGTGAGCTTGTCCGTCTGGATGCGCATCGTGTTGCCGGCCACGTTTGCAACGCGCGGCACGCTGCCGGCGACGACATCCTTGACCGCCTTCTCCCCGAGGGCAGAGTCTGTCGTCTTCACGTTGGAGACCGTGAACTCGGATCCGCCGCGGAACTCGATTCCGAGGTTGAAGCCGCCCTTGGCTACGGGAAGGAGGATCGAGAGCGCGACGGCGACTGCCGCGACCAGGAACCAGATCTTTTTGGACTTGACGAAGTCGTACGAGCGCTTGCCCGTGTAGAGCTCGTTTCCGAATGTGGCGAAGCTGGCCATTTACTTGCCCTCCTTGGCTGCGCTCTTGGCGGAACCGGCGAGTTGTTCTTGTTTGCCCTGTTCCTGCTTTTCCGCGAGGCGGCGTTCTGCAATGGTCATCCTGCGCTCGGCTTCGGCCACGGCACCGGTGTTCTTGGCGCGGACCGCGACGGCGGGCCTGTCCTCCGGCGTGCGGATCCGGCCCGCCCCCCGGTACAGGGGCACGGCACCGAGGCGCTTGGGATCAAGTCCGGAGAACCGGTGTCCTTCGCCGAAGAACTTCGTCCGGGACAGCACCTGCAGGGTCGGGTGGGTGAACATGAACACGACGATGAGGTCGGCGATCGCAGTCAGGCCGAGGGTGAACGCGAAGCCGCGGACGTTGCCCACGGCGACGAAGTACAACACCAGCGCGGCGAGGAGGTTCACAGCCTTGGACGCGAGGACGGTGCGCTTCGCGCGCTTCCAGCCGTTCTGTACGGCCGAGACCAGTCCCTTGCCTTCGCGGAGCTCATCGCGGATACGTTCGAAGTAGACGATGAACGAGTCCGCTGTCTGGCCGATGGCCACGATGAGGCCCGCGACGCCGGCGAGGGAGAGACGGTAGTTCTCCGTCCAGCCGAGGATCGCAATGGCAAGGTAGGTCAGCGCACCGGCCACCACAAGGGAGGCAATGGTGACGAAGCCCAGCGCCCGGTACTGGAAGAGCGAATAGACGACCACGAGGAGCAGGCCAATAACGCCGGCCAGCAGGCCCATCCGGAGCTGCTCACCGCCGAGGGTCGCAGAAATCTGCTGCTCACTTTGGATCTCGAAACTGATCGGAAGGGCACCGAACCGCAGCTGGTCCGAGAGGGCCTTTGCCGACTGCTCGGTGAAGCCGCCGGTGATCTGCGGGCGGCCGTCCGTGATGACGGCAAGGGAGCGCGGGGCCGAGATGACCTGGTCATCGAGGACAATGGCGAACTGCGCCTTGGGGTCCGAGCCGCCCTGGGCCTGGGACGCCGAGTAGAACTGGTACAGGCGCTCGGTGACGTCCTTGAACTTGGACGTTCCCTGGTCGTCGAACTGGATGTTCACTGCCCACTCGTTGGTCACGGCACCCTGGGCGCCGCGCTGCAGCTGGAAGGAAGAGGACTTGATGCTCGAACCCTTCACCTCGACCGGGCCAAGGATGTACTTGACGGCGGGAGACTTGTCGGAGGCCGGCTCGCAGGTGACCAGCGGTTTGGCCGGGTCGGAGCGTTCCTGCTTGTCCTGGGAGGGATGGTCGCAATCGAGCGTCTCGAACTTCTTTTGGACGTCCGCGGTGATCCAGTTCGTGTCGCTGCTGTTGGCGGGGGCCGCCGTCGGATGGGGCAGTTTGTCATCCGGGGTCAAAGACGCCGCCGGGACCGGTGCGCCTGCCCCGGCCTGGAGGACCGGCCGGAAGTTCATGTCCGCTGATGCCTGGATCAGGGCCCGGGTCTCCTTGGACGGGGTGCCGGGCAGGCTTACGACCACGTTGCGGCCGGACTGCGTGCTGATTTCAGCCTCCGCGACGCCGGAGCCGTCGACGCGCTGGCGGATGATCGACACGGCCTGGTTGAGCTGGTCTTCGGTGATGTTCGAACCGCCCTCAACCTTGGGCGCGAGGATCATCTGCGTGCCGCCTTCAAGGTCCAGGGCGAGCTTGGGGGCCCAGCTCGCATGTCCGGCCATGGTGCCGGCCGCCAGGACGGTTGTCATGACGGCCAGAATAACGCCAAGCCAGACCAGCACCCTGCGGGCTGTGTTTTTGGGGCCAGTTCGTGCCATTGTCGATCTTTCTATTAATTGCGGAGGAGCCGCCGGTGCCGGCCGTAGGACCTAACACCGGCGGATGCCGCGGCAGTTGCTTCGCGGCACAGCTCAAAGAGGCAGACTAGCTGTCTTTCTTGCCTTCGTCGTTGAGGCGCCGCAGGGTTTCGTCAGGCGTTTCAGCGGCGGGGGCATTGAGCTCCGCCTTATCGATCGTCAGCGATGAGGCGTCGTCGGGAACAACCGCGGCGTCCTCGGCGGCGGCAACCGGCTCGACAATCTTGGTGACGGCCTGCCGGTGCACGGTGGCCAGGTTTCCCGGGGAGAGTTCCAGCAGGACCTTGTTTTCTGCCTCGTCGATTTCCACGATGCGGCCGAACAGGCCGAAACTCGTCATGACCTCGACGCCGGGGCCGAATTTCGACTGGAGCTCAGTCTGCTGCTTCTGCGTCTTCTTGTTGCGGCGGAACATCATGAAGACGAAGACGCCGAGCATGACGAACAGGAGAATTGTCATTGGATCCAAAGGGAATTTCCATTCTTTACTTGCCTAGCTGATTTACCAGCAACGTCCGCTTTGCCCCCGGCCGCCTGGGCAAGGATGCCGGGCAACAGACCAGGCAGGAGAGACTGCCAGGCCACCGGCGGCCTCGTGCTTGCCGCCGCAGAAACAAAGACCCGAACGTGCCGAGCGTCATACCAGTCTAAAGGGAAAAACGCTAGGCAGTGCTATTGACTGTTACGGATCCACTCGGGATCGGCTTCTTCGCCGAGCCCGCCGCCCGGTTCAGCGGCCGTGAAAAGCTCCAACGGGTCCTGGGCGAAGACGCCCGCGGGGACCGCGAACCCGAGGTGGGTCCAGGCCGGTGCAAGGGCAATCCTGCCCCGCGGCGTCCGTCCCAGCAGGCCCTCGCGGACCAGGTACGGTTCGGCGACGGTTTCAACGGTTTCCGTTTCCTCGCCGACGGCGATGGCCAGCGTGGACAGGCCCACCGGTCCCCCGCCGAACTTGGTGATGAGCGCTTCCAGGACGGCCCGGTCCAGCCGGTCGAGGCCGCGTTTGTCCACCTCATACATGTCCAGGGCGGCCGAGGCCGCGCGTGCATCAATCTGCTCGATGCCATGTACCAGCGCCCAGTCCCGTACGCGCCGGAGCAGCCGGTTGGCGATGCGCGGGGTACCCCGGGACCGTCCGGCGATCTCGCTGAACCCGGCTGAGTTGACCTTGAGGTCCAGCAGCCCCGCTGAGCGGCGGAGGACCAGTTCCAGTTCCTCCACCGAGTAGAACTCCAGGTGGCCGGTGAAGCCGAAGCGGTCACGCAGCGGGCCCGGCAGGAGACCGGCACGGGTGGTGGCACCGACAAGGGTGAAAGGCGGCAATTCAAGCGGAATGGCTGTGGCGCCCGCGCCCTTGCCCACCACGATGTCGACGCGGAAGTCCTCCATGGCCATGTACAGCATTTCCTCGGCCGGCCGGGACATGCGGTGGATCTCGTCGAGGAACAGGACCTCCCCCTCGGAGAGCGAGGACAGGATGGCGGCCAGGTCCCCGGCGTGCTGGATGGCCGGGCCGCTGCTGATCCGCAAGGGCGCGTTCATTTCGGCGGCGATGATCATGGACAGCGTGGTCTTGCCCAGGCCCGGGGGCCCGGAGAGCAGGACGTGGTCGGCGCTGCGTCCGCGCATCCGGGAGGCTTCCAGCACGAGGGAAAGCTGCTTGCGGACCCGGTGCTGGCCCACGAAGTCGTGGAGGTTCTTGGGCCTGAGGGCGGCCTCGATAACCCGTTCCTCCGGCTCCTCTCCCCCGCCGACGAGCGACGGCTCAGCCACGGGCGCCTACCCGGTTCCCGGCGCGTGCGCCGTCCTGGCCCAGCCAGCGCAGCGTCGCCCGCAGGATCTCGGCCACATTGCCGTTCTCGGCCAGTTCGGGCGAATCGGCCAGGGACTTGTCGATGCTGGACGTGGCATCCTTTTCGGACCAGCCCAGGCTCGTCATGGCCGCGACCACTTGGGGCTTCCAGGTGGCTTCGGCCGACACTGCGGGCACGGTGCCGCCTGCGGTCCCGTGCGGCACGAGCTTCCCGGCGAGTTCCAGCACGATCCGCCCGGCGACCTTGGGCCCGATACCCGGGACCTTGGTGAACGCCTTGCCGTCGCCGGAGTGCGCCGCCACCCGGATAGCTTCGGGTTCATGGACGGCCAGCACGGCCAGCGCGAGCCGGGGTCCGACCCCGCTGACGCTGAGGAGGACGTCAAAGACCTCGCGTTCGTCGTCGCTCGTGAACCCGAACAGCGTCAGGGAGTCCTCCCGCACGATCAGGGAGGTGAAAAGCTTCCCCTCCTGCCCGACACGCAGGCTGCCGAGGGTCTGCGGCGTGGCGTTGACGCTCATGCCGGCGCCGTTGAGGTCGATCACGGCGGAGGACAGGCCAATGTGCGCTACGGTTCCGCGAAGAAAACTGATCAAAGCCGGGCTCCTGAAGTACCGCCGGAAAAACCCGGCCATCCGAACATATCTACGAATACCCTACCAAGTTCCGCGGGGGGACAGCCGGACATTCAGCGGGCACGGCGCGCTTTTGCCTCGGCCTCTGCCCAGGCGCGCTGAGCCGGCGTCAGCGACTGGCTGCCCGGGCCCGTCGTTGCGGCCGCGGCCCCGCTGCCGGCCCGCCAGGCGTGGGTGATAGCCAGTGCCAGGGCGTCCGCGGCGTCAGCCGGACGGGGCGGGGCGTCCAGCCGGAGGATCTTCGTCACGAGTTTGGTGACGGCTTCCTTGTTGGACGTGCCGCTGCCGGTGACGGCGGCCTTGACCTCCGACGGCGTGTGCAGCGCCACGGGGATGCCCCGGCGAGCGGCGGCCGCGATCACCACACCGGAGGCCTGCGCAACCCCCATCACGGTGCTGACGTTTAGTTGCGAGAAGACGCGTTCGACGGCGAGGACGTGCGGTTCGTAGCGGTCCAGCCAGTCGTCGATCGACGTGGCGATTACGAGCAGCCGCTGGTCCAGGCTCTCGTCAGGAGACGTACCAACGACGCCGAACGCCACCATGGTGGCACGGCGGTTCTTCTCGACGTCCACGACGCCGATTCCGCATCGGGTGAGTCCCGGGTCGACTCCCAGGACGCGCAGCGTCAAGGGTGGGCCGTCAAGACCGGGCCTCAAGGTCGCGGCACAGGTGCCGGGTCACTCGGCTTCCAGTGCGGCCTGCACTTCGTCGCTGAGGTCGGCGTTGCTGTAGACGTTCTGGACGTCGTCGAGCTCCTCGAGGGCGTCAACAAGCTTCATGAACTTCTTGGCGGCGTCCAGATCCAGCGGGACCTGCATCGATGGCACGAACTCCGCTTCGTCAGTGTCGTACTCCATGCCGGCTTCCTTGAGCGCGTCGCGGATGGCCTGGAGGTCGGTCGGCTCGGAGTGGATCTCGAAGCTGTCCCCGTTGTCCTTGACTTCCTCGGCGCCGGCGTCGAGGACGGCCATCAGGACGTCATCCTCGGTCAGGGCGTTCTTCGGCAGCGACACAACCCCCTTACGGGAGAAGAGGTAGCTGACAGAACCGGGATCGGCGATGGTGCCGCCGTTGCGGGAAATGGCGAGCCGGACCTCGGAGGCGGCGCGGTTCTTGTTGTCCGTGAGGCACTCGATCAGCAGGGCCGAGCCCTGGGGGCCACGGCACTCGTACATGATCTCGGTGTAGTCGACGACCTCGCCGGTGAGTCCGGCGCCGCGCTTGATGGCGCGGTCGATGTTGTCGGCGGGAACCGAGGTCTTCTTGGCCTTGGTGACGGCAAGTTCCAGGCCCGGGTTGCCGGCCAGGTCCGGGCCGCCCATGCGCGCGGCAACTTCGATGTTCTTGATCAGCTTGGCGAACGACTTGGCGCGGCGGCTGTCGAGGATGGCCTTCTTGTGCTTGGTCGTCGCCCATTTGGAGTGGCCTGACATGCTTTAAACTTCCCCTCTGATCATTCGAATAAAGAGTTCATGCACGCGCTTCTCCCCCGTCACTTCCGGGTGGAAGGAGGTGGCCAGCAGCTTGCCGGAACGCACTGCAACAATTCTAGCCGTCCCGTGCAGGGCCTCCGGATGGGACGTCCTGGACGGCTCCACCTTGGCCAGGACCTCCACGCCCGGCCCGACACGCTCCACCCAGGGCCCGCGGATGAACACCGCGTGCACGGGGGCCACGCCGGCGTCGGTGGCGCTGAACTCCAGGCCCTTGAAATCGAGATCCGTCTCGAAGGATTCGCGCTGCCGGCCGAACGCGTTGCGGCGCACCGTGATGTCGATGCCCCCGAAGGTCTGCTGCGGCTTTCCTGAAAGGTCCGTCGCAGGGTCCGCGATCTGATCCGCCAGCAGGATCATGCCGGCGCAGGAGCCGTAGAGGGGCAGGCCGCCCTGGATGCGTTCACGGAGGATATCCCTGAGCCCGAAGATTCCCGCCAGCTTGTCAATAGTGGTCGATTCACCGCCCGGGATGATGAGGCCGTCAAGGCCGTCGAGCTCGGACGGACGCCGGACTCCGATGCCGGTGGCGCCGGCGGACTCGACGGCGTGCAGGTGCTCGCGAAAGTCGCCTTGGAGCGCCAGGACGCCGATCCGCAGGCCTGAACCCGCGCGGGAAGAAAGCGCAGAAGTAGAAAGCGCTGAAGAGGGGGTGGTCATCCCATCAGCATAGTGCCGCAGTTCGCGAAGGGCGCGTGCGGCGGCGCCGTGCATCAGGCTTCCATGCCGCTGCTGGGATATATTACAGAGCATGCTCTACTTCAGCGTTCCGCTCGGCAAGCTAGTCCGCCGGGTCTCCCGGCTCAGGGGCGGAGGCTCTGCCCTTCCCGGTCTGGTCGTCGAGAAAATCGACCCCGGCTTCATGCGCAGGACGTTGTCCACGCTCCCCCTAGGGGTCGCCGTCGTCAGCGGCACGAACGGCAAGACCACTACCACGAAGATGGTCGTCGAGCTCCTCGAAAGCCAGGGCCTGAAGGTCTTCACCAACCGCACCGGCAGCAACTTCACCCGCGGCGTCGCCGCAGCCCTGCTGGGCGAGGTGGACTGGCGGGGGCGGCTCGACGCCGACGTCGCCGTGCTGGAACTGGATGAGGCGCACGCGGTGCACTTCGTCAACAAGGTTCCGCCGCGCTACAGCCTGCTGCTCAACGTCCTCCGCGACCAGCTGGACCGCTTCGGGGAGATCGACAAGACTTCCGAACTCCTGCAGTACGTTGCCTCCAAAACGACAGGTACGGTCGTACTCAACCGCGAGGACCCGCGCGTCGCCCGGATTGCCGGAACCCTGAACGGGCCCGAGGTGCTCTACTTCGGACTGGACGACTCCCTGCTCAGCACCTTCCCCAACGATGACGACATGCGCGCTGCCCCCGGCAGCCCCGTGCCGCCCGCCCCCGCCAAGCCCCACGCCGACGTCGTGCTGCGCCGCGTGGGCGTGGACGACGCGGACTTTGAGTACGACGGCGTCACTGCCACCACGGCCATGAAGCTCCGCGGCGTCTACAACATCTTCAATGCCGCCGCCGCGCTGACCCTGGCCCGCAGGATAGCGGGCCGGGACGCCGGCAGCGGAAGGACGGCGGTTGCGGACAACGCAAGCCTGTTGAAGGCACTCGCCAAAGTGGCGCCGGCGTTCGGCCGCGGCGAAAGCCTTGTCGTTGACGGCCTGCCGCTGGAACTGGTCCTGGTCAAGAACCCCAGCGGCTTCCGGCTGGGCCTGAAATCCTTCCCGGCAGCGGGCTACGCCACCATGATCGCCATCAATGACAACTACGCCGACGGCCGGGACATGTCCTGGCTGTGGGACGTCGAATTCGATACCCTCCGCGACAGCGGGGTGGACCAGCTGACCGGCTCCCGCGCCTACGACATGGCTCTGCGGCTGCAGTACGACGACGTCGCCATCGGTGCCGTCGATACCGAGATCGCACCGGCGCTTGCAGCGTTCATCGCCGGCGCCCAAGGCAAGCCCAAACGGGTCTTCTGCACTTACACCGCCATGCTGGCCATCCGACGCGAGCTGTCCAAAATCACCACAGTGGAGGTGGTCTCATGACCCCCCGTCCCGAAGAAAATGCGAACACGGCCTCCTACGGACACGAACTGCCGCCGGAGGATTCCCCCGCCCCTTCCAAGGGCACTATCCGGGTCCTGCAGCTGTACCCGCGTGACATGAACATCTACGGCGACTGGGGCAACGCCCTCGTCCTCGCCCAGCGCCTGCGCTGGCACGGCTACACTCCGGAACTGCTGGAGTACAACGTCGGCGACGAGTTCCCCGCGGATGTTGACCTGATTGTCGGCGGCGGCGGGCAGGACAGCGGCCAGCTCGTGATCCAGGACGATCTTCTCTCCCGCGAGTCCACGCTGAAGGCCATGGCCGCGGACGGCACGCCCATGCTCGTGATCTGCGGTCTGTACCAGCTCTTCGGGAAGTTCTTCAAGACCCGGCTCGGCTCGGTCATCCCCGGAATCGGCGTCCTCGACGTCGAGACGCACGGCACCGATGAGCGGCTGATCGGGAACGTCACAGTTGTTTCTCCCGAATTCGGCGACATCCTGGGCTACGAGAACCACAGCGGCCAGACGATCCTCGGGCCCGGCGTTGAGCCCCTTGGAACAACCCCCAAAGGCACCGGCAACAACAGCAGCGAGGGCCACGAGGGGGCGCGATACCGCAATATCGTGGCGAGCTACCTGCACGGATCACTGCTGCCCAAGAACCCGGCGCTGGCCGACTTCCTGATCCGGACCGCCGTCGAACGCAAGTACGGCACTTTCACGCCGGGCACCCCGGACGACTCCTATGCCGTCCTCGCCCGCGAACACGCCGCACGCCGGCCGCGCTGACCGGGCGTGGCTGCCGAAACATAATGTCTTCTGCTGGCATTCGACGCCGGGAGCCACCAGCGGTTGGCTACCTCCGGGCATCCCAAGCGAGGCTCGAGCCTTCGCTGATCCCGAGTGCCTCGACCCCCGGATCAGAGACGAGGTCGGCAACCAACGCGGAGCTGCCTGCCACAATGGTCGAATCGAAGTCGATCTCCGTAACCAGGACCCAGGCCCGATCGTCGGGCCAGAGCAGACTTGGTGATTGCGGCCACTGCGGATCACGGTGCCACGGCGCGTTGCCAATCCACGCGGGGTCTGTGAAGCCGGCCGGGGCAGCGGAAAAGAGGAAGTGATTCCGACCGGGGAGTTCGAGCTGCATATCGTTCACCACGCTGGCCGGCAAAACTCCTGAACCCGGCACGTCATCGACGGCAATCCTCGCGGACTCACGTCCGCCGGGGCTGTCCGTGCCGGAAGTCAGCTCGCCAGAGCCGGCAGAACTCGTGAGACCGCCCCATCCTTCCCAGATGGCGGCCACGCCCTCGCCCGGCGTCGAGCTGTGCCGGCACAGGACGGACGCGACCGCAGCAAGCTCTTTTGGCTCCAGGCTCCCCTGCCGCGGCTCGAAATAGCGCCAGCCTTCGGCGTCCAGGACCTCCCCGTACGGTCCCGCCGCCGGACCTAGCAAGCGCTGGTACTGCGCCAAGGCGTGCAGGGTCATGCCGAACGTCCCCGCCACAGCGGACCACGACACGGATTCGCTGTCGACGTCCAGCAGGGCAGTCCTGTCACGCCTGCGCCACGACCCGGTATCCGCCGGCCGATCCCGGATCCCCGGATGGAACACCCGGGCATAGGCGGGATATCCGTGCGGCACTACGCAATGCATGTCCGTGGCCCGGGAGTCGAGCAGAGGTCGAAGCCAGCCACCACGCTCAGCATCGTTGAGTGATTCCATGGCGTCAGCCTAATTAGCTGCACGCCGGTAGATTAGGTTGCCGGACACAGATTCGGCGGAGGAACTACTGAGCATGATCCAGATTGAACGCGACAGCCCTGCGCGCGGGGACGTCCAACAACTCCTGGGCGAGCATCTCGCAGACATGTTCGCCACGTCGCCCGCGGAAAGCGTGCACGCACTCGATGTGGCGGCACTTTCCGGGCCCGGCATCACGTTCTGGACCGCACGTGAGGACTCCGAGCTCCTCGGCTGCGCCGCACTGAAGGAACTCCTGCCCGGCCAGGGCGAGCTGAAATCGATGCGCACCGCGGCCCACGCGCGCGGACGCGGGATCGCCACGCTGCTGCTCACGCACATCCTGGCCGAGGCGCGGCGCAGCGGCTACGAGCGGCTGTATCTGGAGACCGGCACGCAGGAATTCTTCGCACCGGCGCGCCGGCTGTATCACCGGCACGGATTCACCGTCTGTCCGCCGTTCGCAGACTATGTGCTGGATCCGCACAGTGTCTTCATGACCCTCGAACTCGGTGCAGCCGCCTGAGTTCCGCCAGACTCTGCGGCCGCCCGCATCCGGACAGCCCGGGGAGGCCCTGGAACCGTCTTCCACCCCGCGGCCGGGAGCGGTCATCCGGCACCCCGGGGTGCGAACATGATGACAACCACACCGACCAGGCAGATCACCGATCCGATGATGTCCCAGCGGTCCGGGCGGAAGCCGTCAAAGGCCATGCCCCATGCAAGGGACCCCGCCACGAACACCCCGCCGTAGGCCGCCAGGATGCGGCCGAAGTGCGCGTCCGCCTGCAGGGTCGCGACGAAACCATAGATTCCCAGCGCGATGACCCCAACCCCTGCCCACCACCAGGCCCTGCCCTCCCGAACCGCCTGCCACACCAGCCAGGCACCGCCTATCTCGGCGGCCGCAGCAAGCACAAACAACACAACGGATCGGGCAATTGTCATGCCATCATCCTGTCACCGGGCGCCTCAGTCGACGACTGCGCGGCGGGAGGGGCGCATCTCCCCGACGGCGAGTACGGACTGTACCTTGACCGGATCTGTCTGGTTCTTCACCTGATCGTCCACGGGAGCGGCCCGGGGTTAGTCGTGCCCGTGCGCGGAAGATGCCCGGGCCAGATCCTGGCCGTCGTCTGCTGGCCCGGTCGTGGTCCGGATCGCGAAACCGTCCAGGTTCGGCAGGGCATGACTGAGCCGGTGCTCGGCGTCGCGGGCGATCTGTTCACCTTCCGAAACCGGCATGTCGAGGATTTGGATGCTGGCGTTGCCCTGGAGTCGGTGGCCGATCCAGCGCAGCTGCAGTGCCGGGACGGCGTCCACTCCGGGCGTGGAAGCCAGTGCCGACCGTGCCCTGTCAACGAGGTCGGGCTCGATGCCGTCCATCAGGCGCCGGCCTATGCTGCGGATCGTTCCCCACAAGAGGAGGATGATGGCGGCCGCGATCAGCAGTCCCACGACGGGGTCAGCCAAAGGGAACCCGGCCCACACCCCAATCACGCCCAGCACGACGGCCAGGGACGTGAACCCGTCCATCCGGGCGTGGACGCCGTCGGCCACCAATGCGGCGGAACCAATCTTCCGGCCAATGCGGATTCGGTAGACGGCCACTGCTTCGTTGCCGGCAAAGCCCACCAGGCCTGCTGCCGCAACCCACCACAGGTTGGTCAGCGGCTGTGGATGGAACAGCCGGTCAATCGACTGCCATCCGGCGACGACGGCGGAGAGCGCGACGACGGCGACGATGAAGAGCCCGGCCAGGTCTTCGGCGCGGCCGAAGCCATAGGTGTACCGGCGGGTTGCCGGCCGGCGGGCCAGGACGAACGCGATCCACAGCGGCACGGCCGTCAGGGCGTCGGAAAAATTGTGGATCGTGTCGGCCAGCAGTGCCACGGAGCCGCTGACCAGCACCACGGCGAACTGGAGGACGGTCGTGGCGAGGAGCATGAAGAGACTGATCTTGACCGCCCTGACGCCCTGCTCACTCGCCTCGAGGGCGTCGTCGACGGAGTCCGCGGCGTCGTGGGTATGCGGAACGAACAAGCCGTACAGGAAGCCCTTGATCCCCGTCGGATGCTCATGGGAATGCCCGTGCCCGTGCCCGTCGTCATGCCCGTGCCCGTCGTCATGCCCGCGGTCGTGGTCGTGCCCGTCGTCATGCCCGTGCCCGTGCCCGTCGTCATGCCCGTGGTCGTGCCCATGCCCGTGCCCGTGACCTTCGCTGCCCCCGGAGGGGGCGTGGACGGGCGCCGCCGGCCCGGAACGGTGGTGATCGTGGGGATCAGTCATGATAAGTCCGTGCTTTCGGGGTGGTGGTGGCGGGGAATTCCCCCGAGTGAGTGTTCGGCCTGGAAGATGGCATCCGTAACGAGCTGGCGGGCGTGCTCGTTCTCCAAGCGGTAGAACACACGCGTTCCGTCCTGCCTTGTAGTCACGAGGCGTGCGAGGCGCATCTTCGCCAGATGCTGGGAAACTGCCGCCGGAGACTTGTGGACCATCTCAGCCAGCCGGTTGACCGGCAGCTCACCTTCCCGCAGGGCAAGGATGATCCGGACACGCGTGGCGTCGGCGAGCATGGCGAACACCTCAACGGCCAGCTCAACGTACTGGCTGTCGGGTTCCCGTCCGCCTATCCTCTTATCTGCATCCATACGCAGATTGTTTCACACAAGCAGGCTCTGCCGCGACCGGGGCTGGTTATCGGAGCAATTCCGCGAACTCCCCGGGCCGGGTGGCCGGCCACCAGTGGCCGCTGTTTACCCGGATCACGGTCAGATCGTCCACCCAGGACTCCAGCCCCTTCACCAGGGCCGGCGACAGGAACGGGTCCTTGACCGGCACCACCACCTGCACCGGCATCGTCACCCTGGCGCCCGGCGGCCAGTTGCGCGAAGAGAAGAAATTCGCGCGGTACAGGGCCAGGCCCCGAAGCGGATCATTGCCGACGTCGCGTTTGGCAACCCGTTCGTAGCGCCGGGTCAGGAACAGCCGCCACGCAGCCTCCGGCAGCACGGGAACCAGGAAGGCACCGACATACCAGCTGCGCAGCAGTTGACCGGCCAGCTCCGGCCAGGACCGCGGGTTCCGGAGACGTCCGCGCATCCAGTGGGAGAAGTGCCGCAGGTCCGGACCCGAGATGCTCGTGTACCGGCCGATGGGTCCGGCAGCGCGGGTATCCTGCACTACGGCCCAGCACTGGATCGACCCCCAGTCGTGGCCCACCAGGTGCACGTCCGAGGCACCCACCGCAGCAAGGACCGCGAAGAGGTCATCCGCCAGGGTCTTCAGGGTGAAATCGCCGGGAGTGCCGGCGACGGCGGATGCGCCGGCGTTCCGCGTGTCGAATGCCACCACGTGGTGCGTAGCCGCGAGCTTCCGGATGGCCGGAAGGAAAACCCGGTGGTCATCGGGATAGCCGTGGACCAGCACCAACGTGGGTACATCAGGTCCCGGTTCCCGGCCGTACTCGAACACAGCCAGCTCGGCTCCGGATGCGGCGACGGTGCGCCGGCGTTCCGACAGCGCCTCAATCGTCATGGCTTCCCCGTGATCAGGAGCTCGTGTGCGCCGAGCGTCGCGGCCCCCATCGATTCCACCACGGTCTTGGTGCGCTGGCGTGTGGAGGCGTCGGCTGCGGCACCGGCGCAGGGGCCCTGCGGAGCGTCGGATGCAACTGAGCACCACCGGTAGGGTGCCCGCACCATGACCGACGGCGCCCACCCCAGATCGGACGCGGCCCAGTTGCCGGCCGCGTCCTGGCTGAACTGGGCGCGCACCAGCAGGCCTTCGTTGTTCACCACATACGTCGGCGAGAGTTCGGTGATGCCATTGCCCAGGCCATAGACGATCCACGTGCCCTTGTACTGCTCGATCGGCAGCACCGAGTGGGTGTGGTGGCCGTAGATCATGGTGAACTCTCCGCTGTCCACGAGCGCATGGGCAGCGTCGCGTTGCTGGGCGTTGGGCACACTGGAGTACTCATCGCCTGCGTGCATGACGCCCAGCACGATCTCGGCCCCGAGCGCCCGGGCCTTCTTCGCCTTGGCGATCATCGCGGATGGATCGAGCATGTCCACCTGCCAGGGCTGTTCCGGGACCTGGCCGTTCAGCCCGTAGGTTCCCTCGATGACGGCGATCTTCGCCGCCGCCGTCTGCAGGATCATGATCCCTTGCGAGTCAGCCTCGGACCGGTAGGTGCCGGTGTGCTGCAGGCCGGCGGCATCGAGGGCGTCCAGGGTCCGGGTCAGGCCCGCGGTGCCGCGGTCGATGCTGTGGTTGCTGGCGGTGGTGCACGCCTGGTAGCCGACCATTTGCGCCGCGGAAATGATCTGCGGCGGAACGTTAAAGGACGGGTAGGCGGAGAAAGGTCCCGTGGGCCCGGCCACCGGGGTTTCCTGGTGGCAGATCGCGAGGTCGCTCTGGGCAATGTAGCTCCGCTGGCCTTCCAGCATCGGACCGAAGTCAAGGCCCTTGGCACCGGCCGCCAGGGCATCCGCACGCGCCTGCTCCCAGAGCTGCGCGTGGACCAGCATGTCGCCCGTGACCACCACGGAGGTGCAGCGGACGGCGCGGCATGCGGGCCCCTTGCCGGGGGTCGGTGCCGCCGCTGGCGTCGGATCAGAGGCGCCCGACGGCGACTGTGGCGCCGCCGCCGTCGACCCACCGGCCGCCGCCGTGCCGGAAGCCCCTGCACCTGCACCCGGAGTCTCTGCGCTGGACGGTCCGCTGCCGGCGGCCGGGGCGTTCGTCGGGCTGTTGTCCTGCCGCGCGATGGCCCCGCACGATGCCAACGCAGCCGCAAGCGTTGCTGCCGCGGCGGCTGCGAACAGCCGGCCGGGCAGCGTTGATTTGGTGTTCCCCATGCCGCCAATCCTACGGTGGCCCGTGTCACAACACGCTTAGCATTCCGTTGAGAACTCGGGCCTCACATGAAAGAGTTATTTCATGACCAATCCCCTTCTGAGCCCCAGCACACTGCCCTACGGGCTGCCCCCGTTCGCGGACATCGAAGACGCGCACTACGCCGAAGCCGTAGAGGCCGGCCTGGCCGGTCATCTTGCGGAAATCCAGGCGATCGTGGACCACCCGGAGCCGGCTTCCTTCGAGAACACCGCCCTGGCCATGGAAAGGTCCGGCCAGCTGCTGCAGCGTGCGGCCGCGTCTCTCTTCACGCTGGTCTCGGCCGACGCCTCCGAAACTATCCGCAATCTGGAGACGCAACTCTCCCCGCTCCTCTCCGCGCACCAGGACGCGGTGTACCTCAACCGCGGGCTCTTCGCCCGCTTCGCGGCGCTGGACTCCCAGGTCCTCGACCCCGAAGCGGCCCGGCTCGTGGACGAGTACCTCAAGGAGTTCCGCCAGTCCGGCATCTCGTTGGACGCGGCCGGCCAGGACCGGCTCAAGGAAGTCAACGCGGAGCTTTCGCGGCTGGGCACTGAATTCGGCCAGCGCGTCAAGGAAGGGATGAAGTCCGCTTCCCTGCTGCTGGACGACGCCGCCGACCTCGCCGGACTGCCCGCAGACGACGTCGCCTCCGCCGCTGAAGCCGCGCGGACCGCCGGGCACGAGGGCAAGTTCCTGCTCACGCTGATCCAGCCGAGCAACCAGCCGGCCCTCGCCGCACTCGAGGACCGGGACGTCCGCCGTCGCCTGTTCGAGGCATCGATCGGCCGCGGAAGCGGCGGCGGCAGCCTCGACGTCCTCGACCTCGTCAAGGACATGGTCCGCCTGCGTGCGGAAAAAGCCGGCCTGCTCGGCTTCGCCAACTTCGCCGAACTCACCGTGGACCTGCAGACAGCCCCCGACTTCGCAGCGGTACAGACCATGATGAACCGCCTCGCCCCCGCCGCCGTCCGGAATGCGGACGCCGAGGCCGAGGCACTGGCGGACATCGCCGGACACCCCCTCGAAGCCTGGGACTGGGCCTACTACTCGGCGAAGGTCAAGCGCGAGCGGTACGCCGTGGACGAGCAGGCCCTGCGCCCCTACTTCGAGCTGGACACCGTCCTCAACGACGGCGTGTTCTTTGCCGCCAATGCCCTGTACGGCATCACCTTCCACGAACGCACCGACCTCGCCGGCTATCACCCCGACGTCCGCGTCTGGGAAGTGAAGAATTCGGACGGCACCGACCTCGGCCTTTTCCTCGGCGACTACTACACGCGCGAATCCAAGCGCGGCGGTGCCTGGATGAACTCACTGGTGGAGCAGTCAGGGCTGCTGAACACCCGGCCCGTAGTCATCAACAACCTCAACATCTCCAAGCCGCCGGCCGGCGAGCCCACGCTGTTGACCCTGGACGAGCTCCGCACCACGTTCCACGAGTTCGGCCACGCCCTGCACGGCCTCTTTTCCTCGGTAACGTACCCGCGGTTCTCCGGGACAAACGTGCCGCGGGACTTCGTGGAGTACCCCTCGCAGGTCAACGAGATGTGGATCATGTGGCCGGAGGTCCTGGCGAACTACGCACGGCACTATGCCACCGGCGAGGCCCTGCCGCAGGAAACCGTCGACAAGCTCAACGCCGCGCAGCTCTGGGGCGAAGGCTTCGGGACCACCGAGTACCTCGGCGCAGCCCTCCTGGATCTCGCCTGGCACGTCCTGGACGGCACCGGGATCCCGGAGGACGCGCTGGAGTTCGAGGCCAAAGCCCTGGCCGCCGCCGGCGTCGCGCACAGCCTGATACCGCCGCGCTACCGCACCGGCTACTTCCAGCACATCTTTGCCGGCGGCTGGTATGCCGCCGGGTACTACTCCTATATCTGGAGCGAGGTGCTGGACGCCGACACTGTGGAGTGGTTCAAGGAGCACGGCGGCCTCAGCCGCGCCAACGGTGACTTCTTCCGGGCCGAGCTGCTTTCACGCGGCAACAGCCGGGACCCGCTGGAGTCCTTCCGCGCCTTCCGAGGCCGCGACGCGGACCTGGAACCCCTCCTCAAGCGCCGCGGCCTGGACTAACCCCCGTCGATTGCTCCGTAGCCGCCCTTTAGGAGCCTCATAAGGGCCGTTGCGGAGCAATCGACGGGGGTTAACGCACGACGGCGGCGGGTCACGAGAAAACGTGACCCGCCGCCGTCGCCGTTAAAGCCCAGGTTGGGTTACCAGCCGCGCTCGGCCAGGCGGTGCGGCTGCGGGATCTCGTCGACATTGATGCCGACCATGGCTTCGCCGAGGCCGCGGGAGGCCTTGGCGATCTCCTCCGGGTCGTCGAAGAACGTGGTGGCCTTCACGACGGCGGCGGCGCGCTGGGCGGGGTTGCCGGACTTGAAGATGCCGGAGCCGACGAAGACACCGTCGGCGCCGAGCTGCATCATCATCGCGGCGTCCGCCGGGGTGGCGATGCCGCCGGCGGTGAACAGGACCACCGGGAGCTTTCCGGTGGCGGCTACTTCCTTGACCAGTTCGTACGGTGCCTGCAGTTCCTTGGCGGCGACGTAGAGCTCGTCCTCGGCCATGCCGGCGAGCCGCTTGATCTCCGCACGGATCTGGCGCATGTGGGTGGTGGCGTTGGAGACGTCGCCGGTGCCGGCCTCGCCCTTGGAGCGGATCATCGCCGCGCCCTCGTTGATGCGGCGCAGGGCCTCACCAAGGTTCGTGGCGCCGCAGACGAAGGGAATCGTGAAGTTCCACTTGTCGATGTGGTTGGCGTAGTCGGCCGGGGTCAGGACCTCGGACTCATCAATGTAGTCCACCCCGAGGGTCTGGATGACCTGGGCCTCGACGAAGTGGCCGATCCGGACCTTCGCCATGACCGGGATGGACACGGCCGCGATGATCGCCTCGATCATGTCCGGATCCGACATCCGGGACACGCCGCCCTGGGCGCGGATGTCGGCGGGAACGCGTTCCAGCGCCATGACTGCCACGGCACCGGCGTCCTCGGCAATGAGGGCCTGCTCGACGTTAACGACGTCCATGATGACGCCGCCCTTGAGCATCTCCGCCATGCCGCGCTTGACGCGGTTGCTGCCCGTAACGCTCTTCGCGGACGCGCCGGCTTCGCTGCTTACATCTGGTGTAGACACAAAAACCCCTATGGGTAGATAGATGACCTCGCCGGGGTGCGGGCGGCAGGTATATACCGCCATTGCACACACCGGATTACCGGATCCATTGGCCGGTAAAGCTAATACTAGTCCCACGCCGCGACGCCGCTGAATTCCGGTTACAGCAGCCGAAACCCCCTCGGGAGAGCGGATTCACCGCGGCCGGCCAGGCACGAGCCGGCACGAGCCGCCGCGCTCAGGCGGCCTGTTCGGACGCGGTGCCTTCTGGCTCCTCAAGCGACTGCCGGTGGACCGCCATGATCCGCTGCACCGCGGTCACAAGGCTGGCCGCCGCCAGCAGGCACAGCGTCACGAACAGCACGACGCTCGGCAGTCCCAGGCCGGTGAAGCCGGTGACCACCAGCACGGACACGAGCCGCTCGGCGCGCTCGGCGATGCCCACGTTGGCGTGGAAGCCCAGGGCCTCGGCCTTGGCCCGGGCGTAGGAGACCACCATGCCCAGCACGAGACAGACGATCGCGGCAATCGCGATCGGCGTGTCCGCGCCTCCCGTGAAGAACCAGACCGCGACACCGGCGAACAGCGCGCCGTCGGCCACCCGGTCAAGGGTGGAGTCCAGGAAGTTGCCCCAGCGGCCGCCACGCTGCTGCATGCGGGCCATGATGCCGTCGACGACGTCCGAGAAGATGAACGCCGTGATGAAGATGGTGCCCCACCAGAGCTGCCCGAGGGGGTAGAAGACGAGGGCGCCGACCACCACACCAAGCGTGCCCACCACCGTGACGGCGTCCGGGGAGACGCCGATCCTCAACAGCCAGCGGGCAAGGGGGGAGAACAGTGCGGTGAAAAAGCCCCGCGCGTGCCTATTCAGCATCCGCATCCCCGGGATGTGCGCCGGCAGGTTCGTCCTGCCCGGCGTTCCCCTGTGCCGTCGTTTCCTGGGGCCAGGCGTCGGACACCTGCTGGCGGACTTCACCCAGGGTCTGGGTGATCGCCTTGGTCTGGGCGATGATGGGGAAGAAATTCCCGTCCCCGCCCCAGCGCGGCACCACGTGCTGGTGCAGGTGGCCTGCAATCCCGGCCCCGCCGGTGACTCCCTGGTTCATGCCCAGGTTGAAGCCGGTGGGGTTGGCGACCTTGCGCAGCACCCGCATGGCCGTCTGGGTCAGCTCGGCGAACTCCGCCGTTTCCTCCGCCGTCAGGTCCGTGTAGTCCGGGACGTGCCGGTACGGGCAGACCAGCAGGTGGCCCGGGTTGTACGGGAACAGGTTCAGGACCACGTAACTGGTCCGCCCGCGGTAGACGATCAGCGAATCCTCGTCCTCGCGTTCGGGCGCGACACAGAAGGGGCAGTCGTCCGGGTTCTTGAACTGGTGCTGGCCGCCCTTGATGTACGCCATCCGGTGCGGGGTCCACAGCCGCTGGAAAGCGTCCGGGACCCCCGCCAGGCCGAAGTCGTCTGTCACGGCGCCGTCGCCCGGATAGTCCGGACCCGCTGCTGTACTCTCCTGCACGCCTTGCCCTTCCGTATCCGCTAGCTGGTCCGGTTGCGGACGGCCTCGACGATCCGCTGGACGGCCTCGGCCACGGGCACGCCGTTGTCCTGGCTGCCGTCGCGGAACCGGAAGGAGACCGCGCCGGCCTCGGCGTCGTCTCCCCCGGCGATCAGCACGAACGGGATCTTGTCCTTGCTGGCTGTGCGGATCTTCTTCGGGAAACGGTCCGAGGAAATATCGACTTCGGCACGGATGCCCGCGGCCTTGAGCTGGTCCGCGACGTCGAACATGTAGTCGTTGAACGTCTCGGCGACCGGGATGCCGACCACCTGGACGGGGGCCAGCCAGGCCGGGAAGGCACCGGCGTAGTGCTCGGTCAGGACGCCCATGAAGCGTTCGATCGAGCCGAAGAGGGCGCGGTGGATCATGACGGGCCGCTGGCGGGTGCCGTCGGCGGCCTGGTATTCAAGCTCGAAGCGCTCGGGCAGGTTGAAGTCCAGCTGGATGGTGGACATCTGCCAGGTCCGGCCGATCGCGTCGCGGGCCTGGACCGAGATTTTGGGTCCGTAGAACGCGGCGCCGCCCGGATCCGGGACCAGGTCCAGACCGGAGGCTTCGGCGACCTCGGCCAGGGTCTGGGTGGCTTCCTCCCAGACCTCGTCCGAGCCCACGGACTTCTCCGGGTCCTTGGTGGAGAGTTCCAGGTAGAAATCGTTGAGCCCGTAATCCTTGAGCAGTCCGAGCACGAAGTTGAGCGTCTTGGTGAGCTCGTCCTTCATCTGCTCGCGGGTGCAGTAGATGTGGGCGTCATCCTGGGTCATGCCACGGACCCGGGTGAGTCCGTGCACGACGCCGGACTTCTCGTAGCGGTAGACGGAACCGAACTCGAACAGCCGCAGGGGCAGCTCCCGGTAGGACCGGCCGCGGGCGCGGAAGATCAGGTTGTGCATCGGGCAGTTCATCGGCTTGAGGTAGTAGTCCTGGCCGGGCTTGCGGACCGTGCCGTCCTCGTTGAGTTCCGCGTCAATGTGCATCGGGGGGAACATGCCGTCCCGGTACCAGTCCAGGTGGCCGGAAACCTCGTAGAGGTGGCCCTTGGTGATGTGCGGGGTGTAGACGAACTCGTAACCGGCGTCGACGTGGCGCTGGCGGGAGTAGTCCTCCATGGCTTTGCGGATGATGCCGCCCTTGGGGTGGAACACCGGCAGGCCGGAGCCCAGCTCATCCGGGAAGGAGAAAAGATCCAGTTCGGCGCCGAGCTTGCGGTGGTCGCGGCGCTCGGCCTCGGCGATCCGCTCCTGGTAGGCCTTGAGGGCCTCCTTGGTGGGCCACGCGGTCCCGTAGATGCGCTGGAGCTGCTTGTTCTTTTCGCTGCCCCGCCAATAGGCCGCCGAGGACCGGGTCAGGGCGAAGGCGTTGGAGATCAGCTTGGTGTTGGGCAGGTGCGGCCCGCGGCAGAGATCGCACCAGAGAACGGTGCCGTCCTTGCGCTCGACGTTGTCGTAAATGCTGAGCTCGCCGCCGCCCACTTCGACGGATGAGCCGTCGGCGTCGGAGCCGGCACCCTTGAGGCCGATCAGCTCAAGCTTGTAGGGCTCGTCCTTCATCGCCTCGCGGGCCTCGTCCTCGGAGACGACGCGGCGGACGAACTTCTGGTTCTGGTTGATGATCTTTTGCATCATCTTTTCGAGCTGGCGCAGGTCTTCCGGAGTGAACGGCTCCTCGACGTCGAAGTCGAAGTAGAAGCCGTCGGTGATGTACGGGCCGATGCCGAGCTTGGCATCGGGCCGCAGCTGCTGCACGGCCTGGGCCATGACATGGGCCGTGGAGTGGCGCAGGACGTCCAGGCCGTCCGGGGAGCCGATGGTGACGGCCTCCACCGTGGCGTCTTCGGGCAGCGGCTGGTCAAGGTCCTTCAACTCGCCGTTGACGCGGGCCACAACGACGTCGCGGCGCTCAAAGAAGAGTTCCGCGCCGGTGGTCCCGGTAGTCACCTTGGTCTCTTCGCCATCGACGAGAAGGGTGATCTGCTGGGCATCTGACACGGGTGTCTCCTATTCAATGTTTAGGCTTCGTAGCTTGTGGCGTACGGGGACCACAGCCAGCCTCGTCCATGCTATCGGTTTCTTCGGGGCCGCCCAACGCACGACGGCGGCGCGGCGCCGCCGTGCGTTGGGCGGCCCCGGCGGGCCCCCGCGGTACCGCGCGGTACCGCGGTTCAGCCGCCCAGCCCGGTGATGGCCAGATTCCGGCTGATCCCGTCCAGCGGGCCCGCCGGCTCCGCCTCCCGGCTCGCAGACGCACCGGCCGCCGGTTCCGGGAACGGCAGGGTCCCGGTGCGGCTGAGGTCCCAGGCCATGCTGGCACTGATGCTGATCCCCCGGGGTCCGGTCCGGCGGGTGGTGCCGCGGATCAGCAGCAGCCGGGTGCCGAACAGCAGGGGCCCGGCCAGCTCCTGGGCCTCGTGGAAGAAGACAGAGTCCACGCAGCCCGTGCCGTCGTCGACACTGATGAACACCACCCGGCGCCCTCCCCGCATGGGCGGCGTCTGGGTGGCAACCCGGACCCCGGCCACCAGCACCTCGGTGCCGTTGCGCAGCCCCAGCAGCTTGTCCGCGGTGGTCACGCCAAGCCGGTCCAGCAGGGGGCGGTGGCTGGTCATCAGGTGTTCGCTGACGTCCACCGCCATCAGGTCCAGTTCCGCCCGGACGTTGTCCACCATGCTGGGCGCGGGCAGCACCGCCTTCAGGTTCTTCAGCTCGAGGTCCCCCAGCGGCAGGGCCAGCTGGCCGTCAATGATCTCCATGCCCTTCCGCTGCGGGCGGTGCTGCAGGTCCTGCAGGTGCTGGACCAGGTCCGCACGGTTGGCCGTTCCGCCGGCGGCCCGGTGCAGGGAGTCGAAGGCGCCCAGCTGGGCCAGCCGTTTGATGCTCGGCTTGCTGAGCCGGGACCGTGCGCGCAGGTCCGCCAGCGAGTCATAGGGCTGGCCCGCCACAATCCTCTTCAGCTCGGCGCCGGAGAGCCCGTAGATGCCGTTGAGGCTCAGCCGGATGCCCAGTTTGCCCCGGTCCGGGCCGGCGGGGACCCGCTCCACCCGGTACTCCGCCTGGCTCCGGTTGATGTCCAGGGGAAGGATGGGGATCCCCAGCCGCCGCGCCTCGGCCACCAGCAGGCGTTTGGGGTACATGCCGGGATCGTGTTCCCACAGCCCGGCCAGGAACGCCTCCGGGTGGTGGGTCTTCAGCCACGCCGACTGGTACGTAGGCACGGCAAAGGCGGCCCCGTGGGCCTTGCAGAACCCGAAGCTGCCGAAGGCCTTCAGGGTGCCCCAGACTTTGTCCACCACCTCCGGGGTGTAGTTCCTGGCCCGGGCCTCCTTCCGGAAGAACTCCTCCACCCTTCCTTCCAGCACCTCGTTGCCCAGCGCACGGCGGAACTCATCGGCCCTCGCCAGCCCGCACCCGGTCATGACATCGAAGGTCTTCAGGATCTGCTCGTGGAAAACCGTCACGCCGTGGGTCTCCTCGAGCACCGGTTTGAGGTCCGGGTGCGGGTAGACCTCGGGGGCGAAACCGTGCCGGTGTTCCAGGAAGGGCCGGACCATGTCCGATTTCATCGGCCCCGGCCGGAACAGCGAGATGTCGATGATGAGGTCGTTGAACTCCCGCGGCGCCAGCTTGCCGATCAGTTCGCGCTGGCCCGGGGATTCGATCTGGAAACAGCCCAGGGTGTGCGTGCTCCGGATGAGCTCGTACGTGGGTTCGTCGTCGAGCGGGACGGCGTTGAGATCAATGTGTCCGTCCTCTGAAATGTAGTCCGGTCCGGTGCCCTCCGGTCCGGCCGGATGCGCGCCGGCTGCGACCACTTCGGCCTTGGAGGGGTGGAGCCGGATGACCTCCCGGACGGCGAAGGCCATGGCGCTCTGCATCCGGACCCCCAGCACATCGAGTTTGAGCATCCCCATGGGGTCCATGTCGTGCTTGTCGAACTGGCTCATGGGCAGGCCCAGGCCGCTGGGCTGGACGGGGGTGCGGTCCAGCAGGGTGGCATCGCCCAGGATGACGCCGCACGGGTGCATGGAGATGTGCCGGGGCAGCCGGTCCAGCCGTTCCGTGAGGTCCACCAGCAGATCCAGCTGCTGGTTCCCGGTGAAGTCGCGCTGCTCCACCCGTCCCGCGAATTCCCGCAGCTCCGGCTTCTCCACCAGGGCCTCACGGAAATTCCGGGCCGAGAACCGCCACAGCTGCTTGGCGATCTCGCCGATCTCCCCGTCGTCCATGCCCAGCGCCAGGCCGGCGTCGCGCACGGCACCGCGAGCGCGGTAGCCGTTCTGCATGCTCATGAGCGTGACGCGTTCGGCCCCGAAGCGCTCAAAGATCTTCCGGTAGACGTTGTGCCGTTCGGCGCTTTCGACGTCGATGTCGATATCCGGCAACGTGGCACGGTCGCGGGAGAGGAAGCGTTCGAAGATGAGGTCGTGCTGGAGCGGGTTCACCTGGCTGACGTCGATCAGATAGTTGACCAGGCTGGAGGCGCCGGAGCCGCGGGCGGCTGCCCGGACACCCATGTCCAGGATCATCCGCGAGACCTCGGCGACAGTCAGGAAATAGGCGGCGAAGCCCAGGCTGTCGATGATCCGCAGTTCGTGCCCCAGCCGGGCACGCAGCTGTTCTTCCGGCTTTCCGGCGATGCCCGGGAACCGCCGGCCGATTCCGGCCTCACAGCGCAGGGTCAGCTCCACGAGGGGATCCCCGGCGATGCCGATCACGGAGGTTTCCGGGACCACGGGCTGCTTCCACCCCATGTCCGTGACCGGGTCAATCCGGCAGCGGTCCGCGAGCGCCTCGGTCTGGGCCATTAGCCGTTTGAGGTCAGCGGTGCCGTATCCGGCGGCATGCATGATTTCCTTGCCCAGCTGCAGCATCTGTACCGACGATTTGAGCCAGCCCTGCCCGTTGGGCTGCAGCAGCGGGGCGGCGGAGAGCTCGGGGAGCGATTTCAGGGTCCGGGCGGAGTCCAGCACGTCCGCCGTTGCCGCGCCGTCCTCGGCGACATACCGCACGGCGTTGCTCAGTACGGCGGGCACTGCGTGTTCCGCGGCGAGTTTGAGCATGCGCACGGCATGGGCCGTGCTGAGCGGTTCCCCCGGCGGGCTGAGCTGGGAGACGACCTCCGCCGCCACGGTGCCCGGCGGCATGGCGTCGAGCCAGCGTTTGAACAGGGTGCGGGGCCGCAGGTACCGCCGCCCGCCCATGGCACGTCCGACGTCGGAGTCCGGCCCGATCAGTACGGTCAGCACCGGCTTCAGCGTCTCCGGGTGCAGCGTGCGGGAGGCCAGTTCCGCCCGGGTCACGGCAACCGGCACCGCTCCCTGCGCCTTACCCGTGGTGCGGGCATGGGCGTCGGAGATCAGCCTGCACAGCGCGCGGTAGCCGGCGCCGCCGGTGTGCCCGTGCGCCAGGACGACGACGCGTCCGCCCACCTGGGTGCGGAGGTCGCCGTCGTCGTCAAAGACCGCAAGGTCGACCCCGACAATCGGATCCAGCCCGGCCGCCATGCAGGCCTTCAGGTGCTTGACCGTCCCGTAGAGCCCGTCACGGTCCGTGCAGGCGAGCGCGGTGGCGCCGTCGGCCGCGGCGGCGCTGGCCAGTTCATCCGGCCAGGAGACCCCGTAGTGGGCGCTGAAGGCGGTGGCAACGTGGAGATGGGTGAAACTCATGCTGTCTTGGGCTTCCGGAGGGGCTGCAGGGCGTCGTGGATCCTCAGCAACCGCCAGCGGCCGCTGCCGAGATGCCGGGTCAGGTCAAGGGTGAGCATGTCCTCCGGGGATGCATCAGCCAGGCGGACCTGGACCCGCCAGATCTCGTGGTCGACCAGCCCCGGACCGCTCCCCAGGGGAGCCCGGCTTTCCTCCGCCCACCACTGGCGGCGCTCGTACCAGCGGACCGGGTCCGCGCACACGGTGTAGTGGCGGCCTGCCCAGTCAAGCTTCACAGGCATGCCGGAGGGCGTGCAGACGACGTCGACCGACTCGCTGAACATGCCCATAGTGCCTCCCGGACCACCGCGCAAACAATCCGCGCAAAATCACTATTCGAACATATCTTCGAACAAGTCCAGTCTACGACGGGGCCGGGGCAAAACCTAGGTCAGGGGTGGACGGACGGGAGCGCAGAGAGCAGGATTGAGCCATGAGTTCCCATAACGCACTCCTCAAGCACGTCAGCATCGCCGCCAAGGACATCGCCCTGGTGGCGAAGTTCGATATAGACGGAAATATTCCGGGCCAGGGCGCCTACGTAGTGGGCCTCGTGGCGGCAACGCCGGACCATTCCCACCAGCGCAGGATGGGGATCGAATTCATGAACGGCGAGGCCGTGTCCTTCTACTGCTTCAGCCATGACGGCACGGAGGAGAACTTTGACCTCAAGGGTGTGGAGCATTCGGGGAACACCATCACCGGCCACTTCCCCCTGAGCACGGTGATGGGACTGTCCAAGGGACACCTCATGACCGCTTTCAGCGACTGCGACGGCCGGGACTTCCAGGCGAATGTGCCGGTGGAGGAAGCCCTCTAAAGCCTAAAGCCGCGGGACCTAACTGCTGGCTTTGTACACTTCCAGTTCCAGCGTGGTGAAGGCATCCACCATGGCGCGGTAGGTCTTCTCGACGATGTCGGGATCGATGTCCTTTTTCTCCGCGGTCGCGCGGACATGCTCGATAACGCGCTCAACCCGCCCCGGCGCCCGCACCTGGGCGCTGTCCTCCTTGAGGGTCCCGGCGATCCGGATGAGGCGTTCACGGCGACCGATCAGCATGACAATCTGCTCATCCACCTCGTCAACGGCCACACGCACGGCGGCGAGCTGCTCCTTGTCGGCCTGGGCGTTCTTGTCGTCTCCGTGATTTGTGGACATGACCATGACAGTATCTAAAGATGCAGCCACGAGTCGACTTAATTTCACTGGGTGTCCGCAGTGTCGACGCCTCACGCAGCTTCTACGTTGACGGCCTCGGCTGGCGGGTCCACCGGGAAGTTCCGGGCCAGGTGCTCTTCCTCCAGGTCAATCACGGCCTGCTCCTCTCGCTCTGGGACGCCGGACAGATGCAGGCCGAGGCCGGGACCGGCAGCCCTGCCGGCATTCCGTGCATCACGCTGAGCCACAACCTGGCCAGCACGGCGGAAGTCGACTGGGTCATGGCCGAGGCCGAAGCGGCCGGCGCCACCATCGTCTCTGCCCCCAGGACCCAGCCCTGGGGCGGCTACACGGGGTATTTTGCCGATCCCGACGGCTTCCGCTGGGAAGTGGCCTTCAACCCCTCGTGGGCGGTCGACGACGGCGGTACAGTCACGCTCTGAACGGAGCCTCTGCTGAGCGGGCGGGGCAGCCGGAGCCCTAGAAGAGGCTCCCGACCGGCTGGATGAGTTCCGGGGAATCGTTCTTGACGTTCCCGACGGCGGTGCCGACGGCGTCAATCGTCCAGCCCTCCGCGACGTCGTGCGCGCCGGCGCGGACCAGGTCCACGAGAGCGGCAGCGTCATCGACGTGCGGGTCCAGCCAGGCCTGCATGGTCTCCCGGTCCATCGGCAGCGGCACCCGGTCGTGCAGGGCAGTCAGTTCCGCCAGCATGCCCCCGGCGTAGCCTTCCGGCGGCGAGTCCGTGGTCATGATCGACGTCGACAGCATCCACCGCTCCGGGTCGCCCTCGGCCTTGGCGGGATCCTTCCACCACTCGTACAGTCCGGCAAAGACCATGGGGTGCTCATCCTTGGGGTGCACGTAGTACGGCTGCTTGCCGCGGCCCTCGCCCTTCCACTCGTAGTAGCCGTCGGCCGGGACGGCACAGCGCCGGGCCCGCGCGGCCTTCCGGAACGCCGGCTTCTCCAGGACACTCTCGCTGCGGGCGTTGATCATCCTGGAACCGATACCCGGGTCCTTGGCCCAGGAGGGCACCAGCCCCCAGCGCGCAAGGTGCAGCTGCCGGACCGGGGATCCGTCCACCAGCCGTTCCAGCAGGATCGGCACATCCGCGGTCGGGGCCACATTCCACGACGGCGGAATCACGACCTCATCCTCCAGCCCAGCGTCGAACTCGGCCAGCAGGTCCCCGACGGCCCGCGCCATCACGTAGCGTCCACACATGCCCCCAGCATGCCACCGCGGGCAGAGTGTGTCATCAAGAACCGCCCCTGCGCCGCGTCCCTCCGATCCCCGGGCCGCCGTCGGCCCTGCGGGAATAGCGGTGCGCAGGTTACGGTTATTGAGAGTGACGTCTGGCTTTATGCCGGCCACTACAGTCGGCCCACACTGCCGACCAGCATTGTCAACCAGCTTTGAGGAGAACTTCGTGGACTTCACCCCCGAATCCGGAACCATCACCATGTTTTCGACCACTTGGTGCGGCTACTGCAACCGCCTGAAGAAGCAGCTGGACGCCCAGGGCATCGGGTACACCGAGATCAACATCGAAGAAGTTGAAGGCACCGCAGATCTCGTGGAGCAGCTCAACGGAGGCAACCGCACCGTCCCCACCGTGCTGTTCCCGGACGGCACCGCCGCCACCAACCCCTCGGCAGCAGAGGTCAAGAGCCGGCTCGCCGCCTGAGGCCCTTTGCTTTAGCCCGGTCAGGACAACCATCCACGACGGCGCGGCCTCCCCAGGGCCGCGCCGTACCGCGTTCCGCGAGACGTACAAAGGGAGCTACCTCCATGGTCCACAAAGTCAAAGGCGCAGTAGTCCGTTCCAAGAACGCCCCCGTCACCCTGGAGACGATCCTGGTGCCGGACCCGGGCCCCGGCGAAGCCCTGGTGGACATCCTCACCTGCGGTGTCTGCCACACCGACCTGCACTACAAGCAGGGCGCCATCAATGATGAGTTCCCGTTCCTGCTGGGGCACGAGGCCACCGGCGTCGTCAGCGCCGTGGGACCGGGCGTCACCGAGGTGGCTCCCGGCGACCGCGTCGTCCTGAACTGGCGCGCCGTCTGCGGCGAGTGCCGGGCCTGCCGCCGAGGCAAGCCGCAGTACTGCTTCAACACCCACAACGCCACGCAGAAAATGACCCTCGAGGACGGCACCGAACTGACAGCCGCCCTGGGCATCGGCGCGTTCGCCGAAAAGACGCTCGTCGCCGCCGGCCAGTGCACCAAGGTGGACCCCGACGCCGATCCCGCCGCGATCGGCCTGCTCGGCTGCGGCGTCATGGCCGGACTCGGCGCCGCCATCAACACCGGCAAGGTCACGCGCGGCGATTCCGTCGCCGTCATCGGCTGCGGCGGCGTGGGCACGGCTGCCGTCGCCGGCGCAGCGCTCGCCGGCGCCACCACCGTGATCGCGGTCGACATCGACGCAAAGAAGCTCGAACGCGCCAGGGAACTCGGCGCCACCCACACCGTGGATTCCTCCGCCGTCGATCCTGTCGAGGCAATCCGGGAACTCACCGGCGGCTTCGGCGCTGACGTCGTGATCGACGCCGTCGGACGCCCCGAGACTTACAAGCAGGCCTTCTACGCCCGCGACCTCGCCGGCACCGTGGTTCTGGTGGGCGTCCCCAGCCCTGAGATGACCCTGGAACTGCCGCTGCTGGACGTGTTCGGCCGCGGCGGCTCGCTGAAGTCCTCCTGGTACGGGGACTGCCTGCCCTCCCGCGATTTCCCGATGCTGATCGACCTCTACCGGCAGGGCAAGCTGGACCTCGACGCCTTCGTAACGGAACGCATCACCATCGACCGGATTGAGGAAGCCTTCGGGAAGATGCACGCCGGCTCGGTGCTGCGCTCGGTGGTCGAGCTGTGAGCGCCGGTTCCGGAAACGCCCTGCGGATCGACCAGCTGGTCACCTCCGGTGCCTTTTCGCTGGACGGCGGAACGTGGGACGTCGAGAACAACGTGTGGATCATCGGCAACGACGCGGAATGCGTCATCATCGACCCGGCGCACGACGCCGCAGCGGTTGCGGCCGCCGTCGCCGGCCGCAAGGTCACGGCGATCCTCCTGACGCACGGGCACGATGACCACATCGGCGCCGTCGGCGAGGTCCGCGCCCTCGTCAACGCCCCCGTGTACCTGAACCGGGACGACTGGATGCTGTGGGAACGGGTCTTCCCGGGTACCGAGCCGGACCATGCCATCGCGGACGGGGACACCTTCGACGTCGCGGGCGCCCGCATCGTGGCCCTGCACACGCCGGGGCACTCACCCGGGTCCGTGAGCTTCTCCCTGGACAGCGAGGGCACCGTCTTCACTGGCGACACCCTGTTCCAGGGCGGCCCGGGAGCGACCGGCCGGTCCTTCAGCGACTTCCCCACCATCGTCGCGTCCATCAAGGACCGGCTGCTCACGCTCCCCCCGGACACCGTGGTGCGCACCGGGCACGGGGACCCGACGACGGTCGGCGCCGAGGCGCCGCACCTTGCGGAATGGATCGCACGGGGGCACTAGGAACCAGCCGTCACAGGAGGAAGGCCGGGCACCACAGGTGTCCGGCCTTCCTCCTTCTCATTGCCCTTCTCAGCCGCGCAGGCTGCCGAAGTCGCCGTAGTCCAAGGTTGCGTAGCGGGCGTAGGTGCCGATCACGGCAGCCTCGATGGCATCCACGTCCAGGTGCGGGACGAGATCGTTGACCGCTCCCGCCGTCGCCGGATCCCACTCCAGGCCCAGGGCCGCGTAGCTGGCCTCCAGCACGGCTTTGATCGGCGCGGAGTTCTCCACCACGATCACGGAGCTGAACAGCCAGCCGCCGGAGACGACGCGCTGGGCGGTGCCGATCAGCTTGACCCGGCGCGCCGGCACGGCCGGGTCCGTGCCGTGGACGCTGAATTCGCCGGGGCAGTATTCCCCGGGAATTTCGCCCACGCCGGCGTCGACACCGGCGGTGCGCAGCGCCTGCGCCAGCAGCTCGCCGAAGAAGGAGAAACGTCCCTTGGCTCCGGCGATCGCGTCCGCGTCCGGTTCCACGTGATCGATGACGAGGGTTCCCTCGTGGTAGGCCGCGGCGCGGCCGCCAGCCTTGCGGACCAGCGGTTCAAATCCCAGTTCGCGGCAGGCCCGCGCCGCTGCGTCGAAGCCTGGCAGATGGGTGTCGCGCTGGCCGAAGGCCACGGTGGGAGCGGGACGGTAGAGCCGCAGGGCCGGTCCCACCCCGCCGGTCTTCACCCGCTGGAGCAGTTCCAGGGCGAAGTCCAGGTCTGCGGACGCGCCGAGCGATTTCTCCTGCCGGACAACCGTCAGTGTCCGGGGTCCGGCCGCCTGCTGCATGTTGTTATGCTCCCTTATGGTCATCTTGCAGTTCCTGGTCGTCGCCGCCGCGTTCGCCATCATCGATTCCGTCTGGCTCAAGACGATGAGCAAGTTCTATCGGAGCCACTTGGGTCACCTCATGGCGGACAAGCCCCATCTAGGCTACGCCGTCGTCTTCTACGTGCTGTACATCGCCGGGATCGTCTTCTTCGCCCTCCAGCCGGCGCTCGACGGCGGCAGCTGGCTCACCGCGCTCGGCTACGGCGCGGCACTGGGAACGTTCGCCTACGCCACGTATGACCTCACGAACGCCGCGACGCTGAAGAACTGGCCGCTCGCGATCGTGGTGGCGGACATCCTGTGGGGCGCGTTCCTGACCGGCCTGGCCACGGTGGCCGGCTGGCTCGTGTTCCACTAGCGCTGTCATGGCGCCCGCGCGGCTACCGCCGGCCGGGCCGGCTGAGTCCTAGGACTTCCGCAGCGTCAAAATCTGTTCGGCCCGCCCGAACGGCCCCTGCAGATCGTGCAGCACGGTGGAGGTCAGCCCGATCCCGTCAGTACCGAAAGACACCTCGTTGTCCAGCCCCAGCCACTCTCCTTCGGGCCGGCGGTACATGTGGATTTGAAGATCCAGGTTCGGGAACGCGTAGCTGCCCTTGCCCGGAGGAACGCGGGCTGCGATGCCGTTGGCGGTATCCACCAGGCCGACCAGCCGGGCGAGGTCGCCGCTGTCGTCCTTGTCAGTCAGCGGGTGGTCCGTGTGCAGCCAGACCGTGCCGGAGCCGGCACGGTGGCCTTCCGCGATCCGCATCTGCAGCGAAGCGATGTAGCCGCCCGGCCACACACTCGCGGCATCGTACGGTTCGCACTTCTCCGGCACCGGAATCCCGGGGTCCTCGAAGGCGGCGATGGCGGAGGTGTCGGCGGTAATCATGCGCCAGGCTGTGGCGCGGATGGCGACGCGGCCGCCTGCCACGAGCTCGGCCTGCAACAGCTCGATGGTCCGGCCGGGGCGCAGCGTCGTGGTGGTGACTTCAAACTCGCCGCCGGGGATGAGGCCGAGGATCTCATAGCTGAGGCGCGCCATGCGCATGTCCTCGCGGGGTTCGTGCCGGGCCAGGCGGTCGGCCATGATGCCCGACGCGGGGGCCATGTGCTGCTCGTGCTCGTTCCAGGCGCCCTGGGCGTGGATGGTGGAGCGGAACCGCCCCGCCCCCAGCACCTCGTAGTAAAAATCGCCCTCGGCCAGAACAGGTAGTTCAGCAGTCAACGTCGACCCTTTCGCAGCTTCCATCAGTGAATCCCCGACCACCCTATCGCTTCAGGCGGCCACCGCCCGGCGGGCCGGGGCCGCCGCCCGGGCGGCCGTCCGGTGCCGCAGGATGACGAGGCCGAAAACCAGCAGCACGATGTCCCCGCCGATCATGATGCCCCAGCGCCAGGCGCTGTTCACGTCGCCGAGCTGCAGGCCGATGTCCGAGACCGCGTGGAGGATGACGAGCGGCCACATTGGAGTCCCCCGGAGCCGCAGGGCCGCGAGTCCGACGCCGAAACACGCGGCTCCCGCCACCTGGGCGGCGGTGACGGCCGGGTTGGCCCCGAAGGCGATGTTGCTCAGGTGCACCAGGCCGAAGAGCGCGGAAGACAGCAGGGCGGCGCGGACCGGCCTCCATGAGGCGACGGCGTTCAGGACCAGCCCGCGGAACCACAACTCCTCGTAGATGCCGGTGGCGAGATAGCCCACGATGATGACGGAGGTGGCGTCAACGCCGGGGTCCTTGGTGCCGCCAAGGAACGGGGCCAGGACGACGGCGGCAGGGACCGCGAGGAGCCGCCAGCGGACGTGCCCGGAGCTGAAGATGGTCCGGTTCGTTGCCGCGACCACGCCGGTTGCCGCGGCGGCCAGTGCCAGCACGGCGATGAACCGCTGCTGCAGGGGCTCCAGGCCAGGCGCCAGCCAGCCCAGGAGCACCGCGGCGAGGAGGGTGGCTGCAGCGGTGGCGGCCGTGAGGAGGGCGGCGGCGGTGAATGGCCGGCGGGCGGGGGCAGGGTTCATGACAGATCCTTTCGGGTGCGGGTATCAGGCGGGGCCGACGGGCAGGTGCGCGGTTCCGGGGGCAGGGGCCGCCGTGGCCGGAAGCGCCCGGCAGCGCAGGGCGGTGGTGGCGACACGCGCGGCCACCATCGCCAGCGCCATGATGATGAAGGCCGCGGTCCACGCCGCGCTGCCGGAAATGTGGTTGCTGATGGAGAAGTCCCGGACGGTGGCCGAAGCCCACCCGGTGGCGGATTCGGCGAAGGCGATCCTTCCGCCGATGACGAGGATCCACAGCGCGGCGTAGGAGGTGCCAGCCCGGCTGGCGACGGACCCGTCGGTGCGCCGCTGCACGCGCATGAAGGTCCCGGCGAGGATGCCGAGGCCGGTTCCGGCACCGGCCCCGATCACCGCGAGCGCTGTGTCATTTCCGCGGGCCGGGGCGTCGGTGAGCAGCAGGATGCCGGCGAGCGCCGCTAGCGCCAGCGGAAGCACCAGCCGTCGGCGTGTGACGGCGCGCGTTCCCAGGTTGGTGCCCAGGATGAAGATGAGGAGTCCGAGGTTCAAAAGCCATTGTGCGGTTGTCATGCTTCCACGCTACGGAGCCCGCCTTCCGGGCGATTCGGCCCTCCGGTGGATTCTGGCCGGGCCTGTCTCCACCCGTGGGTGGAGAAGCCTTCGGCGGTGCGGATCAGCCGGTGGTGAGCCCGTTCCGGAAGGCGTAGGCGACGAGCTGGGCCCGGTCCCGCAGCGACGTCTTGGCCAGCAGATGGTTGATGTGGGTCTTGACCGTGGAGTCCGAGACGAAAAGCCGCCCGGCGATCTCCGTGTTGGACAGTCCCTCCGCGACCAGTGCCAGCACGTCCAGCTCCCGGGGGGTCAGCCCGCCGGCAGCCGCCGGCCGCTGTGCCTCCGGCGCCACGAGCCCCGAATGGTCTCCCCGCGTCAGCGCCTCCAGCAGGCGCCGCTGCACGGTGGGGTCGAGCTGGGCGTCCCCGCCGGCAACCGTCAGCAGCGCCTGGCGGATCTCGTCCGCGTCGGCGTCCTTGGTCAGGAAGCCCTTGGCGCCGGCACGGAGCGCCGAGAACACCCACTCGTCATCCGCGTAGGTGGTCAGGACCACTACGCGGCTCTCCGGCGCCCGACGGGCCAGGATGGTCGTTGCCTCGACGCCGTCCAGGACGGGCATGTGGAGGTCCATCAGGACGACGTCGGGACGCAGCGCCTCCGTCTGCCGTACGGCGTCGGCACCGTCCACGACGGTCCCGACGACGGCGATTCCGTCGAGGAACCCCAGAATCATGGCCAGCCCGTCACGGACAACCTTCTGGTCGTCAACGATCAGCACCCGCACTTGCGCCTCACCCACCGGCCGCGTCCCTTCATCAATTTTTGATCCCAAGCCTCTCACGGCTGGTGTGCAATGATTCCTGCCATGACGACGTCCCGGCAATGGCTGATCCCCCTGGGCCTGGCCATGGTGGCCCTGGTGAGCCTTGGCGCCGCCCTCGGCCGGGTGGGGTTCGCCCCGGCCGGGCCCGGGCTCCTGAATGCGGCCGCGGCCGTTGCCTTTGCGGGGTCGGCCGTACCCTACCTGCTGGGGCACCGCCTGCCCGAGCCGGCCTACGTGTGCCTGATGGTGCTGATGGCCGCCGCGGTGGTGGCCATGCGCGCAGCCAATCCGGCCGCCGACGTGACCGCCTTGTTCGTCGTGGCGGCGTTCGCACCGCTGCGTCCGCCCCGGGCTGTCCTGCCGGCCGTGGCCCTGCTGGCCGCCTGCGCCCTCAACGTGCTGCAGCTCGGCTCGGGCCAGACGGCTGTCTCATTGATTCTTGCCACCGATGCCGGAGCCGGGTTCTTTTTCCTGGTCGGCGTGCTGCTCCGGCGGGAGAAGGAGCAGCGCGAACGCATCACAAAGCTGCTGCGGCAGGTGGAGGCCGGGCGGGCCGCCGAAACGGCCGCAGCCGCAACCGCCGAGCGCGCCAGGCTGGCCCGGGAGATGCACGATGTCCTTGCGCACACCCTCTCCGGGCTGTCCCTGCACCTGGAGGGCGCCCGGCTCCTGGCCCGCAGCACCGGCGCGGACGGCCGGCTCAGCGAGTCCATGGACCAGGCCAGTGCGCTGGCCCGGTCAGGGCTCGCGGAAGCCCGGCGGGCGGTGCGGGCCCTGCGCGAGGACGAGCTGCCAGGTCCCGAGCTGATTGACTCCCTGGTCGAACAGCATCGCCTGGCTTCAGCCGGACCGCTGGCGTTCCGGACCCGCGGCGAGGCGACCGCACTCCCACCGGACGCCGCGCTCGCCCTCTACCGCACCGCCCAGGAAGCACTGTCCAACGTGCGCAAACACGCCCCGGGCGCCGCCGTCGACGTTGACCTCCGCTGGGGGCCCTCGGACGTCCGGCTGACAGTTACCGACACCGGAGGCGTCAATGGTGCCGGCGGCACCGGGGCGCCGGCCGCCGACCACGTCGCCGGGTTCGGCCTCGCCGGGATGGCGGAACGGGCCAAGCTGGCCGGCGGGGAGCTCGAGGCGGTTCCGGAGGGGGCCGGATTCCGCGTCCGCCTCGTGATCCCCCTGACGGCTTTACCGACGACCGGCCGGACTGGGTAGACTCAGAGACAGGTTCCGCCACTATCCTCCGAAGAGGTGCTCTCCTGATCCGAGTCATTAGCTACAACCTCCGCAAACACAAGGCCAGTGGTGAGCTGGTCGATTTGGCCCGCGACTTCGAGGTTGATGCTTTGTGCCTCCAGGAATGCGACACCGAGGATCTGCCGGCGACCATCGGCGATCTGCATCTGGCTGACGCCACGCGGGGGAACCGGCTCGGCCTGGCGATTTATTACCGCAAGGACCGCTTCACCGCCTACGACACGAAAACGTTTGCTTTGAAGAAGTCCCTCCACGACCGGGTGCTGGCCCCGGCACACGAGCGGCTCATCGGCACCCGCGTGATCGACAACGAAACGGACCACGGCCTCGTGATCGCGTCTTTCCACGCGGCACCGCTGACCGCGTCGAACTCGTTGCGGCGCAACCAGATCCATGCCGCGCACGCCGAGCTCCTCAGCATGGGCGGCGGACTGATGACGCTCATGGTGGGCGACTTCAATTACCCGTTCTTCACCAAGTACCTCACAGAACAGATGAAGGATGCAGGCTACGAGCTCTCGCTCAGCGACCGGCGCACCTACACGCGCTACAAGGTCTTCAAGGGCCACTTTGACTTCGCCACGTCCCTGGGCCTCGAGATCGAGAGCGTCGAGACGCTCCCGCGTGGCGCGTCAGATCACCTTCCCATCCTGATCTCGGCGGAATACGGCCAGGACCCGGGAACCGCCGAGGGCTAGAGAGCCGGGCTTCCGCCCGCCGCGCGGGCTCACGATCACCGGCAGGCCGCCGCTGTGCTGGCGCCGGGTGTTCGCGCTTTCGGCGGTAGCTGGCTCCGGCGACTCCAGTCGAACATCTGCACCTAACCCCGGACTCGGGGCACCGACGGTATTGGGAAGAGGATGTCCGCCGCCTCTACCGGATCAGGGCCCTGCGGTCGCTGGGCCTGTCTCTGGAGCAGGTCCGCGAGGTCCTGGCGGCGTCGCCGGACGACGCCGGAGCCGTGCGGCGGCTGCTCACCGGCCAGTTGTCGGCACTGCATGACCAGGCGGAGCAGGCGCTGCGCCTCCAGCGGCAGATCCAGGCTCTGCTCGACAACATGGGCGGTGCAATGCCGGGCCGAGCTCGGCCCGGCCGCCGTCGACGATGCCCGGACCACGCCTGCCGGTCTTGTCGAAGAAGGCCTGGGCCCACATGTCGGCACATACGCCGGTGGATGACCCCGCGGTCCCGGACTTTGCGAGGCGGTGGGACGGGCTCGGTTCCCGGTTCCACAGCAGCGACGCGACCAAGGCTGCGGCGCGGAGCATGTGGCAGGAAAACAGCCCGGAGCTGAGCGCCAGGCTGCCATGGCCCGCGGACCGGCTCCAGGAACTGGTCACGTACCTCCAGCGGGTCCGGGACGCCGGCTAGTTCCTGGGGCGACAGTCGGTAATGCTTGAAAGGTGTCCCGTACTTCCTAGGCGCGGGGGTGGGCTGCCGAATCCTCGTGTTGCTTCACATACCGGTTCGGATCAATGTCCTGGCCATCGATGCCACCGGCATGCGCGGCCTCGAAGGCGCAGAACGCAAGCGCCAGGGTATGCCGGAGTTCCAAGCTTGCGTGGCGGCGAAAATCGGTCAGGCCTTCGCGCTCTTCCTCCCCCATGTGGTCACCGTTGACTTCATTGACCTTGGCCACCGCGCTCCACCACCCAGGCGATCCGGTTTCCTGGTGGCTGACTTCGGCGATGGCGTCACGGATTTCGTTGTGATCATGGATCGCGTCGGTGGTCTCATCCTCCGGGGAGTCCTTACCTCCGGCCCCCGTGCCGAGTGCAAGAAGCTCCGGATAGAAGAGCACTTCTTCGGCCTTGGCATGGACCTCCAGCAGGATACGCAGCCGCTCCCACACCGCGGCAAGGTCCGCGGCGGAAGCATCATTCATCTGCTCGAGTAGTGCAAACATGCGGCGCTGGTCGTGGTGGTCATTGAGGATGACTTCGGTGATGTCCATGGTTGTCCCTTCGGCGGGTTCGGGTATGTGGTTCCGGCGTTCCTCCCGGAGCGCCGCTGGAGCCGCGCGGTGGGCCGCAGTATTTCCGATGCTAGTGCACGCTGCCTTCCGCTTGCGCGATACTTGGTCAGTGTGCTTAGTATTGATGATCCTGCCGGGGCCCCTCGGCGGGGAAGGCTTATCCAGGAGGACCACATGGGTTTGGGCGACAAGATCCAGAACACCGGCGACAAGCTGACAGGTAAAGCCAAAGAAGGCGCCGGCGAAGCAACCGACGACCAGAGCCTCAAAGCAGAGGGCAAAGGCGACCAAAGCAAGGCCGACCTCAAGCAGGCAGGCGAGCACGTCAAGGATGCCTTCAAGTAACAGCTGAAGGTACCCTGGTCCTTTGAACGGCGCACCGGAAACGGTGCGCCGTTCCTTTTTGGGTGGCTGCCACCTCGTGGCGGCGGGCTGGGTCGCTGATACGTGGCCACGACAGGCGGCCCGGCCGGTGCCTCCAGCGCATGCCCGGGGTCTGTGGAAAACGACCTCCGGCTCCCCTTGGAAGCTGACAGCGCCACAGCCGACAGTTTGCCGTCGGATGAATCCGCCGGCTTTCCCGGAAACGTGCAGTGAACACTGTGTGAACGGACCCCTATATGGGCCTGGACCGTCACCGTTCCGTGATCTACTTTTGGGCGTGAACTAAACCCATCAGTAACTTCCTGTCCTTCGCCCCGCCGGCCCTCCGGGACACGCACCGCCGTCCTCTGCGCTTGCGTGGACTCAGGCAGTGCCCGGACACTGGGCGCCGCCTACGAGACCGGTCACGCGTAACTTTTCCCGCCCTGCGAACGATTACCCACGTGGCTGGCGGGTCAAGTCACCCCTGTTGGCACTGGAAGCCGGACCCGACGATGAAGGAATCCACGACGTGAACGTTTCGAGACGTAGTTTCTTGGGTGCGGCAGGTACGGCTGCCGCCACCGCCTTAGCCACCGGCAGCACGCTGCAGGCGGCGGCCGCCACCCCGGCACTCCCGGTCGCGGGTGCTTCCGGGATCGACCACATCATCGTCGTGATGATGGAGAACCGGTCCTTTGACCACTTCGTCGGCTGGATGCCCGGCGCCGACGGCCAGCAGGCCGGCCTGGGCTTCACGGACCGCTACGGAATTCCGCACACCACCCACCACTTGGCGGACTTCCAGGGCTGCGGCCACCCGGACCCCGACCACTCCTACGAGGGCGGCCGGATCCAGTACAACAACGGCAAGAACAACGGCTGGCTCCGGGCCGGCGAGAATGACGAGTTCGCCGTCGGTTACTACGACGCCGCCGACCTCGATTTCTGGCGCCAGGCCGGCCCGGACTGGACGGTCTGCGACCGGTACTTCGCCGCCACGATGGCCGAAACCTACCCGAACAGGTTTTACCAGCACGCGGCCGCCACCGACCGGCTGCACAACTCCACGGCGACGTCCACGCTCCCGACCATCTGGGACCGGCTGGCCGCCGCAGGGGTGTCCGGAAAGTACTACTACGGCGACATCCCTTTCACCGCGCTCTGGGGCACGAAGTACCAGGGCATCTCGCACCACTACTCCGAGTTCCTCTCCGACTGCAGCGCAGGCAGCCTGCCGGCGGTGTCCTTCGTGGATCCGCGCTTCACGGACGAGGGCTCGGGAACCTCCGGTGATGACCACCCGCACGCGGACATCCGCTCCGGCGAGACTTTCCTCGCTGAGGTCTCCAACGCCGTGACTACCGGCCGGAACTGGGCCAACACGATGCTGGTCATCAACTACGACGAGTGGGGCGGGTTCTACGACCACGTCGCCCCGGGAACAGCCCCGGACACGAGCGCTGCGACGGCCCTGCGCGGCTTCCGCGTGCCGTCCGTGGTCATCTCACCGCGCTCCCGACGCCGGTACGTCGCCCACGACGTCTATGACCACACCTCCGTGCTCAAGGCCATCGAATGGCGGTGGAACCTGCCGGCGCTGACACCCCGGGATAGCGCCGCCCGAAACATCGCCGAAGTCCTGGACTTCGGCACACCGGCAAACCTGACCGCTCCCACGTACCTGGTTCCGCCGTTCGTCGCCGGACCGGCCTGCACCCCTGCGGGACCGCCCCCGGAAGAGGAATGGTCCGGACTGAAACAGAAAGCACTCGCCGACGGATGGAAACTCCCGTGAACCCCAACACCACAACGGCCCCCGCGCCGCCGCAGCACCGCGCAGGGCGCCGCACATTGAGACGGCTGGCCTCCGCCGCGCTGGTCGTGCTCGCAGCCGCGGCGCTCAGCTACGGCCCCGAAGCCGCCACGGCCGGCACACCCGCCGCCGCTGCCCCGGCCGCCACCACAGCGGGCCAGGGCTACCTGCCCGGTGCGAAGCATGTCTTCGTCATCAACCTGGAAAACAAGGGCTACGACGAGACGTGGGGTCCGGCGTCGGCCGCCCCGTACCTGTCCCAGACGCTCAGGGGCCAGGGGGTGCTGCTGAACCAGTACTTCGGCACGGCCCACAACTCCCAGCCGAACTACGTAGCCCAGATCTCCGGCCAGGGGCCCAACCCCCAGATGCAGGCCGACTGCCAGAACTACTCACCGTTCGTCGGAAGCGGCACGGCCAGTCCCGGCCAGGCCGTCGGCGACGGCTGCGTCTTCCCCGCCGCTGTCCCCACGGTCGCCGGCCAGCTGACCGGAGCCGGCAGGACGTGGAAGGGCTACATGGAAGACATGGGAACCCCCTGCCGGCATCCCGCCCCCGGCGCGGTGGATGACACGCAGAAAGCAAAGGCCGGCGACCAGTACGCGGCCCGCCACAACCCCTTTGTCTACTTCGCCGGGATCACTGGCTCACCGGACTGCGCCCAGTACGACGTCGACCTCAGCGCCCTGAAAACGGACCTCGCGTCGACCGCCACGACCCCCAATCTTTCCATGATCACGCCCAACCTCTGCCACGACGGCCACGACTCTCCGTGCGTGGACGGGCAGCCGGGCGGCCTCAAAAGCGCCGACGAGTGGCTCAAGCAGTGGGTGCCGGCCATCACCTCGTCCCCGGCGTTCAAACAGGACGGCGTCCTGGTGATCACGTTCGACGAATCGGATGGACCCCAGTCTGATGCGACCGCCTGCTGCGGCGAAGGGCCCGGACCCAACTCGCCGCAGCCCGGCATCACCGGTCCCGGCGGGGGCCGGGTCGGAGCCCTCGTCCTTTCCCCCTTCACCAAGGGCGGCACCTGGTCCACCACCCCGTACAACCACTACAGCCTGCTGGCCAGTATCGAGGACACCTTCGGGCTGCCTTACCTGGGCTACGCCGGGACGCCCGGACTGAACCGGTTCGGACTCGACGTCTACAACGCCGGAGTCTAGGAAGAGTCGCTGACCACGCTTCCCGGCGGCACGGCGATGATGGCGGCTTTCGCGGCGCCAGGTTCCGGTCGGACCGCCAGAAAAAAGCACCTGTCTGGACGGGCCGGAGGCACTCTTCCCGTTGAAGGGGCACACGCCTGCGTTCCACCGCTGACCAGGTCACGAGCCACGTGTTCACTGCTGTTTTTGCGCGCCGGATCGGGCAAGGGCTTTGGTCTCGCGCCTGAGGACCTTGCGGACCAGGTGGAGCCGTTCTCCCAGGGAGAGGTCAGGCAGGTAGGCCCGGGTGAGCGCATTCGCAATGCCGGGAAGGGCCGCCGAATCCGGATACGCCATATACAGCGGGGCGTACTGGGGGCGGAACTTCCCTTTGAATGCCAGAAGCGAGCGGAACCCATAGACGGGCTCCAAGGCGGATCCGAGCCGGTCAAGCAGGCGTTCAAGAAGGCCTACCTCTTCCGGGCCGGCATCAACTAGCTGGAGTTGGCTGGCCCCCGGGGCGTGGGCCAGGGGTGCGCCGGAGAGGCTGATGAAATCGAACCCCTCGTCTTTGAGGCTGATTGCCGCTGAAGCTATGAGGAACTCGATCCCGGCGCGGAATCCCGAGCTCCGGCTGCGCATGAAGTCCAGGGTCCAGCCCATGATGCGTCCGTCGCGATAGACCGGTAGCCATGACGTGACGGCGTGGACGTGGTGCTGGACGTCGACGGCGAGCAGGCAGCGGACTTCAGGGTCGTTGAGCTCTTCGAGTCCTCCAAGGGTGAAACCCATCTCGGGCATCTTCCTGTCGGACACCCATTCCTCGGAGATGGCCTGGACTTGCGCCTGGACGGCGAGCGTGGCCGTGGGGTACCGGACCCATTCTGCGGTGATACCGGCCCTCGCGGCATTATTCATGGCGGTACGGATGTCCTGGAATTGTTTGCCCCTGAACGATAGGGATTCCAAAGGCAGAATGGTCTCCTGGGCGACCTGCACGGAGTCCCAGCCGAGGGCGGCTGCCGCTTCCCGGACATCAGCGGGCACGGAGTACAAGCACGGAGTCCATCCATTGGACCTGCAGTACCGCGCGAATTCCTCCACCGTTTCTCGCGTCCCGGTCGTTCGCCCGACCGGCGCGCCGAGAGTCAGGGCGATTCCGGCGATGACGCGGTAGGCGACAAAGCTGTCACCGGTGCTGGAAAACCAGTACACGTTTCCGGGCCACGTCGTCATCCACGAGATGGAACTGCCCTCCCCTGCGGTGAGGATCTCCCAGGCCCTGTCTTTGTCTGCGCCGTGCCGCGGGTGGGCCGGACGCAGGAACGTCTTGAGGCCCAACACGCCGGTAACGGCCCAGAAGACGATCCCAACGCCTTCGTAGAGCAGAACCGTCGGTGTTGTCTCGGGAAAAAACGCGGGCGGCATGTCAACTGTGAACCCCAGGGGGAGGAGCCTGTCCGGAACGTCTGCCACGAGGTCTGCGAGTGTCGGGTCGGGACTGAACCCTGGAGCCAAGGCCAAGCCGCCCACCACATAGACCAGGCCGAGGCCGCCTGCCAGGCCCAGGACGCGGGTCGCAAGCCGTCTGTACGTCCCTCGGGGTGCAGCCACCGGGAACATCGTCTGGCACGCCAGCAGTACCACGAAAAGCACCACCGGCAGGAGAAGCGGGACCACCAGTGTCAGCGGATGGGTCCGGCCGCCGACCTGGCTCGCGTCGACCAACTCCCCCGCGACCGTGTTGGGGCCGGCCGCCTGCAGGACCCCCACCATCGTCACGAGCGCCAGCACCGACAAGCCTGCCTGGAGGACCATCGCACCCAGCCAGGCTGCCCGCCGCCCGCGGCGCAGGCCCTCAGCCAACAGCAACAGAAGAAACGACGGCACAATCGCCATGAAGATGGCACCGGCCCCGGCCCTCAGCTGCAGGTGCATGGCCTCGCACTCCCGGTGCTGGGCCGGGATTGCACATGCGCTCTGCAGGGTCTGCGGATCGACGGGCTGGATATCGGTGAAAAGCAAACGCAGGACAGAGAGGGGACCTACAGCGTGCTGGGTCAGGCCCGCAACCACCGGTCCAACGGCGGATACGGCCACCAGCAGGGCTATCAGCACACGCCCTTCGTGCCTGGAGCTGACCGGTCGCAGGAGCCGGGGCGCCCGGCCAAGGAGTACGGGGCCCAGAAGGGCTCCGGCGCTGCCGGCCCCGAGACGGACAAGGTCCGTGAAGCCTCCGCTGTAAAGTGCCAACAGGATGAGCAACCCGAAAATGCCGAGACGGATGCGGCGCCGCCAGAGGGGTCCCATGGAAGCCGTGGCAGCCATGACCGCTCCGTAGACCAGGGCGCTCGGTCCAAGGAAGTAGGTTCCGTTCATTTCCAGCGCCCAGGTCCCCATCAGGCCCCGGGTTGCCTCCAAAAACCCGGTGGCGGCCAGGACGCCAACGATCTGCGCCGTCACCGCCGAGGCCGCCAGTTTCAGGCTTCCGATCTGCCGTTCCAGGGGGATGCCGGCCAGCAGCACGAGACCCGTTCCCAGGACGTAGCCGGCCAGGTCCCGGGACCAGAGAGCGGATGCGAGCACCGTCCACCAGTGGGCCGGCAACGAGTGGGCCGTCGCTGCGACATCCTCCCGCCACCCCGGTCCGGGACCCGAGACGATGCTGGACGACGCGATGCCCACGCCCCAGACGACAGCGACATACCCCAAGGTGACGGGAGCGCCCCGGAGGGCCGACAGAAACCCCCGCGGCGACCCGCGGTGTTGCGTCGGCTGGGCCCCTTGGACGGGTGTCGACACTGGCGCGGGCACTGGCACTCCTTTCAGGGTGTCGGGACACTCGAGCCTGCCCCGTCCTGTAAATACCATTTGACCACCTCGGTCAGCGCGGCAACAGGGCCCGCCGGACAGACGCTCACGGATACCGCGGCCACGCCCGTAACAGTGACTGTCACCCATCAAACTCCCAGCGTTTCCCAGTGGACGAGGTGCTATAACAGCCTGAGACGCGCTCCCCAACCGACGCCGGCCAGATAGCGCCCGAGCGCGCTGGCAGGTACGAGCACGCGCTTGATGGACGGGACCTATGGAGCAGCTTCTCAGCCTCAACGTCATGGACAATCCGCTGCTTTACGCCTTCTACAGTCTTTCGGCGCTCGCTGGCATCTATCTGCTGGTCCGGTCCGTGTTCGTCCCCCGCTGGATGCTCCGCTCGATGCCCGGCCACAGGCCGGCCGCCGCTGCGGGCCGCGGGCCAAGCCACCGCGTGGCCGGGAAACAGCTGGGGCGCCGCGGGCCAAGCCACCGGGTGGCCAGGAAACAACTGGGGCGCCGGGGGTGGCTGCTCGTGGCGTCTGCGGGGCTCGCCGGCGGGACCGCGGCAGGAGCCGTCACGCTCTTTGTCTGCGAAGTCGTACTGAACGTCTTTGGCATACCCCTGGACCCGGACACCCGTGCCTGGGTCATCTTCGCCTTCGCCGGGATCGGGCTTGCGGCCGTGAACTTGTGGCGCTCCCGCTGGTGGCGGAAAGCGGCCGCCGTCGTCGCCGTCGTGATTTTCGTTTCGACGGCGGCCCTGGGCATCAACGCCGGGTACGGGCTGAACCCGACGCTCGGTGCCATGCTGGGCTTGAACCAGACCCAGCACCTGGCCCTCCCCCGGCTCAATCCGAAAGCCCCGCAAAACAGTGCTCTTCCGTTGTGGCGGAGCTGGAAAGCCCCGGCGGGTATGCCGGCCACGGGTGTCAGCGGTGCCGTTTCGATTCCGGCCTCCGTCTCAGGCTTCCACGCCCGGGACGCCTACCTTTACCTGCCACCTGCCGCCTTGGTGGCGGATCCGCCACCGCTGCCGATTGTCATTATGATGATGGGCCAGCCGGGTGGTCCCGAACAGAACAAATCCGCCGTCCAGGAGCTTAACGCCCTCGCCCAGCGCAATCACGGACTGGCTCCGCTCTTCCTCACGATCGACCAGCTGGGCAATCCCTACCAGAATCCGGTCTGCGTGGATTCCGCGAAAGGCAAGGTGTACACCTACGCCACCACCGACGTCGTCAATTTCATTCGCAAGAACCTCAACGTGGCAGCGGACCGTGTCCAATGGGCGGTGGCGGGCTATTCCAACGGCGGAGAATGCGCGCTCTCGTTCGGGGCCAAGCGGCCGGAGCTCTTCGGCTCACTGCTGGACATCTCCGGCGAGCTCGAACCCATCGACGGCTCCCCGGAGAACACCGTAAAGACCATATTCGGCGGCAGCCAGGCCGCGTTTACTGCAGAGAAACCGGCCACCATCCTCAAAGCCCGCACGTACACCGACTCACTCGCCATCTTCACCAGCGGCGCCCTTGACCCGACCTACGGGCCGCAAGCCGCCGCGGCCGAGGCGGCTGCGAAGGCAGCCGGCATGACGACCCGCCGGTTCGTCGGGGAAGGAATCGGCCACCGCGGGGACTCTGTCGACTACGGCCTCAAGGAGGGGCTGCCGCTGCTCTACCAGAGGTTCGGGCTGGCCCCGCCCTGACGGCGGAAGTCTGGGGCGGGATGCTGACGCGGGGGATCAGGACCTGGCGTTGAAGACGTCCGACCCGAAACTCTTCAGGCCCGGCGCCCCGGCGTATCCGAGGCGGGGCAGGGAGAAGATGTCCTCGATGCTGGCGAGCAGGCTGAAGTGGTTATAGGGCTTGTCCGACATCGAGCCGCCCTTGGTGAAGGGCGAGAGCACCAAGGCCCCGATCTTTCCCCCTGCCGTGCCTCCGGGTATCCCCGACGGGCCCACGGTCTTTCCCTCCGATTCGTCGAACGTGATGACGAGCATGCCGTCTTGTCTGTACGCCGGGGAGTCCAGGATGGCGGGGACCTGCTGGCTGAGCCAACTGTCGGAGGCGGCCAGTCCGCCCTGGCTGCCGTCCACGCACGGGCTGTCGTGCCCGTCATTGCACAAATTGGGGCTGATGTAGGAGAAGTTGGGCGTCGTGTCGATGGACTTCAGGTCGCTGGCCAGGTTCCCGAAGTCGACAACGTTGCTCTGGCAGTCCGGGGACGAGGTGATGGACTCAAAATAGACGAACGGGTTGTGGCGGGTGGCGTACTGATCGCCCACATTGGCGCCCTGATGGTCGTCCTTGGCGCCAAGTTCGGGATGCTGGCAGGGAGTCTGCATGTCCTCCATGTAGCCCTTCCAGGTCTTCCCGGCCGCGCTGAGCTGGCCTGCAAGGGTGGGGACCGAGGCCGGATACACGCAGCCGGTCCCCTGCACCTGGCCGAGCGAGGCAGTCCCGGTCTGCTTGAACGGCGCATACGTCGGGCAGTCGTTCCGCGTCATCTCGTTCGATGCCTGGCCGGAAATCTGGGCCAGGTAATTCGGGTTCGAATTGTGGGCAATGCCGTAGTACTCGGACAGCAGGACCCCTTGACCGCGCAGGGTCTTGGACAGGTACTGCGCTTCCGAGCCCGCACCCCAGACCTTGTCGTAGCCCTTGTTCTCGAGGTTGATCACGAAAACATGGCCCGGTTTCCCTGCCGCCTGGCCCGTTCCCGGGGGCTGGGTCCCGCCGGAGGCGCCCGCACTCGACGACGGCCCGCCGGAGGCGCCCGCACTCGACGACGGTCCGCCATTCGGCGGAGCAGGTGTGCAGGCCGCAGCCGATATTGAGAGTGCCGCGGCAAAAATCAGCCACGTGGCCCGCCGCGTGGCATTGCGTCCACGAGTTTTCGCGACATTCCGGCTCATCGATTCCGGCTTTCTCTTTGACCGAACGAATGGACTCTGCGGCCCCAGTAGCAGAAGCCTTTCACAAACGGATCAAGGAAGACCCCGAAGTCCCTGCGTAATCCCTGTGAAGCGGCCGTCGCACCACAATCCTCACAGTCACCTCAGGAACGACGGGTGCCCCTCAGGGCCGACGCGTCGGCCGTCCGCTCAGGCCTTGCGTTGGGCGACGGCCCCGGCGAGCGACGCCAGGCCCTTCTCGAAGTCCGCGCCGACCATCTTGTCCATGTTCATGAACAGGGCGAAGACCTTGCCGATGCCCTTGTTCTCGCCGGTCATGGTCCAGGTCACCTGTGTTCCGCTGCCGGAAGGCGCAAACGTGAAGAAGGTGGGATTGACCGTCTTGAAGGGCTTCGTGAATTCCAGGCGGATCCTGACGGTGCTCGGCTCAGTGGATTCGACGATCTCCATGGTGCCGGAGCCAGCTTTGCGGTTGCCGCTCCAGGCGTACTTGGCGCCGATCCCGGTGTCACTGCCGGAGTAGCTGCGGTCCATCGTGGGGTCCACAGACTCCCACGGGGACCACTTGGTCCACTCGTGGAAGTTGTTGACCAGTGGGAAGATGTCTTTGGCCGGGGCCGGGATGACTGCGGTGCGGGTGACTTCGTAAGTAGACATGGGGCAATCCTAGGGTGTGGCCGGTCCGGCTGAATACGGGACCGGCCACAGCAGCACCTCCAGCCTCCTCCCTCACATCGGTGGCGAGATTACATCTCGCCGAGCTCGAAGATCTCCAGGGTGAATTTTCCGTTGCCGTCGGACAGGAACGGGTGGCCATCGGTCAGGGCTATAGCCGCAGGGAGATTTTCGGCTTCCACGATGGAGTAGCCGTTCAGGTCCGAGGCTTCGGTTGCCGCTCCGTCGTCCACCACCGCGGTGCGGGACGGTGCGAACGGTGCACCGACGTCGAGCAGGGCAGTGCCGATTTTCTCCATCCAGGCGCCCCATGCGGCCATCTGCGCCGCCGATTGCTCCTCGGTGAACTGGTCCATCGGAGTGGCCGGACCTTTGTAGAGATACATGAACTTGCTCATGGCATGTCCTTTCATCAGGGTGTTCGCTGTTCGTACGGCCGTGAGTGGATGCCACGGCCGCCCCTGCCTGCGCGAATCACACCGGGCAGGGATTCCTTTCGGCGGGCCGCCGGCGTTCAGTCCGCCTCGAGTATCTGTTTCAGCTTCGCGAGGTCTTTCCGCATGGCGCGTTTCATCATCGGGGCCATCAGCAGGCCGACGACGACGGAGAATCCCGCCGGTTTGCCGGTGTTGCGCAGAGCCATGCGGGTTGACGAGCCGTCCGTGTCAGCCCATGTGTACGTGGTCTGCATCGGGAAAGGGCCCTGCGCTGTCCGCATCACCAGCTTCGCGCCCGGATCCAGCTCGGTGAACTCGTAGACGTAGTCCAGGTCACGGCCCAGGAAGTGCGCACGGAAAGCCAGCCGGGAGCCGACAGCCAGGGGTGGCGTCGATTCCCAGCGGACCGCCCTGATGTTGGTGTACCACTTGGGGGCGTTGTCCGGGTTCGCGGCATAGCCCGCTACGACCCCGCGCGGCCGGCCAATGACAATCTCGGTCGTTACGTCAACCATCCCGGTTTCCTTCCTGCCGCGATCCCGTCGGCATCAGATGCCGGCGACCTCGCGGCCGGTGAACGCGATGAGCCGCTCCATGCTGGCCGCCGACTCATCAACAAGGGTCTCGTCGGCGAAGCTGGTGCCGCGCATCTGCGGGCTGATGGTGTTCCGGGCAAGGCCCAGCACGTAGTCGGAGAGCACGGCCGAGACCGTAAGTTCCTGGCCCGTGGCTTTCGCGAAGTCCCACGCATGGACCAGCAGTTCCAAGTTCAGAATGTTCGCGACCAAAGTGGCCGGAAGTTCGGCGAAACCCATGTCGAGGCTTCCTGCCAGGCCGCGGGCACGGAATGCTTCCAGCGTGACCTGGGAGGCGTCGGCAATCCGGACCTCCGGCGACACCGTCGGCTGGTCACGGACCACGACGCCGAGCGCCTTGCCGATCGAAGCAATTGATCCAAAGAGATGATCCAGAAGACCGGCAACCGTGAAGTCCTCGCAGGGAGTGCCGGCGTTCAGGTCCCTTTCCTGCAGTCCCCGCAGAACCCGCTGCGCCACGGCGAGGGCCGCTTCAGCGCTGGCGAGCTCGTCGATGGGGTCCGGGGCAGCCGACCACTCGTCGGGTCCGGCGTCGCCGCTCGCGGCCAGCAGGACGAGCCGTTCCAGGAAGTGGTTCCATCCCTCGGCATGGCTGGCTTCCTGTTCCGCGGTCAGCCCTTCGTGGATCAGCTGGACCGTCGTCCCGCCATCGACCGCTTCCAGCTGCACCGTCACGGTGGACGCCCCCGGAGGCAGTTCGCCGTCACCTTCCCAGCCCCACGTGTAGACAACGCGTTTTCCGGGCTCGATTTCCGTAAAGGTGCCCATGGCCACGTGGCCGGGGGTGATGGTCCACCGGTAGTCCCCACCCACGCGCAGGTCCACCCTCGCAGCGACCGTCTTCCATCGGCGGAGCCTCTCCGGCTCAGTGATGAGCGCGAACGCGGCATCTGGATCAACCGGCAGGAAGACAGTTTTGTTGAATGACATCAGATTTTCCCTTGCGATGTTTGTAGGCGGTGCCGGCCGGCGTCGGCCACCAGCTGGTCCAGTTCGTTTGTCCAGAAAGAGTCAAATTGTTCGCGCAGCCGGCGCATCCCGGCAGCGTCCAGACGGTAATACCTGTTTCTGCCGTCCTTCCTCGCTGAAACGAGGCCGACGTCGGATAGCAGCAGCAGATGCTGCGAGATGGCCGAGCGGCTGACCGGAAAATGCTCCGACAACTCGGTCACGGTCTTCTCCCCCGCGGCCAGGAGGCGAAGCAGTGCACGCCTGTTTGGCTCCGTGGCAACTTCCAGAAGATCGGGCACAGTCAATACGTTAGTCGCCACTAACGCATCTCGCAAGATGCCGGCGCTGCATTCGGTCTACGCTGGCACCGTGCGAGGGAAGTGGATCCGGGAAGCGTCACCGGGCATCCGGATGGTCTTGGACTATCAGCGCCCGTGGCTGAAGTCTGATCTGGCAGCCGGTGCGGCCCTCAGTGCCGCCCTCATTCCGGCCGGCATGGCCTACGCGGAAGCTGCGGGCCTGCCCGCCGTCACGGGACTGTATGCCTCGGTCGTTCCCCTTCTCGCCTACGCCGTCTTCGGGCCGTCCCGCGTCCTGGTCGTGGGACCGGACTCGACCCTGGCGCCCATGATTGCTGCCTCCGTGCTGCCCCTGGCGGGGAAGGACAGCGGACATGCCGTGGCACTTGCCGGCGCCTTGTCCTTGCTGATCGGGGTCATTCTGCTGGCCGGCCGGGTTTTCCGGCTGGGGTTTGTGACCGGCCTGCTGTCCAAACCCATCCGCGTCGGCTACCTCAACGGCATCGCCCTGGCGGTCATCCTCAGCCAGATACCCAAATTCCTTGGAGTCCCTTCCCGCGGGGGTTCACTGGTCGACAACGCCGCCGGCACGGTCCGCGCCCTGCTGCAGGGCACCGTCAATCCGCTGGCGTTGTTGTTCGGGGCCGGGACGGCGGCCATCATCGTTGCCGTCCGTTTCCTGCCGGGGAAGCTGCCGGGCGTGCTGATCGCAGTGGTGGCCTCTGCAGTGCTTGCCGCGGCACTGGGCCTGGAGACGGCGCTTCCCACCGTGGGCGCCCTCCCGCGCGGACTGCCTGGTCCGGCGCTCGCCGGAGTCACCGTTGATGAGGTCTTCGCACTCCTCGGCCCGGCGGCCGGCATCGCGTTGATTGCCTTCGCCGACACGTCGGTGCTGTCCAGGAGCCTCGCCGCCCGGCACGGCACCCGGGCGGACGGAAACCAGGAAATGGGGGCCCTCGGAGTGGCCAATGCCGCCTGCGGACTGTTCGGCGGGTTTCCTGTCTCGGGCAGCACCTCCCGTACCCCGATCGCGCTCGCGGCCGGCGCGCGCAGCCCCCTCAGCGGCGTGGTTGCAGCCGCCCTCGTCGTACTCTTCATGCTCGCCGCCCCCGGCGTGACGTCGTATCTGCCCTCCAGCACCCTGGCCGCCGTCGTCATCGTTGCGGCGGCCTCGATCGTGGATGTGCAGACGCTGCGGCGGCTGCTCAGGATGAGCCGGACGGAGGCGGCACTGCTGGTTGCCACGTTTCTCGGCGTCGCATTCGTCGGCGTCCTCGAAGGCATCGTGGTGGCGATCGGCCTGTCCCTGATCGCCTTTGTCCGGCGGGCCTGGGATCCGTACCGCACCGAACTCGCCAGCGTCGGGGACGTGCCCGGCTACCACGATCTGAACAGGCACCCCGAAGGCCAGCGCATTCCCGGCCTGGTGATCGCGCGCTTCGATGCCCCGCTCTTTTTTGCGAACGGAGCCGTTTTTGCCGAGCACATCAGGACCCTCGTGGCGAACGCCCCCGGACCGGTCCGGTGGGTGATCGTTGCCTCCGAGGCCATCACTGACCTCGATACCTCCGCGTTGGATGACCTTGTGGAGCTCGACGACGAACTCGCCAGGCTGGGCATCAGCCTTGTCTTCGCCGAGATGAAGGGCCCCATCAAGGACCGCCTGCTCCGCTTCGGCGTCAGCGGCAGGTTCGGGCCCGATCATTTCTTCCCCACGGTTACCAACGCGGTCCGGAGCTACAAGAAGGAATTCGGGCTCCCGTAGCCCGCTTGGTTGGGGTGTCCGTCAGCCCAGCAGCGGGATGACCTCAGCCCGGCCGTCCCGGCCGACGACGACCAGCACGCGTTCGCCGGTCACACCCTCCAAGGCCGCAGCCAATGTCCCGTCGCCGGCCGAAGCCCCGGCGCCGTCGTCGGAGCGCCGCCAGACCGTGACGCCGGCCCCGGTGGCGTCGCCGATCTCCCTGACCATGTTCGCGGGATCCGAACCCGTGACGAGAACGACATGCCCGACCGTCCGACGCCGGGCCGGGGCGGCCGCCGCCAGGTCCGCCCGGTCCCGCCGCCACACCGCAAAGTGGTACCCGGAGACCAGCCCCGTGGCCACGAGCAACCCCAGCGGTGCGCGGACCCTGTCCACGAGGCTTCCGCCGGTCACATCGCCCAGGGAGAATTCGAACACCCGGTACCCGATGACCAGCAGTGCGATCACCGCGACCACGGCGCTCAGTCCGAACACCACAATCAGGTAAACTCGCCGGGCGTTCAGCCCGGGCCCGGACACCCGGGGTCGCTCCCCCGGCTTCCACGCGAACCACCAGACAGGGCCGCCGGCCACGAGCGAACTGATTCCGCCCAGCAGCAACGTGCGCGTCCCGGAGCCGGCGAGGGGTGCCGCGGCCAGGGCAAGGGCGGCGTTCACGATCACGCCGATCCCCGAGCCGGCTGCGGCGAGGGCGACGCCGGAGGTCACCAGCTTGCCGCCCTGACGGGTGGAGTCGGAGCGCCCGCGTGCCATGGTGCGGTGGTAGACCCAGACGAGGGTGCCGACGGCGGCTGCGGCCAGGGCCGGCCCCAGGGGTTCCAGCAGGACGTCGATCGCGTCTGTGCGGTCGAACGAGAGCCGCAGCACAACGAATAGCGCCACCCCGGCGCCCCCGAGGGTCAGGGCGCCCGCGCCCAGCACTCCGACGGTGATGAGCGTGACATCGGCGAACCCGCCACGCAGCCGCTGGCCGCTGTCGTGCCTCCAGTGCCACCACCACAGCAGGGCGCCGCCGGCGGCCCAGACGAGGGACTGCAACGCGGACACCCACCATGGCTTGCCCACCGACGCGGCCGCCGTGGCTCCGCGCAGGGCCGCGTCAAGGAGCGTCGACAGGGCCGACACGGCGCCGCCGGTGCCGATCACCAGCCCCAGTGCGGAGCCGAGCACGGTTGGGACGTCGGCCAGGTCCGTCGGACTCTTCCGTGCGTGCCGCCACATCCACCGGTGCCAGAACCACACAGCAGCCCACACCACCCCGGTGGCAAGGGACAACCGCCATTGCAGCCGCTGCCCGCCGACCACGGAGGACAGTGTGTCCAGCAGGTTGCTGGCGGCGATGATCAGGGAGAGCACATAGGCGCCGGCCAAGTACAGGCCCCAGCCCACTGAGGACCGCTCCGCCTCCTCACCGAGCCGCCGCCACACCACCCACCACAGAATGGCGGCGAGGGGGCCGCCGATCAAGGCAAACGCCAGGGAGCGCGCCAGTCCGGCGACATCGTCCGAGGCCAGCGCGGTGCCGGCGGTCAGCAGGCGTCCCAGCAACCCGCCGAGGCCGACTGCGGCGACTAAGACCAGCGCGAACAGCAGCACGTACATGATCAGGCGGCGCACCGTGCGCTGCGCCGCCCCGACCGCCGGCGCGCTCACTGCTTGACCCCCGGATTCGAACAGACGGTGAGCTGCCACGGCGCGTTGTCGATCAGCCACGTCTCCCCCGTCCGGACGAGGTCGAAGACATCCTCGACCTGGTACTCGGCGCTCCCGAACGGTCCGCCGCCCTCGGAGACGGTAATGAGCACCCTCACGTCCACCGAATCCGTCCGCTCCGTGGTCGAAACCAGGGTGACGCGGAGGTTCTCGGCAAAGGGCCGCTGCCCGCTGGTGCACTTGGTCCGCGCGGCGTCGCTGAGGAAGGTGGCCGCGGTTCCCTCGTCACCGTCGATGACGGCGGCGGAGTAACGCTGCACGACGCCGGCGGGAGTGGCCGCGTCAATCGGCGCCGGTCCGCCCCGGGTGAACACGACAGCCAGGGCGACAATCACCAGTACTGCGATCGCGGCCAGGATGGCCAGAAGCGTCCGGTCCGGCCTGGCCGGACGGCGCGACGCGGTCAACTCCGGCTCCGGGCTCATGCCGCCAGTATGGGCGGGGAGCCGGCACGCCGTCACGGTCTTTCGGCCCCTTTCAAGGTTCCGTCGACGCAACCCCGTGCAGCCACTACGCTCAGCAAATGGGAATCATGCGGAAAGTCCTCGCCACCGTCATGCTGCTGGCGATGGGCCTGCTCTGCGGAGCCCAGGCCGCGCTCGCGGTCACGCCGGTCGACGTCGTGGTGAAGGACACGGCGGGGGTGCTGGACCTGAACAAGCTCCGGCCGGCGGTGCAGTCCATCGACTTCTACCAACCCACCAAGGTCGCCGTCTACACGTACAACGGCACGGCGGCGGACAACCTGAACGAGGAGGTCCTCCGCTTCGCCCGCGCAGAGCACCCCGAGTGGATCAGCGCTGACGGACAGAAGTGGGCGGACGGACTCTTCATCTTCGCCCTGGATCCGGTGGGCCGGCATGTCGGGACGTATATGGGTGAGGACCGGAAAGTCTCCCTGGAGCAGCGTGACGACATCCAGAACGCCGCCAAGGACCTCCTGCGCGACGCCCAGTGGACGGATGGGACCATTGCCGGAATCCGCCGCGGCGCCGAACTAATCAACCAGCCGTGGTACCGGTCCACGGCCTTCCTTGTCACGGCCTGGACCACAGTGTCAGCGGCCGTCGCCGCCGCCGCCGCCTGGCTGATCGTCCGCTGGCGGACCAGGGTGTCCAGCCGCCGGGAACTGGCCCGCGGCGACGCCAGCTACGCGAGCGTCGGAATGGACCTGGAGGTCACCGAGCTCAACGCCAACACCATCCCCGAGTCCTCGCGCTACGGCAGCACGGTCCTGGAGAAGCACCGCACCTTCCTGTCCCGGTACAACACCGCCACCGGGCTCTCCAACCAGGTGCACGCCCTGACGAGCAGGGACCTGAGCCGGCGGCCGAACCTGAAACTGGTCCGGACATACGCCGACGCAGCTGCGGAGCTGGACGCGCTGGATGACGTCATTTCGGACACGAACGCACTACTCAGCCGGGGGTCGGCATGGGCTGCCGCGTGGGATCGCCAGCTGGCTCCCTTCCGCGCCGATCTGGCCGCACTGGAGCAGATGCTCACCAAACGCCACGGTGAGGGTGATTCAGCGACTGCTGCGGCGCTCCGGTCCTTCCGCGAGCAAAGCCAGCGCGAGATGGAACGGTGGACAGCGGAGCTCGCAGACGGGACGATCAGCCCTGAGACGGCGCTGGACAGGCTGCGGGATGCCCGCACGCACCTCTCAGAGCTGCTGAAGAACCACGCCGATACGGTGATTGCTGCCTTCGCCCGGACCGAGAAGGAAGCGGAGCTCATGCGCAAGGACATGGAGAGCGCGCAGGCGGGCACGAAGGCCAAATACGGCCGCACCTACGAGCCCAGCATCCTCGGCACCGTCTACCCGTCCTACTATTTCTTCTCCGTCCCTACCTTCAACTCCGGCTTCAACACAGGCGTCAGCAGCGTCAGCAGCGCCCGCGGCGGAAGCGGCGGCACAACGGGCTACGGCTCCACCGGCGGAAGCTTCTCCGGGTCAGGGAGTTCGTCGAGCTTCTAGTGTCAGCTCGTCCCGCTCCGTTCGACAACGAAGTCCCCGCCGGGAAACAGGATGGTCTCGTGGCCGTCGTCGAACCGGACATGGTACGGCGGCGCGCCGTCCTCACCTTTGACTTCCAGGATCTGGCCGTGCCTGTCGGCGGACTCCACCGTGTGGCCACGGATGATGATGCGGTCCCCTGGGGCTGCTTTCATGGCATTCACCTCCTTTCTACAGCGTACGATTGTCCGCCCTTTGGGGGAACGGCCCGAGCTGCCGGCCGAACGGCCGGACTGCCGGCGGCGGTCAGAACAGGGCGGCCGTCACTGTCCGGGTCAGCTGCTGGATGATGCGGGAACGGGCGTTCATGTCGGTCAGGTTCGCACCCCGGGTGTAGACCACAAAGACGTAGGCCCGGCCGTCCCGGACGAGGATGCTCGCGTCGTGCAGGTAGCCGTCGAGGAGGCCGTACTTATGGAAGACGTCGACGCCGGGGGGCACTCCTGCCGGAATCAGCAGTTCGTAGTTGGTGTCCTGCATGTAGGAAAGCAGTTCGGCGGTGTGCTCGGCGCTGAGGAGCTGGCCCGTATACAGGAGGGACAGTGTCCGCGCCATTTCCGCGGGGGTCAGGAGGTTCACCGTGCGGTCGTAGTCGATCCCGATCGAGGCCGCATAGTCGCTTATTTGTTCCTGGCCCACGGCGTCGAGGATCAGCGACCAGGAATCGTTGTTGCTTTGCTGGACCATTTCCCTGATCTGCTCGCCGGCGGTCGAGACGCCCAGCGGCTCAGCCAAGGAGGCCACGCCCCTTTCCGTAAGGTTGTAATAGGCCGCCGCCGCAAGGATCTTGGCCGTGCTCGCGGCCACAAACTTGTCCTTCACGCCGTATTCATGGACCGAGCCGTCGGAAACGTCGATCAGGGCCACTCCCAGCGCGTACGCCCTGTTGGCCTGGATGATGGCATCGATCTGCTGGTCCAGTCCGGGGCCGATGGACGCAGCCCCGGCGGCCGGCGCAGCGTCCCGGGCCGCGGCGGGCACTGCGGTAACGGGCTCGGCAGAGGGGGCCGCTCCCACGGGGGCCGGCGCGGCGGGGGCGCCGGGGGGATCGGCGGGGTGAGCCGCCGGCGCAGCGATGAGGGCGGCATCGTGCGGCGCTGCGCCCGCTGACGCTTGTGCGGCTCCCGGGCTGAGGGCCGGCGGCAGGGACTGCTGTCCTGCGGCGGACCCGCCAGCCGGCCGGGGTGCCGCCAGGGGCGCCGCGCCGGTTGGGCCGGAGGAGGCGGGGCCGGTTGGGCGGGCGGAGGCCGGGCCGGCCAGCGAATGCGCCGGCACGTCCGCGTGGACAGTCGCGTAGGCGTTGCCGGCCGAGGCCAGGGCGAGGGCGACCGCGGCCGCGGTCAGGAAACGTGGGCTGACATTGCGAAGACGCCATGCACGAGGCCATGGCCAGGATATGCCATCGGTGACCCGCCTGTGCCGGCCCGTTCCGGAGCGGCGGGCCGGGGGCTCATTCATCCGGGCCTCCCGCCGGGTTTCGTACAGCATTTTTCGCCGGCATGCTCGTCCTCCGAAGGCGACTGACCGCGGTGGGCATCAAAAGTTCCTGCAGTTTGCATCCCGGAGGAACACCGCGCAAGCCTTGGAGCTTGGGAAAACCTGTGGTCAGTCGGCGAGTTCCCGGCGTCGGAAGCCCAGCTCCCGCTGTGCACCGCGCAGTGGCGACCCGCTGAAGGGCAGATCCTCCAGCCGGATGGCGCCTGCCGCGGCAAGGGCGGTCTTGTTGGCCGACACGGCGGCCCGCTGCGGCAGGCCAAGGGCATCGGCAAACGCAGCCCAGTGCCTGGCCCTGAGGTTCCGGGTCTTGCCGGAGAGGGGCAGCGCCAGGGTCTCGTCGCCGTAAAGGAGCGTGCATGGAACGTCGAAGACAGGGGCTACGACGAATCCGCGCCTGCTGCCGAGAACCGCGACATTTTTGGCGTGCAGGTCCCCGTTCCCGGTCAGCCAGGCAAAGACGAACTGGAGGTAGAGGTTGCGGCTGGCAACGACCGGCGCCGTGCATATCCGTGCCAGCGCTGTGGCCACGTCCTCGGAGGCGACGCCGTACTTTGAGGCCGGCGGCAGGCCCAGGACCTGGGTTCCGTCTTCCAGGGGAAGCCGGATCCACTGGCCGGCCGGATCTTTGACGCGGTCGAACCGCTCCACGAGAAGCCCCGGCAGTCCGTTCCTGTCGGCGATGACCGAACTCCTGGCGACAGGGATCTTGAGGGCCTTCGCCGCACGAAGGTGGGCGGCTTCGTTTTCCACCAGGTGGGGATGCTCCGGCGGGTCGAGCTTCAGCAGGTAGCGGTGGCCCCGCAGGGCCAGCGGCGTCGTCAGCATGGAGGCACTTGTCTTGCGCTGGACCCCCGGCAGCCCGTGGAGGTCAACAGCGTTGGCCAGGAGGGAGAAGTCGAGGTCCTCGGGACGTGACGCGTCGGCCAGGCTGGGCGGTTCCACTGGGGACTCCCCGGCCGGAACCACCTGCACGTCCCCGGGCACGTCAGCGCCCACGGCCAGGAGGAGCGTCAGTTCGTCGTCAAAACTGGTTTTGGTCGCGTTCTTCAGGACCGTGAGCCGGTGCCCTTCAGGCAAAAGCCCCGCGAAGAACGCCGGCAGGGCCCCGGCGGGGGTCTCCACCGCCCCCTCGGACAATGGCAGAGAGACCGCCACCGCCGGGTGGCCGGCCGCGAGGTACGCAGGCAGATAGGAGTACCGCACTCCCCCGTATTCCGTCCGGTTAAGGTGCCCGGCAAGGGTGCCGTTTTTGTAGACGTCCGCGGCCCTGACGAACTTCAGATCCTGCAGCTCCGCCAGCATCAGCGCACCACGAGTCGCAGGCCAAGGACATTAGCGACGGCCGCGACGGCCCGCAGCGAAGGATTCCCCGTCCCGGTCTCTATCGCCCGGACGGTCCGGACGGACGTCCCGGCCAGATGCGCCAGGTCATCCTGCGTGAGCCCGGCGTCCCTGCGGGCGCTGCGGATGCCTGCTGCAATGGTCATCTCGTTCTGCAATGAATCCCCCGTCGTCGTGATGTGCCGCTTGTTATCGGCGCACAGTGCCTCCCGGAGCCTGCTCCTGTTATCCGGCAGGATGCTGCCGGTCCAGCCACTCACGTCCACCCATCGTGCCGCACAGACGCCAATTCGGCAAGATACTGCCGAAACCGGGGCCTGAGGACGGCGATCTCCCCCGTGACGCATCAACCGGCAGCATTTTGCCGGGGCGTACGCTGGCGACGTCAGCCCGGAACGGCGCCGTCCCGCTACGCAACGCAGGAGCCGGGCGAAGGAGCTCCCGGCACTTCTTAAGCGTTTCTTAAGGGGCCCAAGGCAGAGTTGTACAGGACGCGTGACCGCGCGCCGCTGCCCCGAGCCGGAGGATTCCATGACTGGACCCGCCCCTGTAGACCGCATTGCACCTCACCACGTTGACGACGAACGCCCCGCTGCCGGACTGCGGTTTTGGGCCCTGCCCCAAGCCCGGCACTGGCTGCTGTTGGGCGCCCTGCTGTGCGCGGCAGTGATCGCCCTGGGCCTGGCGGTGCAGCTGGTGCCCGGCGATGCCACGGCCGAGCTGGGCGTGGACCAGGACCTCAGTAAGCACCACGCCGCCGCGCTGACCGCCGTCGCGATGGCAATTAATCTCGTGTTTGGCCCGGTGGCCGGTGTCATGCTGATCGGCGTCGCCGCCCTCTACATCTGGCTGGTCCGCCGTGACCTGGTCAAGGCCGTAGCCTTCGGACTCGTGGCATGCTCCGGCTGGGTGGCCAGCGAAGTCTTCAAGCTCATCATCGCCCGACAACGGCCCAACCCGGCGCTGCTCTTCGACCCGCTCTCGCCCGAGACGGGGTCCAACAGCTTCCCCAGCGGCCACGTCTCCTTCGCCGTCGCACTGGCTTTCGCCCTCTATTTCCTGGCCCGCGGAACCCGCTGGTCCAAGGTCATCGCCGTCGCGGGTGCCGCCATGGCGGTCATCGTGGCCTGGTCACGGCTGTATGTCGGGGTCCACTACCCCACCGACGTGGCGGCCTCATTCCTTGCCGCGAGCGGAGCGGTGGTACTGCTCGCCGGGCTGTGGAACCGCTTCGCTCCCCGGATCGCGGACCGTCTGCCGGCCGCCGCATTCCTCCGATCAAGCCGGCGCTAGGGAAGTGGCCATGCACAGCATCTATGCTTCGGGACTGGTTCCGGCCCTGACGGCCGCAGCCGGATCCCCCTCGCTGCTTGACCCGGCCAGCCTGCTCGCGGGGCTCGGGCCCGCAGCGCTCGGCGTCATCGCCGCGATGGTGTTCATCGAATCCGGGGTGCTGTTCCCGTTCCTGCCCGGCGACTCCTTGCTTTTCACGGCGGGCCTCCTGCATCAGCAGCTGCAATTGACGCTGCCCGTCCTGATCGGCGTCGTCACCGCAGCGGCCGTGGCCGGCGACCAGGTCGGCTACTGGCTGGGGCGCACCTTTGGCCGGCGATGGTTCAAAGATGATGCCAAGGTCCTGAAGACCGCCCACTTGACCACAACGGAGGAATTCTTCCGCCGCCACGGCGGCGCCGCCGTCGTCCTGGCCCGTTTCGTGCCCATGGTCCGGACGTTTGCGCCCCTGACCGCCGGCATCGGCCGCTACGGGTACAAAGCTTTCACACTCTGGAATATTGTCGGCGCCCTGGCGTGGGCCGTGTCCGTGATCCTGCTGGGCACCTGGCTGGGACACTACGAGATCATCGCCAAAAACATTGACGTCATCGCCGTGGCCATGGTCCTTGTCTCTGTCCTGCCCTGGGCCATCCAGCTCCTCAGGCGCCGCCGCAGCAACCGCCGCGCCACCGCTGGAACCACTCCGGATAGTGCCGATGGAACCGCGCACGACACGGCCGAAGGCGTGCGGGCCGGGGAAATGGCCACGGAAGAATAGGCGCATGACAATCGCCGGCCTGCCGTCCCTGCTCCTCGTCGAGGACGACGCCGTCCTGGGCCCGCTCATCGCCGAGCTGCTGGAGACTGACTACCGGATCCGGCTGGTCGCCAACGGCCGGGACGGCCTGCATCTGGCGCTGACGGAGCCGTGGGACGTGATGGTGATCGACCGCGGACTGCCCGGGATGGATGGAATCAGCCTGATCGCGGCCCTAAGGTCCAAGGGCATCGCCACGCCGGTCCTGATTCTGACGGCGCTGGGCGATCCCGACGAGAAGGTCCGGGGCCTGGATGCGGGCGCCAATGACTACGTGACCAAACCGTTCGACGCCGGTGAACTGGCTGCACGCCTTCGCGCACTGACGCGCACCTACAGCCCGTCCGTCGGGCCCGTGAGCATCGGCGACTGGGAGCTCGATCCGGCATCCCGCTCGGTCCGGTCCGTTTACGGAAGCCTGGTCTCCCTCACGGCGAAGGAGGCCGAAGTGCTCGCGGCACTCGCCGCGGAACCGGGCCGGGTCTTCACCCGGGACGAGCTGCTCGCCGGCTTCTTCCACCCCACGGACCAGCCCGGCGTGATCGACACCTACGTCCACCACCTCCGCCGGAAAATCTCCAGGACCGTTATCCGCACTGTCCATGGCGTTGGCTACCAGATTGGCGACGCCCATGAGTAAGGGAAGCGAAGCGAATGACTAAGGAAGCACTGCCGGGCGGCGCCCCGGACCAGTCCACCTTGCGCAAGGCCTCGCTCAAGGTGGCGTTGCGCATCAGCGCCGCCTGCGCGGTGATGGTGCTCTGCCTCCTCGCCGTCACCGCCCTCTATCTGATGAACCAGCTGGCCCACCCCGAATTGCCGCACTCCGGGGCTGCCGGGGCAACCTACACCTACCTTGATTCCAAGGATCTGCTCGAGGCGATGATCATTGCCGGGGTGGCAGGCATCGCATTGGCCGGCCTTGTGGGCTGGCTCAGTGCCCGCAGCGCCATCCGCCCGCTGGGAGAGGCACTGGCCCTGCAGCGCCGGTTCGTCCAGGATGCCAGCCATGAACTGCGCACGCCGCTGGCCATCCTGGACACCCGGATCCAGCTTGCGCAGCGCGATGCGGCACCGGACTCAAAACCAGGCCGGGCCCTGGTTAGGATTCGCGAGGATGCCGCAACGCTGACAGGAATCGTCAACGAACTGTTGCTGGCCGCAACCGCGGTTGCCCCGGATCCCCAGGCTGAACCGATCGATCTGGCCTGCGTCGCCGCTTCTGTCGCGGAGAGCCTCCAGCAACTGGCAGCCGAAAGGGACGTCCGATTGGACTTCTCCGCCGGCGGCCGGCCGCAAGCCAGGATCGAACAAAATGCCCTGCGGCGCGCGGTGCTCGCGCTGGCGGACAACGCCCTGGCCCATACCCCGCCCGGCGGGTGCGTCACGATTGGCGCCGGTGCGGAGCGGAACCACGCGGTCATCACCGTGGCGGATACGGGCGCCGGGATTACCGGCGTCGACCAGGACCGGATCTTCGACAGATTTGTCAGGGCGCCCAGCCCCGATGGAGCGCGGGGACAGCGGAGCTTCGGCATCGGCCTGGCGCTGGTCCGCGAGATTGCCATGGCCGCCGGCGGGACGGTGGAGGTGGCCCGGACGGGCGCCGAAGGGACCGTCATGAAGATCGTCCTTCCCGCAGCCCGGCTCTGAGCGGCGGCCGCACTCAGTTCGCCGGCGCGGCCCGGGATCCCGCCAGGTCCCCGGCCGGTGCGTCTGCCGGCTCCACGTTTGTCCTGGCGAGGAGAGCCGCAACAACCTCGGCCACCAGGTCTTCTTTCTCGCGCTTCTTTGCGTCCTCCATCTGGGCGACTTCGACGCGGGCGGCCTGCCAGGCCGACCAGTGGCCGGAGACGAGGGCCCAGAGCGACAGCGCCGAGACGTAGACGACGGAATCCAGCCAGCCCATCATCAGCGAGACCGGAATCATGAGGATCCACAGGATTGCCAGCCACCCGTTCACCCGCCGCATGAAGACGGGGTCCCCCTGGACCATCGCCCAAAGACTTTTTACCGGGCCCAAACGTCCTCCTCATATCCGTGGCGGGACAGTCCTGCCGTCGGGACTTTATCCGCCGATTCTGTGAGAAAGCTGAACGCCAAAAGACCGGCGATCCACTGCCCCGGGGCAGTGGATCGCCGGTCTTTCGGACACGCATCCGGGGCCCGTTGGGCCGCAGCGCCTAGGCGCGGACGAAGGTCACGGGGCCGGTGGCGGTCAGCCAGGACAGCGGGTGGACGATCGTGGAGTTGACGCCGTTCATGCCGCCGCTGATGACCTGGCCATTGCCGGCGAAGATGCCCACGTGGCCTGACTGCACCACCATGTCACCGGGCTGGGGCGTGCCCACAACGGTGCCCTGGCTGAGGAACTGCGTGGGTCCGAGGTCGCCGACCGGCTTGCCCGCGGCTCCCAGGGCCTTCTCCACCATGGCCGTGCAGTCCTGCGTGAGGCCCAACTGGGCGTAGGCAGCGGAGAGCATGGCGGCGTTGCGGCCCCCTGCCGCCGGATCTGCCGCCGGAGCCGCGGCAGGGGCTGGTGCAGGTGCTGCCTGGACCTGGACGGATGCCCTGGGGGCGGCCGGCGCCTGCACTGGTGCTGCCGCCGGGGCTGCGGCAGCAGGCTTGGGCTGAACGACGACCGGAGCGGCAGTGGACGCCACGGAAGGACGATCGAAGCTGATTTTGACGGTGGAATCCGCGCTGACCGGCGTGCCGACCTGGCCCTTGACGTCAACGGACGACGCCGGCGCTGAGTCGCGCTGCACCGGGGCACCGGCGGCATTAGCCGCCATCCCGCTGGCAAGGACAAGGCCGGATGCGGCGGTGAGGACGGCGGCTTGGCGCGCGAAAGTATTGATTGAAGACATGAATTTTAGCCTCTCCCAATGCCTGCGAGGTGAGCTGTCGGATTCGGATGGGAGGCACCCGGCCGCACTCTGGGCCCGCGTTCCGGGCACTGTGCGGCTTCACCCCAAGACCTGCGAACCAGTAGGTCGAAAGTGGTTTCCCCGTCTCTGCCGGACGTTGATGCGAGTTGTCCCGCGGCCGCGGCAGAGTTAGGCAATCGGCTGTGGGAGCGCCCGTATCGGAGATAACGGGCACTTGTCCACGGTACGGGGATGACCGCCGAAAGTCACATTCAGGTAACGGCCGCCCCCTTGCCGCGGGAATTACCCGCGGGAATTGCCCATAGGGAGAGCGGCGCATAGGCACATAGGATGATGCCACCAGCTCATCCCGAAGTGGAGGCCCGAAATGAACAGCCACTGTGTCGCCATCTGCCAGCTGAGCAATCAGCCCCAGGAAGATTTTGATGTCAACACGGAGCTGCTGGTCCTGGAAGGGAAAGAAGTCCATGTGTCGACCTGGGATGCGGAACCCCGGGACGGCGGTTTCGACGTCCACGTCCTCAACGACCGCGTCGACGCACTCGGGTTCATGGTTGTCACCGATTGGGAGTTCCTGGACGGGAAGGCCTACGCGGTGGTGGAACGGAGGCCGGCCGGGTCCGGCGCAAGGTGACATTCCTGTCAATGGCGCTGATCGCCGTCGTCGCCCTGGCAGGGCCCCTATTGGCGTTACCGGCCCGCTGGCGGCTGCCGGTGGTTCTTGGCGAATTGCTGGCAGGCATCGTGATCGGTCGGACCGGGTTCGCGCTGATCGACTCGAACGACCCCACGTTCAGCCTGCTGGCGAACATCGGCTTCGCGCTGATGATGTTCGTGGCCGGAACTCACGTGCCGGTGAGGGACCCCCACATCCGCTCGGCCCTCGGAAAGGGCTCGCGCCGGGCCGCGGTGGCGGCGGTCGCGGCTGTGGTCATCGGAACCGGCACGGGACTGGCTTTCGGCACCGGGCATGCTCCGCTCTACGTGGTGCTGCTCGCCTCCTCATCCGCCGCACTGGTCCTCCCGATTGTCGATTCCCTGCACCTCGGCGGCCCGCACGTGGTGGCTTTGACAGCGCAAGTGGCCATTGCTGACATCGCCTGCATTGTCGCCTTGCCGTTGGCCGTGGATCCGCCGAACGCCGGCCGCGCCGCCCTGGGGGCGCTCGCGGTGGGAGTGTGTGCCATTGCGCTGTTCTTTGCCCTGCGTTCCCTCGAGCGAAGCGGCACGCGCCAGCGTATGCATCGGCTCTCGGAGAACCGCAAGTTTGCCTTGGAGCTGCGGATTCAGCTGGCGCTCCTCTTCACGCTCGCCGGAGTGGCCAACTTCGGCCACGTGTCGGTGATGCTGGCCGGCTTCTCCTTCGGGCTCGTGGTGGCCGCCGTCGGCGAGCCGCGGCGGTTGGCACGCCAGCTCTTCGCAGTCAGCGACGGCTTCCTGGGCCCGATCTTTTTTGTGTGGCTGGGGTCTTCCCTGAACCTCCGCGAGCTCGCTGGCCACCCCGACATGATCGTCCTGGGCCTGGCCCTGGGGATCGGGACGGTGTTGCTCCACTCCGGTTTGCGCGCGTTTGGGCTCCCCCTGCCACTGGGCGTACTCTCGGCGGCCCAGTTGGGCGTTCCCGTGGCAGCAGCGAGCATCGGCACGCAGCTCCACGTGCTGCTGCCCGGGGAGGATGCCGCCTTGCTCCTGGGCGCGCTGGTCACCATAGCCGCGAGCGCCGTTGCCGGATCGCGGGCCGCCAAGTCCTTCGTTCAACCGTTGGACGCCGGAGACGCGACCCGCTGAGCCTGCACCAGGGTGACGGCCTCCCGGACCACGTCCTCCTCGTCGGCCGTCGCCGGCGGCCCGGCCAGGACCCGGCTGGCACGCCGGACAAACCTGTCCCAGTCCCCCGTACCGGCACGGAACGCCCGCAGCGGCGACAGCAGGGCGGCACGACGGAGCCACATGTCCGGCTCAAGAATCCACCGGTCCAGCACGGCGTCAGCGCGCACCCTGCCGACCACGTCCAGGCCTTCCAGCATGGGTCCGATCACATCGATTGCGAGCGGATCAACGAGGTCCCGCAGCCGTGCCTGGCGGACGAAGCCCTCTATCCGCGTCAGGTCCGCGTTGGTCAGCAGCCGCACGTTGGACTGCAGCAGGACCACCGCGGCGAGGCGCCGCTCAAAGACCGGCACCGCCCACAGTTCCGAGCCCAGCGCGGTGATGTCATCGTGCGACAGCCCCGGATGGCGGCGGCCGGCATCGCGGACCGTCCCGCGGACGGCCCCTACTGAGGCGCCGTAGAACCGAAGGGCGCTTCCCAGCCGGGCTTGCGCCGCCTCGGCCCGGCTCCACGAGCCTTCCCGCTGCAGGGCGGCATCGATGAATTCCGCGGCGTCACTCACACGCCCATTCTTCCGCCTTGACGGCCCGAACACGAACCGGCGGCTGCAGCTCAACCGGTCACTGTCAGCCGGCCCCGGGCGATGCTTTCCGGCGAGTGTGCCGGATCCCCGTCATATGGCTCGTTCGAAATGTCCACCACGGGGTACTGGGCCAAATCCAGTCCGCTCGGGATGACAAAAATGCCGGGGTCATTGCCCAGGACTCCGAGGCTGACCATCTTGGACAGGTCGGCGGAGCCCACCCAGACCTCGCGGAAACCCGAAACCTTCTCTTCGGCCAGACGGATGACGAGCTGGCGGGTGCCGTTCGGGAGCCGCTGGACCACTGCGTTCCCGCTTGCGGCGTGGGCCGCCAGGGGTTGCAGCGATGTCTGGGCCAGGACCACGGCCGGCGGCGTGGGCGCCGCGGCCGGCGGTTCAGTGCGGCCGAGGATGCCCGCCGCAGTCCACGCGCCCGCTGCGCCGAGCACTACTCCCGCAGCAACCGCCGTGATCCACAGGCCGCGGCGCGTTCCGGGAGTCCTCCGGCCGGGCCGCAGGGGAACCGGCGGCGCAGACGACGAAAGGGGCGGCGACGTCGGCTCTTCCGCCGGGCGCACCGCTTGCGCATCGGTGCCGCGCCCGGCCCGGGCACCTTGCGCGTCCCGGACAGGTGCCGCGGAGCGGCTCAAGGGATCCGCTGCCAGGGATGGTGACAGCCCGAGTGCCTGATGGATGGCGTCCCAATTGTGGCTTCCGGGTTCCGTAAGTTCCACGGCGGCGGGGTCGGCTGTGGCAACCAGGACCGTGCGCCGCAGCGCCGCGAGGGTTTCGCTGCATTCCCGGCAGCCCGCCAGGTGGACGGCATCGGATTCGTTCCCGAGCGGCTCACCCAGGGCAAGGAGGCTGAGAAACTCGGGGTCAAGGTGTTCCACGTTCCACCTCCAGACGGGCCCGCAACCGGGTGAGACTGCGCCTGATGTGGCTCTTGACGGTGCCGAGCGGAAGGTTCAGGCGCGAGGAAATCTGGTCATGGGTCAAGTCCTCATAGAACGCCAGCCGCATGATTGCCGTCTGGGGATCCCCGAGTCGCTCCAACTCCTCTTCCAAGGTGATCCGGTCCGCCACGGCCTCCACGTCTTTGGCACCCGGATTGGCGGTCGGGTCGCGGACAAGGTGCACGGCTGCCTGTTCGAGATCGCGCTGGCGGGAACGGGATGACATTGCGTCGTAAATGGCGTTCCGCGTGATCCCGATCAGCCAGGCCGGCAGGCGAGCGGCCTCCGGCCGATAGCTCGCCCGCGATTTCCAAGCCCGAATGAAGACCTCCTGCGTAACGTCGTCTGCGGCCGCCTGCTCGCCCAGGGACCTTAACGCCAGAGTGTAGACGAGGGGGCTCATCTTCCGGTACGCCTCAGCCAGGGCCTGTTCCTCTCCGCTGGCGAACGCATGATCGAGACCTACGTCCCAACCCTGCGCGGCTGCCTCCATAGGATGCTCCTTAGAGCGGCATCGACCCCTGTGGGACCACATTATTCCGCGCCCAGCGGTGTGGGGCAACGGTGGTTCGACGGCGGAGACGGCCGGTGGGGCCGCGCGGAACGCGACCCCACCGGTTGACGAAGACAGCATGTCACTCCTGAGGCGGACGGACGTTAGCCGTTGTGTCCCCTCTGTCCGCCGGATTTGGAGTCCACCACCTGTACAGCGACGCCCAGGTTGTTATCGGCAAGGCTGCCCCAGGCGTAGACGATCGTGTTCTTGCCTTCGGCGATGTTGACGTCGGCCGGGCCGATCAGTGGGGCGGTGGTTCCCGCGGCAGCGACCGACGCGGACACAGTCCCGGCCTTGAGGGTAAGCGTCTTTTGGTGGGGACTGGTCAGGCCCTTGATAACCGCGGTTCCGCCGGCCAGGACATCGACGGCCGGTGCGGCGGCCACGTGACGGACCGTCAGCTTGCCCTTCCCGTCGGGGCTGGCGGAGGTGTTATTCGTGAAGAGGGTGGCAGTGGGGGTTCCGTCAGCGGCCAGGTGTGCCACTGCCGTGTAATTCCGCCCTGCCTCCAGGTCGACTGTCACGGGACCGATCACCGGGTTGTCCGCGCTCGTGGCGTCGGCCCCGGTGATCGCGATCTTGTGGTCACCGTCGGGGACGGTCAACGGCCCTGCCAGCGTTCCCGGCGTGAAGTTGTCCAAGGTCAATTTGCCGTCTACCCAGACATCTACGGTGAGGCCCGGTACGCCATGAAGAACGGACAGCTGGGCCGTCTCCTTGCCGTGGTGTCCGTCGCCGGCCTGGGCGGGGCCGGCGACTGCGAGTCCGGCCAGAAGCGTCATTGCTCCGGCGACGGCAGAGATTGTTTTGCGCATTTCAAACTCCTCGTGGAGGCCCGGCTTGCGGGCGGTGCTTTGCTTACACCCTTAACTACCGGCCGGAGGCCCTGCGCGGATGCAGTCCGCTCGAACTTTCCCTCTGCATAGACTGGAAGCATCCTGTCCCCGGAACGAAAGCGGTCTCCGCAACCATGCACCCCAAGCTGGCACTCGCCGTCGCCCTTTCCACCCTGACGCTGGGGGTGGCGTCGTGTTCGGCACCGGCGCCGGCACCGACTGCCACCACCTCTTCCCCGGCAGCCTCTTCCTCCCCGCCCGCAGCAGCCGCGCCCGCCCCTGCCGGCTTTGCCCTGGACACTGCGGGTATGCGTGAGCGCATCACCAAGGCGGGCCTGGCCGTCCTGACGGCGGAGGGAAACGTGGACCACTACCACGCGCACCTGGACGTGCTCAAGGACGGCAACCCCGTACCCGTGCCCGCCAACATCGGTATCACGATCAGCGCGGCAAACAGGCCCGACGGCATCTCAGCCCTGCACACGCACGACACCACCGGCGTCGTCCACATCGAATCGCCCACGGCGGGGCAGGTCTTCACGCTTGGGCAGCTTCTCACGGAATGGGGCGTCCTCTCCGGCAGCGGAACCCCCGGGACAGCGAACGGGCCGGTGGACGGCTGGACCGCTTACGTCAACGGAAAGAAGTACGACGCCGGCATCCGTGGCCTCCCGCTGAAAGCACACGACGAAGTGGTGTTGTCCTACGGGGCGCCGCCTGCCACGATCCCGGCCACGTACGAGTTCCCGCCGGGCGAGTGACGCCGTCGCCGGGCCGCCGTCCGCGGGCGCGGAAAAAGCGAATACGTGCAGCCCTGGGGCCTGGTTACCCGAAAGTAGGCTCAGATGGGAAGGAACCACTGCACAAACGTGCAGATGTGGTCACTGGTTGGGAAATGTTTCCTAGCCTGAAGTGATGAACGTGAGCCGGATCACATTGGGGACGGATCCCTAACCCACGTTCACCCACGCCGACTCCTCGCTGATGAGGGGCCCGACCGAAGAGGTATTCCGTGTCCCATCCGAGCAAATCCACCCGAGCCAACCGCACCATTGCCAAGTCCGCCGCTCTTGGGGCAGCGGCTCTTCTGTGCGGGTCCATTTTGGCCTCGCCCGCCGCTAACGCCGCCACCGTGGACGTCTCCCCTCCCGGTGCAAACGATTGGTCGTGCAAGCCCTCGGCGGCGCACCCGTACCCGGTTATTCTCGTGCCGGGAACGTTTGAGAACATGGCAAAGAACTGGGCGAGCATGTCGCCCTCGCTCAAGAGTGAGGGCTACTGCGTGTACGCCCTGAACTACGGGTCAACGAACGGCGTCGACGCCTCTGGACCCGTGGCCGACTCCGCCGGGCAACTCGCCCCCTTTGTCGACGCCGTGCTGGCCTCGACAGGGGCGAAAAAAGTCGATCTGGTGGGACACAGCCAAGGCGGCATGATGCCGCGTTATTACATGGGCTTCCTGAACGGCGCAAAAAATGTCAACCAGCTGGTCGGCATCGCACCGTCCAACCACGGCACCCGGGGTCTGATCGCTCCAACTCCTGGCTCCGTGCCGCCGGCGACATCCGCGGGCGGTTCCAACTGTCAGGCCTGCGCAGACCAGCAGGCCGGATCGCCCTTCCTGACCAAGCTGAACTCCATCGGAGATACCGTCCCCGGTCCGGCATACACGGTCATCTCAACGACGCACGACGAGGTGGTGACGCCGTATCAAAGCCAGTTCCTGGCAGGGCCGCTGCAGAAAGTCACCAACATCACCGTCCAGGACAAATGCCCTGCCGATGTCATTGAGCACGACCAGACGCCCAACGACCCCGTCGTTCAGCGCCTCGTCTCCAACGCGCTGGGGCGTCCTGCCGGCCAGCCGGCAGACCCGTCATTCCAGCCCAGTTGCCTCTAGGCAGAATAAATGTGTCAATGGAGCCGGTTGCCCCCTTTCGGGGGTCCGGCTCCATCTATTTGTAAAGAACTTTTAGTGCCGCCGTGCAACACCCCGACGTCCGCGCATCGATGCACCGGCGGGTTCCTGATGCGTGGTCAAAACGCAACCGTAACGGCTGGTCAGACGGTCATTGCCGCAAATAGCGCTGCTCCGTCATCCCTGCACCAGTGGCCCGGGAGCGCCGACGGCGTGCCATCGAAGCGGCGCGGAAACCTGCCGTTTTTGCGCGCCGTCGGTTTGCGGGCAAAGGTAACGGTCCGGTAACGTGAGCGGCTGGCCGTGAAGGCCTGGCCCTAATGCAGGGCCCCGGACGCCCGACCGCTGGGCCCGGATGCGCCGAACCGGCGCCTGCTCGCTCCAGCCCTTGTGGCGGGGCCGGATCAAGCTTCCCGCAGTCGTTCCCATGGTGCTCGCTCGCGTTGCCCGTGGGGATTGATCGCGCCAGTTTCTAAACCCGGAGGGGTTCTTTTGTACAAGAAAATAGCCATCGCATTGACCATGGGTGCACTGTCCCTGACCGGGTGCAGTGTTGCTCCCACGACGCAGGGTGCGGATGCCCCGTCGCCGACCGGTCCGGCATCACGCCCGGCCGCCGCGGCCGCCGCTTCAGCCAAGGCAACCACAGCCACACCGGCCCCCAGCAGCGCATCGCCCGCCGCGCCGGCACCTGACGCAGCGCAGAGCGCCGCGGCCGCTCCTGCGCCCGCCACGCAGCCGGGCGCCGTCGTCCCCGCCTCAACAGGCACCCCCAAGACCGCCACTGCCGCGGGCACGACGCCGGTCGCCCCGGCAGCTGCCCCAGCCGTGGCACCCGCCGCCGCGGCCGCCACGGCTGGCGATGGCACGCAGGCCGCCACCACCCTTGGCTGGGGCCCGGTCGTTGCAGGTGATGAGTTCTCCAACACCGGCGCTCCCGACTCCACGAAGTGGAGCGTCTATAACGGCGCAGGCCACTCCGGCAAGGGCGTCCGCAGCCCCAGCGCCTGGACCGTCGCCAACGGCATGGCAACGGTCAGCGGCGACGCGGCCGGCACAACCGGCGGCATGTCGGCCAAGTTCGCCCAGCAGAAGTACGGCCGTTGGGAATCGCGCATGAAGACGAGCGCTCGTGACCCGAAGTACCACCCGGTCATGATTCTCTGGCCCAACAACAACGCCTCCACCAACTGCGCTGAGGTCGACTACGCCGAGGGCGGCGCCGACACCACCACGATGAAGTTCTTCCTCCACTACGCCTGCAACGGATCAAGCTTCCAGACGACTGCTGCCAAGCCGATTGACAGCACGCAGTGGCACAACTATGCGGTGGAGTGGACCCCGGCAGGTATCACCGGGTACATCGACGGCGTGAAGACCTTCACCGACACGAACCCGGCGCACCTCCCCACCGTCGGTATGCACCAGACCCTGCAGCTTGACTGGTTCCCGGACGGCTCTGCAACCAAGCCCTCGCAGATGCAGGTCGACTGGGTCCGCGTCTACAAGTAACAGCAGCTTTTCGCAAGATCAGCTTTGCCTCGGACGATTTCCGGCTGTCCACGGCGTGGGTCCAACTCACGCTGTGGGCAGCCGTTCCCGTCGCCAGGATTTCTGGATTACGGGCCTGAAAGACGACGGCGGCACGGTGGCCGGGAGCAGCAGGGCACCTCTGGGAGGACAGCCGGTTTCTCACCACGTCGCAACACCCGACTGAAAAGGGTGATGTTTATGGGACGTTCAGCGCGTCGTTTGCGGAAAACGGGGCCGCCTGGCTCGAAATTCCCCTTCACGCACCCTGGTGGTCTGTGGGTGGGTGTTCGGCCACGCAGAAGAGGTTCCCCTCCCCATCAGCCAGGGTGGTCCACTGCACGTGTGGGAATTCGTCCAGGACGTCCCACTGATACGTGGCACCGAGGCTGAGGAGGCGTTCGACCTCAGCCTGCCGCGACCCCCAGGGGACAGTCAGGTCCAGGTGGAACGTTTGGTGCTCGGGCCGGGGCCCGGTCATGGGTTGGAAGAACATTGCGAACCCCCCGGGGCCGGCAGGTGGCAGGTAGACGCTGTCACCCCCGGGTGAGGGCAAGGCCCCTGTCACGGATGCCCAAAATTCGGCAAGCGTGGCCGGATTCTGGGCCTCGAGGTTGATCGCACCAAGGGTGATCTGATGAGTCGTCATGGGTGCAACGCTAGCAAGACCCCCAGACAGCCGACCGTTTGTGCACGCCGGCGCGGGAACACTTAGCGTCGTCCCAGGCTTGTCCAGATACATGACGCCCTCGATGGGGGCATCGAAGCCAGTGCCAAGCTTGGGGGTGACCACAATGAACTTCAGCGGTCACCGAGTGTCACCCCGGCCCGAACAGGCACCTCGCTCGCCGGGGCCTTACCCGCACGAGTCGATTTGGCGATTGGTCAGGTCGCGCGTGTACCGGTGTTGCTTCCCGACGCCAGAAGGCGTCCATCAACCGACCCGAGCAGTTCCTGCTCGGACGACGACGAGAACGGGTCGAGCCACGTAGCCACCGCGTAGAGGTGGAACCGGTACCCGTGGGGGCCGCGTCCCGGAAGCGGTCGTGGGCCGACGTACCTGGCGCGCCCACGGTGGTCGCGGAAGAAGCGGATCTTGGGGTTGTCCGGAGTAAGCGCACCTTCCTCGAGCCCTGCAGAGCCCCGTCGTGAAGGCTCGGCGAGGTGAGCACGATGCGGTTCTCGGTAGCGAGTTCGGGGGCGTTGGCGATGCTCGCCGTCTCGGCGGGGAACCGGACGGCGAGGTTGTCACTTCACTCCCCGTCGTCTTGACCCCTCGTCATTTCATTCGTTCTAAGGTCACACCCACGGGAAGAATGTGGTTGTGGACGGAATTCAGCGGCAGGTAGTGGCTCCGGCAGCACGCGGCGGTGCTGAACGCGGGGTTAGACGCGGCCCCGGCCACCGAGGTCGAGGGGGCACTGAGGTCTCTCTGTCAGTCCGCACGGGCTCTCCATTAACTGTCAGACCCTACGGGGAGACTGGATTCATGGACGGCAAGCAGGGGCCCGAGGCGGCTTCATCAGTAGGAGGGCGGGGTGACTTCGAACTCCAGGACCTGCTCGCGGTTCGCGCCCGCACGCTCCGGGACCTGCGTCAGGCCGGGGACCTTGCCGGGATCAGCAAACAGTACCGGCGGCTTGACGGGTTGAGGCGTACGCCCGGACCCGGCGGCTCCCCGATGGTCTCCGAAGCGGTGGAGCGGCTGCGGAGGGCCATAAATGTCATAGCCGGCTGGGAGACTTGATTCATGGACGCCAATGTGGGGCCCGAGGTGGTTCCGGCAGATGCGGCACCGGCACTTGCTGTCACGGTCGCGGACCTGGCCGCGCTCCTGGCCGGCCTTCCGGCCCCTGAGGGCGC
>NZ_JBFTKM010000015.1:0-101564 GCF_056395945.1 Arthrobacter sp. 05T442 | reverse complement strand
AACCTGGCCAATCCAACCAATTCAATACAATAAATTGGTATCAACAAACTTGGCACACTATTGAGTTCTCAAACAACAGACACACCCGGCACCACCACAACCACACGGTCGCGGATCGCTCCGGAGCAACTTCCCAAACTTACCCGGCCCCGGAAGTCTTTGCAAATCCGCATTCCTGCGCCTCACATTCCCCCGGGAAGGCCCCCACCCGGTAAACCGCACACACAAAGTGGGCCATTTTCCAGGCTGTTCAGAAGGGGGTCGGTCGCTATCTTTCCGCATCAGCGGCGGCGACTCGAATTACTTTACACGCGCCCGGCACCCCACGCAAATCCACCCCGGAAGGGGGCAAGATCCCCGGAAATCCGGGCCAAACCGCACCGCTAAGGGAGAAGGTGGCCCGCCGGCGTCGTAGTTGGTTTCTGTGTGGTGCGTCACCCTGCGGCGGGGAGCCAGCCGCTGCGCCTGAACGGCGGCTTAACGCAAGAAAAGCCGGCAACCATGTGGTTGCCGGCCCTTCTCAATCCGCTGGTTTCAGGAGTGCCGAATTACCAGGAAGACTTCGTGATGCCCGGGAGCTCACCGCGGTGAGCCATGTCGCGGAAGCGAACACGGGAGATACCGAACTTCTGGAACGTACCGCGGGGGCGGCCGTCGATGATGTCGCGGTTACGCAGACGGACGGGCGATGCGTTACGGGGCAGCTTCTGCAGGCCGAGGCGTGCAGCTTCGCGTGCTTCGTCGGTTGAGTTGGGGTCAACCAGGGCCTTCTTCAGCTCGAGGCGCTTTGCAGCATAACGCTCGACGATGATTTTACGCTGTTCGTTCTTAGCGATCATTGACTTCTTAGCCATGTGTTTAGCGCTCCTCTCGGAATTCGACGTGCTGGCGGATTTTGGGGTCGTACTTCTTCAGGACCATACGGTCCGGGTCGTTACGACGGTTCTTGCGCGTCACGTAGGTGTAACCCGTGCCCGCGGTCGACTTGAGCTTGATGATCGGACGTACGTCCTTGTCCTTTGCCACTAGAGCTTCACTCCTCGTGCCAGGATGGCGGCTACGACTACGTCGATGCCACGCACGTCGATGGTCTTGATGCCACGCGCAGAGACCTGCAGCGTGACGTTACGGCGCAGGGACGGAACCCAGTAGCGCTTCTTCTGGATGTTCGGGTCGAACCGGCGCTTGTTGCGTCGGTGCGAGTGCGAAATGCTGTGTCCAAAGCCCGGCTCGGCTCCGGTCACCTGGCAGTGTGCTGCCATGACGACTCTCCTCAAAATAAATGAAACGGTTGGCAGAGTTCCCGCTTAACCGTGCGTTAGGCAGCGTCCGCATCCGGTCCCACCCACCTCCGGTAAGTCCGCAGGAATCAGGCAGACGGCCAAAGACCGGTTGCTTTCCTCACTGCGGCGAAGATTGTGGGCCACGGGCACCGGGGAGCGGCTAGCTTGGGGCAAGCCACTACGAAGTGCCGGGATGCTGGGCGAATACAGGAGTGCACGCAACTTGAGCCCCTAACTACCGGCCGCCGGTACCGTCGATTTCTCAGACAGCTTCCGTCAACCGGAGCAATTGCGCATGCTCCGCGCCACCTAGCGCCTACCAAGTCTACGAGCTTGGCGAATTAAAGACCAATCCTGTAGCCCCGGGGTGTATAAGGCTTTCAGGACCCGACGGGAATGTCATACTCCCGCCGTAGCATTTTCACAGCGAAATAATAGGCAACCGGGACAGTCTAGAGCCATGAACACACAACTCCTGGCGGCCCGGCCCGCGGCTCCCCGCCGCGCTCCCGGAGCCAAGAACCCTTTCAGGGGGCAGCACCGCAGGCGGCTTTTGCGAGCCGATCTGCTCACGGTAGTTGCGTGGGCATCCGTGGCTGCAGCCCTCGCGCTGTGGCTGGCCGACGGCGGTGCCAGCGGCTTTTCGACGCCGGCAGGCGCCGTCACCGCGCTGGGAATCGTCGCCGGCCTGACGGGCATGGACCTCGTACTCCTCATGCTGCTTCTGGCCGCTCGCCTTCCGTTCATTGACGGGGCAGTCGGCCATGACCGCGCCTTGGAGTTCCACCGCAAGCTGGGCAAACCGGCGCTCTACCTCCTGCTGGCGCACGGTATTCTCATCGCCATCGGCTACGGCATGACCGATGGAATCAACCCCGTCAGCGAGGCCGTGAACTTGTGGGTCCAAGTCCCCGACATGTGGCTGGCCTACGTGGGAATGGCCCTATTCATCGCCGTCGTCGTGACTTCGCTGGTGGCCGTCCGGCGTCGATTCGCCTACGAATTCTGGTATGCCGTCCACCTGCTCACCTATGCTGTCGTGGTGACCTCCATTCCGCACCAGTTCAGCGTCGGAGGCCTCTTCGCCGAGGGCACATGGCAGCGCTGGTACTGGCTGGCTGCCTGCATCGGCACCGGCGCAGCACTCCTGCACTACCGGGTCCTGGAACCGATCGTGGCCACGACCCGGCACAAACTGACCGTCAGCCGCGTCGTGCAGGAAGCTCCCGGCGTCGTCAGTATTGAGATGACAGGGCACCACCTTGACGAACTCGCGGGAACCGGCGGCAGGTTCTTCATCTGGCGGTTCCTCGCCCCCGGCATGTGGTGGCACCCGCACCCTTTCAGCCTCTCCGCAGAGCCCCTCCAATACAGCGCCAGTGGCTCCCTGCGGATCACCGTCCGCAACCTCGGTAAGGGCTCGTCCCAGTTGGCCCGGCTGAAACGCGGCACAAAGGTAGCCATTGAGGGCCCCTACGGACTCTTCAGCACTGCGGCCCGGAGCCGGAACCACGTCGTGATGATTGGTGCCGGCATTGGGATCACCCCCATCCGGGCGCTGCTGGAAAGCACCCCCATCACCCCGGGCAACGCCACCGTGATTCTGCGTGGCCACAGCGAAAAAGAACTGTACTTGGGCAAGGAGATCCTGGACCTTTGCCAACGCCGCGGCGCAACGCTGTTCCACCTCACCGGGCGCCGCCCGGCGGGCGTCCAGACTTGGCTGCCCGCCGATGCCGCCCGCTCGGGATACCGGCTGGCGAGCTACGCACCAGACATCGCCGAGGCCGACGTCTACGTCTGTGGACCGGCAGCCTGGGCCCAAAACGTCCTCCACGACGCACGCGCGGCCGGCGTGCGGGAAGATCAGCTTCACTACGAAAGGTTTGACTGGTGAGAATCCGCGCAGCAGTTTCAGCAACCCTGGCTTCCGCCGGCATCCTCCTGGTCGGATGGCAGTCCGGCAGCCACGTGACTCCGGCGGCAGGTTCCTCCGTCGGCACCTCTGCCGGAACGAACGGCGCGTCCGCCGCGGCGGGTGGCACGTCCGGGGGTACTTCCACCGGCAGCACCTCGGGAGCGGCATCAGGAACCGGGACGGCCGGTTCGACGGGAACCACGAGCTCAACGGCCGCCTCCGGGAGTGGGGGCAGGACCTTCGCCGGCTCCGTGTCCCAGACCCGGTTCGGGAATGTCCAGGTGCAGATCACGGTCAGTTCAGGAAAGATCACCGATGTAACGGCCCTCCAGCTCACGGATGAAGACCGACGGTCCGTCTCCATCAGCAACCGGGCGGCGCCCTTGCTGAGGTCGGAAGTCCTCCAAGCCCAGTCTGCGAATGTGCAATCCATCAGCGGTGCCACTGTCACGAGCGACGGATACCTCACATCCCTCCAGTCGGCCCTCGATGCAGCGCATCTCTGAGCCTGCACTCCGGTCCCGGACTTTCGGCAGCATGGGAACGGCCGTCAGCCTCACCGTGCCGGCCGACCCACAATCCGGGGACGGCGTCGCGTTGGAGGCGGCAGCGGTTATCGTCGAACAGGTTTTCACGGCACTCGACCAGAGATTTAGCCTGTACCGCCCCGATTCCGAGGCCAGCAGGCTGGCGCGCGGTGAAGCCACGCTCCGGAACGCGTCGGCGGACATGCGGAACCGGTATGCGGAGGCCGCCAGCTGGCGGCTCCTGACCGAAGGTGCCTTCTCTCCCGAGCGGCCTGACGGTGTACTGGACCTGTCCGGAATCATCAAGGGCTTCGCGATCCAGCAGGCAGGCGACGCACTACTGGCACTGGGGATCGAGGACTGGTGCCTGAACGCCGGCGGTGACGTGCTGGTCGGCGGTTCGCCGATGCCGGGCTCCGGGGACCCCTGGCAGGCCGGAATCGTGGACCCCGGGGACCGCGAAGCGCTGCTGGCCGGACACCCGCTGGGCGGTTCCGGCTCTAAGCGGGCCCTGGCCACCTCCGGCTCCGCCGAACGGGGTGATCACATCTGGACCGTCAGCACCGGCGGCTCCGAGTTCCGCCAGGTGTCCGTTGCAGCGGCGGAGATTGTCACCGCAGACGTGCTGGCGACGGCGATCGTCGCTGGCGGCACTGCCATGTTGAACCGGGCTACAGCAAGGTGGGACATCGACGTGCTCGCCGTCCGCTGCGGCGGCGAACTGCTCGCTACGCCGGGATTCCGGGCCTAGCTTTCCGGCCTAAAGGTGTGTGAGCTGGCCGTACCGTGGCTGGAGTCCGTCGCCTGAGGACTTGCCGGTGACGCGCCGCACGACCCATGGGCCGGCGAATTCGCGCACCCAGCGGGCATTCGCGCGGATGGAGTCGGCCCGGCCCAGCTCCGGGACCGGAGTCATGGGCGGTACGTCGATCGAGTGCTCGTGTTCCAGGACCGTGAGGACGCGCTTGGCCATGTTGGCATGGCCGGCTGCGGACATGTGCATCCTGTCCGTGGCCCACATACCCCAGTCGTAGTACTCGCTGAAACGCCAGTAGTCCACGACGAGGGCGCCGTGGTCGCCCGCGATGCCCCGCACGAGTTCGTTGTAGATTGCGGTGCGGCCGCGCATGGTTCCGAAGATCTTGGAGCTCCGGGCGTCGAAGCCCGTGAACATCACCACGGTGGCGCCGGTGTCCTTGAGCTTGCGGATGGCGGCGTCATAGTCCACCAGCACGTCGTCGATGTCGATCCTGGGGCGGAGGATGTCATTGGCCCCCGCGTAAATGGTCACCAGGGTGGGTTTGAGTGCGACGGCGGCATCCACCTGCTCTGCCATGATCTGGCGCAACTTCTTGCCGCGGATGGCGAGGTTGGCGTAGCCGAAGGTCGGATCCGCCGCTCCCAGCTGCTCTGCCACCCGGTCTGCCCAACCGCGGACACCGTTGGGGCGGGCCGGATCGTCGTCGCCGACGCCTTCCGTGAAGGAATCGCCAAGGGCCACGAAGCGGGAAGTGAAATCCATGCACCAAGTCTGCCAGCAGTTGCCGCGGGCAACAAAGGCGGTCCGTGACGGCGGCCGGCGGGCCGTGACGGGGCTCAGCTGTCGCGCAGGATCCAGTGATCCTCGTCCAGGCGGCCCACGATCTTCTCGCTAATGCGCGCCAGGTCCGCGACGTCAGCCGGGCTCAAGGCGTCGAGAAACAGGGACCGCACCGCTTCGACATGGCCGGGGGCGAGTTTTTCGATGGTGGCCATTCCCGCGTCAGTGAGGTGTGCCGTGGTTACGCGCGCGTCGCCGGGGTGGGGCTGCCGTTCGAGCCATCCGCGGTTCTGCAGCTTGGTGACCACGTGCGACAGCCGGGACAGGGAGGCGCTCGTGCGCGCAGCGAGTTCGCTCATGGGCAGGAACCGGCCCTCGGCCTCGGAAAGCATCGCCAGGACGTTGTAGTCGAACAAGGAGAGCTTGCCAGCAGCGTGCAGCTGGGTGTCCAGGGCTGCCGGCAAGAGGGTGTTGATGCTCAGCTGTGCCAGCCAGGCGCGGCGTTCGTCGGCATTGAGCCAGCGCGGTTCAGTCATGGCATCATTCTAGGAGACTTGAAGCTTGACGGTTCAACTTCGCGCTTCATCCCCGGGAAGATTCCCTCTGTCCGCCGCGGGCTACCGGTAGGCTGACCGTATGTACGTTGTCTCCCTGACCTACAAGGTCCCCGAAGAGATCGTGGACTTCCACCTCCCCGCGCACGTGACGTGGCTGCAGGACGCCTTCGAGGCCGGTGTCTTCCTGGTCGCAGGGCGGAAAATCCCCCGCACGGGCGGGTTGCTGCTGTCCAACGCGGACCGGGCCAGCCTGGACGCAGCCCTGTCCAAGGACCCGTTTTACATCAACGGGGTGGCCGATTTCGAGGTCATGGAATTCCACGCCAATCGGGTGGCGCCGGGCTACGAGAACCTGCTGGACAGCTGATTCCTGACCGGCGTCAGTCTGTAGGCAGTTTCTTGAGGCCGCCCTTGCGCGGGACCCGTACCGGTTCAGGCCAGCGCGGCCCGAGCCGGTCACCGAGCGTGACACCGCGCACCTTGCGGCCGAAGAGCGGCAGCACCCAATCGTGCACCCACCGCCGCTGACGGCGCTCCCACTCCCTGAGACCGGCCCTGGCGGGCGGATCCCATTCCTTGGGCCGGATCGTATGCGGCACCCCGAGGTGATCAAGGACCTGCGCCGCGAGATATTTGTGGCCCGCCTTGGACATGTGCAGACGGTCCGAGTCCCACATCCGGGGGTCGTGGAAGGCTTCGAAGCACCAGTAATCCACCAGGACGGCCCCGTAGCTGTCGGCAATCTCACGGACGCGCCGGTTGTAGAAGGCGTTCCGCTTCTTCAGCGGCTCCAGGAGCACCGATACCTTGACGTCGAACCCGGTGAACAGCACCAGCGTCGCTCCGCTGCCGGCTAGAGCAGCCACGAGGGCCTCGTAGCGGGACATGAGCTGGTCCATGTCGGTGCCGAAATCCATGATGTCGTTACCGCCGGCATACAGCGTGATCAACGTCGGCTCCATGGCGAGTGCCGGCTCCAGCTGTTCATCGATGACGTGGCGCAGCCTTTTGCTGCGGATGGCGAGGTTGGCGTACTCCCAGCCAGGCTGCGACTTGGCCAGCTTCTCCGCGACCCGGTCCGCCCAACCCCGCACTCCGTTCGGCAGGCGCTTGTTGTAGTCGCCAACGCCTTCGGTGAACGAATCGCCCAACGCGACGAAGCGCCGTCGTCCGTCCCTGTCAGGAAGTAAAGGATTGTCGGCCACCCCGGCACGCTACAGAGCCCAAACGGCTGGCAGGCAACGGCAGGGTAAACACGGGGTCGCTTTCGGCCCATCCCGGCGGGGATTTCGGGCGCAAGATGACCCCGCGTTGTTGTGGTTTGGCCGGTCAGCGGAGGACTATGTCCACCGGATTCGCCTCGGACCGCCAGTTGCCCTCGGTGCCCGGGCGCGGACCGATCACCGGCGCCGTGAGGACGCCGGAGCGGTTGGTGCGCTTGTCGCGCAGGATCTCCGTGACGGAGCCGAGGTGCCGGCTGAGGTCGATCACGTTCTCCGGCGCGGCCAGCAGCAGCTGGAAGCCGAACTCGTGCAGCGCCTTGATGCCCGCGCCGGCGAATTCCTCGGAGGCCAGCACGAACGCCTCGTCCATCATCACGGTGCCGTATGTGGTGAATCCCTGCTCCGCGATGCCCAGCTGGTAACTCAGCGCCGCGGCCATGATGAAGGCGGTGAAGCGCTGCCGCTCGCCGCCGGACATGGAGCCGGTGTCCGCGTGCATGAAGACTTCAGCCTTCCGGGAGCCCTTCTTCGGCCCCGGCACTTCACGATGTTCCTTGCACTGGATGAACAGGTGCCCGCGGACGTCCAGGACCTCCGCACGCCAGCGCCGGTCCTCCGGTGTTTGCGAGCCGAGCCGCTTCACCAGCGTTTCAAGGGACTTGTAGCGGTTGGTGAGTTCGGCGTCGTCGCCTGTCTCCGCCTCGGACGCCCCCGCGGCCTTCCCGGGCCGCGCATGCCGGACCTTGAGCGCGTTCTGGATGGCGTCTTTGAACTGCTTCGCCGTGGCGGGGAGCGTCTGTTTGATGTCGAGTTCCAGGAAGCTGCCTTCGTGGAAATTTACCGCGGACAGGATGCCGTTGAGTGGCAGGATGCGGCTCGTGATCGAGCGGCGTTCCTCGTCCAGCAGGTGCAGCAGCGTGCTGAAGGATTCGTGCGTGCGCTGATTGAAGAATTGCCGGAACTCGGCCTCCTGGGCGGGTAGCCCGTCGCTGACGATGGCGTGGTAGCGGGATTCGAACTCCCCCGCGGCGCCGATCGAGGTGCCGTGGTCCGCGGAGATTGCCGTGCCCCATTCCCGGACAAAGCCCTCGAAGATGCGAGTCAGCCGCTCCGAGGTGGCCTGCCCGCGGGACTCGGCCGCATGGAGCTCGGCCAGGAGCCGGGTGCGCACCTGGTTGGCAAGGTTGTCGAGCTCGTGCATTTGAAGGACATCGCCGAAGGCGGCGAAGTACGGCGCCAGGGCAGCGGCGGTGGATTCCGACGGCGGCGACTGCTCCAGGCGGGCGCGCGCGGCGTCCAGCAGGGAATCGGCAGCCATCAGCTGGGAATCGAGGGACTTGTATTCGCTTTGCAGCACTGCCGCGGCCTCGGTGCTCGACTGGTGCTTCTGCCGGGCGGCCTCGATGTTGGCGCGCAGTGGCTCAAGGTCCGCCTGCGCCGCGAGGGCATCCTTGAGCCGCTGCCCGATCTTCGCGAGCTCGTCCGCCGCGACCGCCGCCGAAACCTGTTCCCAGGGGCGGTGGTCCTCGGCGACCCTGCGCAGGGCCTCCAGCTGCCGGGTCATGCCCTGGTGCGATTCTTCGCGGCTTCGGGCGAGTTCGGCCGCCTTGGCCAGTTCCTGCTCCAGGTCCGCCACCTGCGCCGCCACAAGGTCGAGTTTCGCGGCGTTGTCGAACCCGAGCACATAGTCCTGGCGGCCCGTGAAACGGTCGTCTTTTTCCACCGTGTGACGGTTGCGCTTGACCACACCGCCCAGGCTGAGGCCCTTGTCCAGACGAGCGAGCTCGTCCGGGTCCTCCACGCAGGGGTAGGCGAAATCGAGGGCAATCCGCTCGCGGATCCAGGTGCTGGCCTCGGCCAGCGCGTCCGCGTGGGGGGCGACGTCGGCGAGGAAGCTCAGTTTGGTCAGCAGTTCGCCGTCGGCGGCGTCCTCCACTGCCAGGGCGCCGCCGGACAGCGTCTTGGACACGTCCACCGCGCGCAGCGCCCCCCGGACGGAATGGTCGTTGAGGTAGCGGGTGACGGCGGCGAAGTGCTCGCCAGGGACCAGCAACGTCGTGGCCAGGCTGCGCAGCGCGCGCTCTGCGGCGGGGCGCCACTGCTCCTGGCCTTCGGCGAGGTCGATCAGCTCACCGCCGAAAGGCATGTGCTCCTCAGGCACGCCGGTGGCCGCCGCGATCGCGGCCCGGTTGTCAATGCTCGACGGCGGCAGCAGGGACTTGCGCGTCTTCAGCGAGACGAGCTCCTGCTGGGCCGCGGCAAGCTCCCGCTTTCTGGTCGCATGGCCGTCGAACGCCTCGAAGCGGAGCTCCTTAAGCGCGTCCGAATCATCCTTCAGTTCGGCAGATCGTGCCGCCGCGTGTTCGTGGGCCTGGTCCCAGCCGGCCGCCGACCATTGGAGTTCCAGCCCCGCGTCCGAGAGCGCCTTGCGTGCCGATTCCTCCACTTGCTGGCGAAGCTTGAGCCCCACCTTGGCGTTTTCGAGCGACTGTTCGATCGCCGAAATCGCGTTCCCGCCCTGGTTGTTGTAGTCCGCCTCGAGCTGGCGGACTTCCTTGGCGAGACCGTCACGGACGCTTCGTTCCGCGCCAAGTTCCTTGGCCTTGGCCTGGGCGAGCCCGCGGAAGCGCTCCAGCGTTTTCTCGTGGACGGTGACGGCCAGCTGTTGCCTGTAGGCTTCAAATTCCTCGCCGCCCAGGTCCCGCAGCCGGTTGGCATCCAGCAGGGACCGGGCATATTCCCGGTTCAGCCCGGGGACCGGCGCCAGCTGGTCGCGCTGTTGCCTGACGTCCTCGAGGCGCTGCCGGATGGACATGAGGTTGCTGAATTCCTCCACCACGTCATCGGCGGCGGCCAGGGTGGCGGGCGCATCGAGGACCTGGTCGCGGAAGAAAGTATTGACGCTGCCGCCGAGGCCCTTGCCTGCCTGGATCACCCGAAGCAGCGGGAGGGCCTGGTCCGAGTTGATCCCGAGCAGGCGCCGGAAGCGTTCGGCGAAGGCTTTGTGGACGTCGAAGACCTGGGCGTCAGGGAAGAGCGTGTCCAGGGCGGACTTGGTGAACCGCTTATCCGCGAGGCCCTCGATGGCCGGGAGGTCCAGCGGCTTGTTGTCGATCAGGTAGTAGCGGCCGACGCTGGACTCCGTGCCGTTCTTGGGGAGGTCGAACAGTGCCGAAACGGTCACCTTCGTGCCCGCGGCGTTGTCGAAGGTCAGCGCGACGGCGGACCAGGTGGCGCCGGGGCGCTGGAAGGCACTGGCCGAGCCCTCGCCGACGGCCTTGTCCCCCACCTTGCCGCGCATGTACGTGAACGTGGTGCGCTTGTCCTCCACCGCACCCCCGGCCCGCTGGGCGGCAGCCTCGTTGGAACGCGGCCGGGCGTCGAACACCCGCAGCATGGCGTCGAACAGCGTGGACTTGCCGACGCCGGAATTGCCGGTCAGCAGGGTGCCGTTGCGGTCCACGTGCATCGTGTGGGCGCCGTGGAATGTGCCCCAGTTGACCACTTGGACGAGGGCGAGGCGCATTTGGCCGGGGTTCGTGAGCTCGCCCATCGGGAGCATGGTCGCGATGCTCATTCGGCGGCCTCTGCTTCCTCAGTGTGGTCGCCTTCAGCGCTCAGGCGCGACGACGCCGGTGCCGCCCAGGGAGTGGCATCGGGCCTGTCGGAGCCGGGCGGCTCGCTGCTTGCAGCGGGGCCGCCCGGCGGAGGGGCGGGGGCGGCATCGGCGTCGTCGCCGTCCTCTTCCGCAGAACTGTCGCCGTCGAACTCCAACAAGGGCTCTGTGCCTGACTGGTCGGTGCTGGCGGCGACCAGGGCTTCGATCTGGGCCGGGATGTCGCCGATGTTCTCGAACGGGAGGGCCAGGGGGAGGGCGTTGGAGATTGTGTAGACCTCGTCCAGTCCGGTGGTGATGAGCAACTGGCGGGCCAGGAGCTTGGTGATGGCACGGGTGACGGCGTCGGAATCGCGCAGGGCGTCCTGCTGGCCGGACGGCTGGTAATGGGCCACGAGCTCGGCGATTTCCTCGCGCGTGATGGTGGGGTCGGTCTGGGCTGTGACATGGCGGTCCAGAAGCAGCCGGAGTCGGAGCAGCACGATGGTTTCGACACGGCTCAGGGCACGCTGTTGGCGCAGGATGCTGGACCGGGTGCTGCCGCCGATCGCCTCGGGGTCCACCGGACGGAGCACGGCGACTTTGCGTTCGTGGTCCAGCTGGAGGGTCAGGAACAGCTCGGAGAGACGGCTGCGGAGGATGAGCTGGTTGTCCAGCAGCGTGGTCCACAGCTTCTCGTCGCGGCCGCCGTCGATGTACGGGCCTTTGAGCAGCTTCACGAGCGCCTGGCGGACCTTCATCGGGAGCACCCCGGTGTCACCGGGGAACAGTGCGGCACCGTCCACGAAAGTGTCCCGCGGGGTGACAGTGAAGGGGTCGGCGTGCGCGTGGGCAGCCTCGCCAGCGGATGCCTCGCCAGTGTGCAACGCGCCGCGCGCTTCTTCGGAAAGTTCAGTCATGTTCAGTCCTTCTTCAGCGTGACCACCGGCAGGTACGCCGTGCGGGTGGTGCCGTCTATCTGTTCGAAGTCGAGGGGGCCCCAGGCGTCGCGGTCGAAGCCGGCGCCATCGTGGAGGGCATGGGAGAGCAGCGCCCGGATGGAATTGATGTGGCGTTCCTCGGCCGGCAGCTGCCCCCACGCCTCGGTGAGGGACGAGGCGCCCGCGAGCGCAGCCCGGAGGAGCTCCGGCTTGGCTTTGCCGGTCCGCGGCGAGCGCGCGCGGTCCGAGTCGGAGAATGCGATCGGGTCTGCGAGCTTGGGTGGCGCCGCGAATTCGTCCGGATCGAACAGCTTCACCATCGCCAGGGATTCGAAGCCTGCGTTGAAGAGGACAGGGCCGCGGACCAGGCCGGGGCGTTCGCGCTCGTACGGCAGGGACCGGATCGCTTGTTCGGCTTCGCGAAGCACCTTGCGGAGCCGAACGGACTGGCGGAAGTCGTCGCTCTGGACGTAGGTGTTCAAGCTTTCGCTGAGCTTGCCGTAGATCCTCTGGATCTGGCTGTGCTGGGTTCGGAGCTCCGCGACGAGGTTCTTCAGCGTTTCGCGGTCCTCGTGGGTGAGCTCGTCCGCGAACTGCCGCCCCAGGACCTCGCCGATCGCGGACCGGAACCGGAGCTGCTGCTGCGGGTCCTCCAGGAACGCGGTGAAGGAGCGGAATGTCCTGCCCTCGGGGCTTTGCCGGAGCCGCTTGTCCGCCTCGAGCACCTGTGCCATCGTGGCGCCCTTGCTGAGGGACTCCTCGATGATCTGGTTGCGGAGCTCCCCCACGAGCTCTTCGATCCGGTCACGCATCTTCTTGTAGTCGGCCGGCAGGCTCGCGGCGAGGTCGAGAATGTTGCCGGCGGCCTCAACGGCCTCCTCGTCGTCAAGCAAGCCGTCGAAGTCACCGGCGCTGATGTCCTCGATCAGCTGGCGCCGTTCGCCGATCTCCTCTTCGAGGGACTCGAGCCGGGCGCTCTGGTCCGGGTTCGTCTCATTGGCGAGTTTTTCGACGTCGCCCAGCAGGGTCCCGAGCCGGGAGCCGTTGAGGGTGGACCGTTCGCTGGAAAGACTGTCGAGGAAGGCGAGGACGCGGGCCGCGGGCTCGGTGACTTCGTAGACGATCTGGCCCGACTGGTTGCGACGGGTCAGGAAGTTCTTGCGGGTCCATTCGTCCGCGTATTTCTTTCCGGAGGGTGCGCCGCTGGCCGACCCGCCCTGCTGCTCTCCCGCGCCGGGGGCATGGCGGCGGAGCTGCTCAAGGAAGGCGTCGACGTCGGCGTGGAACTGCTCCAGCGGCAACTGCGGCCGGGTGCGGGTGAAGGAGGCCTGGAGCACGGCAATCACCCACGGCGCGGAGCGGGTGAGCGCCCAGGCCGGTCCCTTGGTGAGGAGTTCGAGATCGCGGAGACGGGCACTGATGGCGTCGGCCGAGGACACAGCGGAACGGGACACGCGCTCTCCTTCAGCTGCCTTGGGGATGTTGGTGGGCAGCGGATTCGAAGAAAACTGCCAGCTACAAGGTTAACGCAGGCTCAGTCCGCATTAGTCGTTGTCTGCACCCCGGTTCCCGAGCACACTGGAACCATAACGGGAGCGGAGGCCGCCATGCGCAGAAAAATGGAGTGGGTCACCGGGGCGGCGTCGGCAGCCGTGGTGCTGGGCGCTGCCTGGGTCGCGGTCGCCGCCGTCCAACCGCCCGCGCGCGATCGGCTAAGCCCAAACGCGCTCGTCGTCACGGTGGGCGGCTTCGAACTGGAAGACTACGTTGACGGCTCCGACCAGCTCGGCAGGGGTGACCGGGAGAAGGCGACTAGGGCCGCGCTGGCCACGGTCGGCCCGGGACGCGTCACCGAGGTCGAACGGGACGGGGACTCGGGCTCCACCTACCAAGTGGAGGTACGGCTGCCCGACGGGTCAGAAATCGACGTGGCGCTTGGAGCCGACTTCCAGATCCTGAACGCCGGCGCCTCCGTACGCGACTGACGCCGTCATTCTCCTGTGACGCACGTGGTTGGTGAGGTTTCCGCAACCGCTCCGTGACCTACGCTCCGGTAGCATTTCGATCCCATATCAAGAGCCCCGGCGCGCCCCTTGGACTCTGGCTGAGCCTGCCTCCGGCACCCTACGCTCGGGCTACTGAATCAGCCGAAGCAATGGTGCCAGGGGGAAGAATGCAGCTCGACCTAAGCGCAGTGGAAACGGGAACCATGGTGTTCATCGGAACTCTCGTGTTCGGCTTGGTGATAACCCTTTTCATGACGACAGCGGCCGTCGGGGCGCTGCTGCTGGTGGGCGCCGCCCGGCTCGCGTGGCTCGTCGTGGCGCGCAGCCTCGTGGGGCTGGTGCACGGTATCAATCATGCGTGGGACCGGCTGGTCCACCACGCGTCCACGGTGGAGCTTCCGGGCGACTTTTCAGGGCAGCCGTCCCCTAGTACAGGCACCTACCCGCGGGTAGTATTGCGGGACAGCTGAAGGGTTCTCCACCCACGGCGGACCCAGGGCTCGAACCGGCTAACCGGTTAGAGGAGATGCCCGATGAGCTCCGCCATTGAAGATCCAGCCACCGATAATCCAGCCGCGGCCGTTCCGGCGACATCGGAACACTTCGGCCACGACGCCACCGCCGCCGATGCCCGGGCCGTCGCCGAGGCCGCCCGTGAGACCGTGTGGGACCGGCCCAGCTTCGCCAAGGGGCTCTACCTTGGCAGCTTCGATCTGACGCTGATCCACCCCTGGCCCGAAGCCCCCGCGGACGACGTCGAACGCGGCGAGGCTTTCCTGGCCCGGCTGACTGAACTCTGCCGCACGATGTCGGGGCGCACGATCGAACGGGACGCCCGGATTCCCGACAAATACCTCCAGGGGCTCGCGGCGCTTGGCACGTTTGGGATGAAGATTCCCCGGGAATATGGTGGCCTGGGCCTCTCGCTGGTGTACTACGGCCGCGCGCTGGCCCTCCTGGGTTCCGTCCATCCAAGCCTCGGCGCCCTCCTGTCCGCGCACCAGTCCATCGGCGTTCCGGAGCCCGTCAAAGTCTTCGGCACGCCGGCCCAGAAGCAGGAGTACTTGCCGCGCTGCGCCGCAGGCGCCATCACCGCGTTCCTCCTCACCGAGCCCGACGTCGGCAGCGACCCCGCTCGGATGGGCAGCACCGCAGTCCCTGCAGACGACGGCGAATCGTATGTCCTGGACGGTGTGAAGCTCTGGACCACGAATGGAGTGATCGCGGAACTCGTCGTCGTCATGGCCCTGGTCCCGGCACACACCGGCGCCGACGGCACGGTCCACAAGGGCGGCATCAGTGCGTTTGTGGTGGAAATGGACTCCCCCGGTATCACGGTGGAGAACCGCAATGCGTTCATGGGGCTCCGCGGCATCGAAAACGGCGTGACCCGCTTCCACCAGGTCAGGGTCCCGGCGGCCAACCGGCTCGGGCGGGAGGGCCAGGGCCTCAAGATTGCCCTCACCACGCTCAACACCGGCCGGCTCTCGATTCCCGCCCTCTGCGTCGCCTCCGGACGGTGGAGCCTGAAGATCGCCCGCGAATGGTCCAACGCCCGAACCCAGTGGGGCCGCCCTATCGGCGAGCACGAGGCCGTTGGCAAGAAAATCGCCTTCATCGCGGCCAGCGCCTTCGCCCTGGACGCCGTGTTTGAGCTGTCTGCTGAAATGGCCGACGCCGGGCAGAAAGACGTCCGGATCGAGGCGGCGCTCGCCAAGTTATGGTCCACGGAGATCAGCTGCCGGATTGCCGATGAGCTGGTGCAGATCCGCGGTGGCCGCGGCTTTGAAACGGCGGACTCCCTCGAGGCCCGCGGAGAGCGCGCGGTCCCGGCCGAGCAACAGCTCCGCGATCTGCGGATCAACCGGATCTTTGAGGGGTCCTCGGAAATCATGAAGCTGCTGATCGCCAGGGAGGCCGTGGACGCCCACTTGGCAGTCGCGGGCGATCTTGCCTCAGAGGACGCCAGCCTGTCGGACAAGGCCAAGGCCGCGCTCGGCGCGTCCGGTTTCTACGCGAAGTGGCTGCCTAAGCTTGTGGCCGGGGCCGGCATGGATCCGCGTTCCTACGGTGACTTCGGCCGGTTGGCCAGGCAGTTGCGGTTCGTCGAACGCTCGTCCCGCCGGCTCGCCCGGCAGACCTTTTACGGCATGGGACGCTGGCAGGCCAAGCTCGAGCACAAGCAGGCGTTCCTGGGCCGGATCGTGGACATCGGCGCCGAGCTGTTCGCCATGGCGGCCTGTTGCTCGCGGGCAGAGATGCTGCTGCGGACCGCGCCTGAACAGGGCGCGTCGGCCTTCGAGCTCGCCGAGGCGTACTGCGAACAGGCCCGCGTCCGCGTGGAGGAATATTTCGACCAGCTCTGGAGGAACACCGACGACGGCGACCACGTCCTCACCCGCAAGGTCCTGGCGGGCGAGTACGAATGGCTTGAAGCCGGCGTGCTGGACCAGTCGGAAGGTACCGGTCCGTGGATTGCCGACACCAGTCCCAGGGCATCGGTGAAGGAGGACCTGCACCGGAATTACCGCTGACCGGCCGCCCAGGGAGTCCCGCCCCTACCGGATCGGCACCCACGCCGACCGATCCGGCGCCGGCAGGGCACGGAATGGATAGTAAGCATCCTTGCTAACCGCGTTCAGGCCGTGGTTAGGTGGACGCGAGGCCGGCATGCTGGTCTCCGTCTTGCGGTGCCCGGCTCAGACAATGAGTTCGGGTCATTCAGTGAAAGTGAGCAGTTCCATGAGCAGCACAACAGGCCCCGAAGACCGCACACCCCGACGCGCCCCCGACGAGGAGGGGACTGCCGCCCAGAAGGCCCGCATCCACGACGCACGCCAGGACGCAGCGCGGGAGCCGGTGCGCGGTCACCGGGCGGACGAAACGCGTGCCATGCCGGCCGCGACCACTGAAGTCCCGGCCACCGGGGTTCCGGCGACTGAGGGACCGGCGGCGACCCGGGCCCACGCCCACGTCACCAACGAGGCGCCCGTAACAGCTGTGCGCCACGGCGAGCCGGTCAACGCGCCCGTCCGCGAGAGCGTCGTTGACGAGGTCCCCACCCGCGAATCCGTGGTGGCCCGCGAGAAGGAGCAGTTCGGCGGCATCAAAATCGGTTCCGCCTTCTTCGGCTGGCTCGCAGCTACCGGCACCGCTGTCCTGTTGACCGCGCTGGTCGCGGCCGCCGGCACGGCCGTGGGACTCGCCACCAACACCGATGTCAACGCGGCGGTGAACCAGGCGTCCAACAACCAGACGGTGGGACTCGTCGGCGTGATCGTGTTGCTCGTCATCTTGTTCGTCGCCTACTACTGCGGCGGCTACGTCGCCGGGCGGATGGCCCGCTTCAACGGCGCCCGCCAGGGTTTCATGGTCTGGATCTGGGCGATCATCGCTGCGATCGTCGTCGCCGTCCTCGGCCTGGTCGCCGGACAGCGCTACAACATCCTCGCGAACCTGAACAGCTTCCCGCGCATCCCGGTCAATGAGGGTCAGCTGAATACCATGAGCATCATCGCAGCCGTCGTGGTGGCTGTCGTCGCCCTGATCGGCGCTGTGCTTGGCGGCCTCGCCGGCATGCACTTCCACCGCAAGGTGGACCGCGCCGGATTCACACCGGTCGAAACTGTCGATGAACGCTAGGCCGGAGAACCCAAGAACGGCTGGCTAGCCCGGCACGACGGCGTCAAGGTAGTACCAGCGGCGGTCCTGGCGCAGGAATCGACTGGTTTCGTGATGGACGCCGCGTTCGCCGTCGTGCCGGAAATGCGCCGCGAATTCGACAATTCCCTCGCTGTCCAGCGGACCGCCCCTGCTCATCGAGAGGATGTCCAGGCGGCGCCACTGCATGGCCGGATCGAGCTCCAGCACCGGCGGCCGGGTGTCCGGATGCCACGTCCGAAGCAGGTAGCCGGCGTCCAGCACCACGAAGGCGCTGTACCGGGAGCGCATGAGTTGCTCCGCCGTCGGCGCCTGCGCATCACCGCGGTGGAACCGGCCGCAGCAGTCGGCGTACTGCTCACCCGAGAGGCACGGGCACCGTCCCTCATATGCCGTGCCGGACGGATCGTCTTCGGGCTCAAAATCGGCTGCTGCGGCGTGCGTCACTCTGTGTCCTTCCGGCGGGCCGGACGGCGCCGGCGGGGCTGCTTCCGACTATAGACGGCTGCCTCCGCAGCGCTGACGCGTGCTGCGCGGTAACAGCTTTGACACATCTTCCCCGGGGCCGCCGATGCCTGCGTGTCCGCGCCGAAAAGTCCGTATTGTTAAGAAGGTTCCCGCCGGCCAAGATCATTGCGGCAGGGACCCCGCTGCAGGCTGGCCAGGAGAGGTGAAATGGAAGATCCGACAACCATCGCGCTGAACCTGACCTTTTTCGGGACCCTGGGAGTGGCGCTCGTCATGTTCCTCGGGCTCTTCGTCGTTTTTGTCGCCACCCTCGTGATCGCAGGGGTCGGGCGACTGGTGGCCGTCACGGCCATGGCCCTCGCCCGGGTCATCGGCAAGAGTCCCGAGCGCCAGCCGGAAAAGACCCCCAAACCGGCGAAGCCCGCCCGCGCCGGCAAGGCCGCCAGGAACGAACCCGCGCTCGCCCCGGAATGGGCCGCTGCCGTGGCCCGGGCAGACGCACGCGCGGCCGCGAAGGCCAAAGCCGAAGCAGCACCGCCCGTCAAGGTCTCCGTCCGGAACCTGCCGAGCCCCAAGGCTCCGGTGCAGGACATCAAAGAGGTGTCACCACTCGTGGAGTCGGCCACGGACCAGAACGGCAAGCCCGGCACCCCCGCCCGTGCCTTCCAGAAACCCCCGATGCCTGCAGCGAAGTCCCTGCTTGACACCGGATCGCTTGTTTCACTGCCCGGGCGGCTGCCGCTCGTGAAGGACAAACCGCAGGTCCAGGAACGCAAAGCCGGCTGAGGCCCTTACTCCGGGCAGGCAAGTCCGCTACGGTGAAACCCATGGAATTCAGATACCTCGGGAACAGCGGCTTTAAGATTTCGGAAATCACGTTCGGCAACTGGCTGACCCATGGTTCGCAAGTGGAGAACGACGTCGCCACCCAGTGTGTCCGGGCAGCACTCGACGCCGGCATCAGCACCTTTGACACTGCGGATGTCTACGCGAACACGGCGGCGGAAACGGTCCTCGGCGAAGCCCTGAAAGGTGAGCGCCGGCAGTCGCTGGAAATTTTCACCAAGGTCTTCGGCCCCACCGGGCCCAAGGGACACAACGATCTCGGGCTGTCCCGCAAGCACATCATGGAGTCCATCGACGGCTCCCTGACCCGGCTCCAGACCGACTACGTGGATCTGTACCAGGCCCACCGCTACGACTTCGAGACACCGCTGGAAGAGACCATGCAGGCCTTCGCGGACATCGTCCGGCAGGGCAAGGCGCTCTACATCGGCGTCAGCGAGTGGACGGCCAACCAGATCCGCGAAGGCCATGCCCTCGCCGGGGAACTGGGCTTCCAGCTGATCTCCAACCAGCCGCAGTACTCCATGCTGTGGCGGGTCATTGAGGCCGAGGTGGTTCCGACGTCCGAAGAGTTGGGCCTGTCCCAGATCGTCTGGTCCCCGATGGCGCAGGGCGTCCTGAGCGGCAAGTACCACCCGGGTAAGCCGGCCCCGGAGGGCAGCCGCGCGACGGATGCCAAGGGCGGTTCGAAAATGATCGAGCGCTGGATGTCCAGCGAAGTCCTCACCGGGGTCCAGCAGCTCAAGCCGATCGCGGAGGAGGCCGGGCTGACCATGGCCCAGCTGAGCATCGCGTGGGTGCTGCAGAACAAGAACGTGGCCTCGGCCATCATGGGCGCGTCCCGCCCCGAGCAGATCGCCGGCAACGTGGCCGCTGCGGGCGTGAAGCTGGACGAAGTCATCATGGACAAGATCGATGCGGCCATCGGCTCCTTGGCCGAGCGCGACCCCGGGCAGACCAAATCGCCCGCAGCGCGGGAGGCGTAGGGCCCATGGCAGCCGGGCCCGAGCTCGCCGTCACCGGTTCCACCGGGTACCTGGGCGGGCTGGTGGCCGGCCTGCTGGCCAACGCAGGCAGTCCGCAGCGGCTCCTGGTCCGGGACGCCGGCCGCGCTCCGGAGCTCCCGGGCGCGGTTCCAGTGGTTGTCAGCTATGGCGACCCCGTGCTGGCGCGGTCCTCCGTGGACGGGGTGAAGACGCTGTTCATGGTCTCCGCCGCGGAGGCCGAGGACCGCCGGCAGCAGCATTACACTTTCGTTGATGCCGCGGCCGAAGCCGGCGTCCAGCACATTGTGTACACCTCGTTTTTCGGGGCCGCGCCGGACGCGACGTTCACGCTGGCACGCGACCACTTCGCCACGGAGGAACGCATCAAGGCCTCCGGCATGGACTACACCTTCCTGCGGGACAACTTTTATCTGGACTTCCTGCCGCTTCTGGCCGGCGCGGACGGCGTCATCCGCGGGCCGGCAGGGGACGGTGTGATGGCCGCAGTGGCGCGGGCGGACATTGCCCGCTCCGCGGTCGTGGTGCTTCGCGATCCGGTCCTTCATGTCGGGAAGACCTACGACCTGACCGGGCCGGAGGACATTTCGCTGGTCCGGGCAGCGGAGCTCCTGACCGCCGGGACCGGGCGGACCATCAGATTCGAGAACGAGACGCTCCAGGAGGCCTACGCGTCCCGGGCATCCTATGGCGCACCCTCATGGCAGGTTGACGCGTGGGTAAGCACGTACACGGCAATCGCCGCCGGCGAGTTCTCCGGGCCGACCTCGGCGGTGCACGATTTGACCGGCCGCGAGCCGCTGGGCCTGGCGGAGTTCCTGGCGGAGGCGCATCGGCTGTAGCGGCGGCTGGCCCGGCAGGCCCGGTATTGACGGTCTGCGGGCTGCGGCGTAGACCTAAACGCAGGGAAACCGGCCACATCCGGCCTGGTTTGGAGCAGAACGGCAGCGCCATGCCAAAGCAAATGTCAAAACGTACCCCCGGTGTCCTGCGCCGGCAGACGCAGCGGCTCACGGCACACCCCGGCGAGCCGAGCCACGGTCCGCTCACGGCCGAGGAACTCCAGCTCGCCGTGCGGAACCACTCGATGCCGCTGGAAGCCCTGCAGCGTGAGACCACGCCGCCCGGATTGCATTATGTGCTCAACCACTTCGACATCCCGTTCATCGACGCGGACCACTGGCATCTGCGGATCGGCGGCGCCGTCCAGCGGTCCCTGGAGCTGAACCTCCGTGCCCTGCGACGGGCTCCGGTCATCAGCGTGCCCGTCACCCTGGAATGCGCCGGCAACGGGCGGTCCCTGCTACGTCCCCGGCCGCTGAGCCAGCCGTGGATGCTGGAGGGCATCGGCACGGCGACGTGGACCGGCGTTCCGCTGGCCTACCTGCTGACCCAGGCGGGAGTCGAGGCTGACGCCGTCGAGGTGGTGTTCACGGGCGCCGATGCCGGGATCCAGGGCGAGGTAAGCCAGCAGTTCGCCCGGAGCCTGCCGGTCTCCGAGGCGCTGCGGCCCGACGTCGTGCTGGCCTACCAGATGAACGGTGCCGACCTTCCGCCACAGCATGGCTACCCGCTCCGTCTCGTGGTCCCCGGCTGGTACGGCATGGCCAGCGTGAAGTGGCTGTCCTCGATCAAGGTGGTGACCAAGCCGTTCGACGGCTTCCAGCAGGCGGTCGCGTACCGTTACCAGCAGGACGCGGACGACGCCGGCACGCCGGTCACGTGGATGAAGGTCCGCTCGCTCATGGTCCCGCCGGGTGTCCCGGACTTCTTCACCAGGCGCCGGGTCCTGCCCGCCGGACCGGTAATGCTGACTGGGCGCGCGTGGTCCGGGGAAGGCGCGGTGCAGCGGGTCGAGGTGGGGATCGACGGCAAGTGGGCGCCGGCCCATCTGGAGCAACCGGCCGCTCCCTTCGCCTGGTGTGCCTGGTCGTTGCCGTGGGTGGCCGATCCCGGCGAACACGAGCTGGCGTGCCGTGCCGCGGATGCCAGCGGCGCCGCCCAGCCCCTGGAGCAGGCCTGGAACTACCAGGGCATGGGCAACAATGTGGTGCAGCGGGTGAAAGTCAGCGTCGAATAGACGCTAGCGGGCCCGCCGCAGGTGCTCCGCGTTCAGTTCGTCGAGTTGATCGTCCGTGAGGTCATCAAAGCCGCGGGCCTCGCGTTTGTCGCTCCGGGAAAAGCGCATGAACATCAGGATGATCAGGGGCAGGTCGACGATTTCGCAGATGAACCACAGGACGTCTCCCGCCAGTTGCTGGTCGCGCAGGGCATCCGGGAACCAGGCCACGGCCGACTGCCGCGTTGTCACGTGATCGAGGACCTGGCCGTTGAGGCGCAACAGGATTCCGGGTACCGCGTCGATGAGCAGCTCAATGAAGACGAAGACGAATTCCAGCGTGATGAACGCGCTGGAACGGTGGAAGTCCGCTTCTTCGATGATTGGAAGCGCCATGAGCATGCCGAGCAGGGGTATGCCGATGGTCAGGAGCGCTTCGGCCACTGGGTCCGTGCGCAGCGTGTAGAACGCCGGGGTGAGGAACGTGGAGAAGAGAGCCAGCCCCAGCAGCGGGGCTGCCATGGAGTTGCTCACAAACCGCACCATGCGGTTGGAGAGCACGCCGTCCAGCCGTGCGATGCCCCGTTCCGCGAGCGCCGCGCGGGCAAGGGAAATGGGCTTCCCCAGGCCGATCAGCAGCGGCACCACGAAGAGCATCAGCGTAATCTTCAGGGTGAAGGCCCACCGGAGCTGGGAGCTGTAGGCGCCGGGGAATCCGCACGTGAGGACAGCCAGGGATCCGAGGCCAAGGACGTAGAAAGCCACGGTCCTCCACACGGGCCAGCGGTGCTCCTTGGCCGCCGCAGCTTTGAGTCCGAGGCCGTACAGCACGCCAGAGGCAATGATGATGGCTAAGGCGGTCCAGTCAATCTGCCAGGCAGTGATAACGACGTCGAGAGGCGGCACCGGCTCATGATAGCCGCTCTTCCTTGGAGGGCGCTCGGCCGGCGGGTCACTCCGCAGCCCGTTCCCATTCGGCGGCGGGCTCCGGCGACGCCTGCTCGATGACGGCGGCGATGTGCTCGAGGAGGTACTGCTGCCCGGCGACGGTGGGATGGTCGCCGTCGGGGCCGATCAGGTCCCCGACGTCGTTGCTGATCCATCCTTCCGCGATCGGATCGACAAACTCGGCGCCTGTCGCATGGGCCGCGGACTTTAGTTGCCCACGGATGTCCAGAAGTCCAGGATCAGGGTCGGCCGAATACGACGGCGGGCCAACCACGATGATCTTCGCAGCGGGGGCCAGAGCCTCCGCGCGGGTGATCGCCGCCGAGGCCGCGTCGCCGACGGCACTCGCGGCGTAGCCGAGGTCGTTCTCGGAGCCGAAGAAGACCACCACGCCAGTGTCTCCGGTGACAAACTGGTCCACCTGGGTGCCGAAGGTGCCGTCAAGATCGCCGGGCCTGAGGTAGCCGCTGCCGTTCTCGGCGGCGTTGAGCACCTGGAATCCGGCGAGGACGGGGTCCGTCCGGATCAGGGCAGGCCAGGCGTGCGCGGGTGAAGTGCCGTGCCCGGTGCTCAGCGAATCTCCGACAACCACCACTCGAACTGCCGGGGCTGCAGTGACAACCGGCTGCGCCGCGCTGGCCGCTGCTGCCGCCAGGAGGCAGGTCACGACTCCCGCCGCGGCAAGCCGGCTGTGGCGCTGTCGTGGCGGCGGGCTGATCCGCATGGCTGCCGCCTCCTGCCTAGGATTCGCAGGCGCCGGGTCCGGCGCCTGCTCCAGCCATTGTCCTCTTTCGAGTGTTTCATCGGTATTGCCGGGGACCGGCTGGTTGGCTGTCCCGGACCGCGCCGACCCTGCTGGTGCCTCCTAGTAGTCCACGATCGCTCCGCTGGAGATGTTGATGGTGGCGTCAGTGATGGCGGCCGCCTTGTCCGACACGATGAACGACGCCACGTTCCCGACGTCGGCCAGGGTGGCGGTACGGTTCAGGTGCGCGGCCTTGGCGATCTCCACCACAATCTCCTCCCGCCCCTCGGTCTGCCAGGGAATGGTCTCGACAATGCCGCCGGTCACCATGGTGACCACCCGGATACCGTTCTTCCCAAGCTCAAGCGCCCACTGACGGCGCAGGCCCTCCATCGCGTCCAGTGCGACCTTGAACCCGCCAAGTCCGGGCAGCGTCTGCGGACCCGAACCGCCGAACATCAGCACGACGCCGGAGCGTTGCTTGATCATGTGCGCGGCCGCCGCACGGGTGGTGAGGAAATGGGTGCGCGCGGCCAAGGCGATGGGGCGGGTGAAGTCATCGACGTCGATTTTCATTAACGGCTCCTGCACGTCGCCAAAGGAGATCACGTTGAAGGAGATATCGATCCGGTTCTTCTTCGCTACCCGGTCCACGAAGGCATCCACCTGTTCTTCGTCCAGGGCATCGACGACAGCGGTCACGGCTTTGCCGCCTGCCTTTTGGATGTCCCGGGCTACCTTCTCCAGCCGGGACTCCGTCCGTCCCGCGAGGTGGACGAGCGCACCTTCGGCCGCGAACGCCCTAGCCACGGCCCCGCCGATCGCGCCGCCCCCGCCGTAGATCAGTGCGGTCTTGCCGGCCAGCAGGCCGTTGTCCGGGATTCCGTTATTCAGCATGGTCGCCTGCCTCCTGCCGAGGAGTCGTGAATTCCCTCAACTATGTTCTTGCGGAGGGCAGGTGGCAAGAGGGCACGAGGCCCTAGGGGCGCGGCGAGGCGCCCGGTTCCGGCTCAGGTGGACCACCCGTGTCTTCGTGGCTTTCGGGGGTGATGGAAGCGGCCGGGCCGCCGATGCCGTAGAAGCCTGCCGGACCGCCAGGCTCGCCCGGTGAGGCTGACGGGAGGTCCCCGGCAGGACCGCCGTCGAGCGGGCCACCGCCGGGCGGCGGGTACGCAGGAGATGCAGTCGCCGCTTCGGGCGGCGGGTACGCAGGAGATGCAGTCGCCGCTTCGGGCGGCGGAGGGCCACCGTAGGCGATCGCCGGTGCGTCCCCGGGGTCGCTCGGCCCCATGTCCAGATGGAACGGCGGGTATTCGTCGCGCATCAGGGACACGTAGGTGATCACCCGGTAGATCCAGCGGTTCAGGCCGAGCAGGAAGTCGAACAGGCCTTGCCAGTACCGGCCGGTGAACAGCAGGACGACTCCGGCAATGAATACCAGCAGCCCTATGAGGGAAACGCCCACCCCTTCCTGCACCCAGTTACCGTCGCGCATGGTCCAGGTCCGCGCCGTACCGGTCAGCACGCCGATGATGAGCAGGTGGGGAATGGCCAGCAGCCAGGACTTCACGAGCACCAGCCCGTGGGAGAGCCTCTCGGGATAGTCGACGTCGAAGTCCGCCGGGTAGTCCGTCCGGGCCAGCGTGAAGGGCGGGTAGATGTCCGTGCCGAGAGCGCTGTAGGAGTAGAAGGCCACCCGCCAGTTCCAGCGGATCACCCCGACGTTGAAGTTGAACAGCGAGCGCGGATAGTGTCCCGTGAACAGGATCGCGAACCCGGCCACGATGGTGGTGACGACGAAGGCGAACCACAGGAAGAACAAGATGATGTAGTGCGGAATAGCCAGGAGCCACTTCACCAGCCACAGCCAGCGGGACAGGTTGGGGTCCAGATAGCCGCTGAGCCGGGCCGGGTAGGCTCTGCCGCCGCCCGGAGGCGCCCCCGCCCAGGCAGGATGGTTCCCCGGAGGGTACGGCGTCGCGCCATACGGCGGGGCCGCATAAGGTTGCGGCGGGCCGGGTAGCCCGGGGTAGGCCGGGGCAGCCTGGGCCTGCATGGGATAGGGCTGGCTTCCGTACGGCTGGTCTCCGTAGGGCTGGCCGGGGTGACGGGGCGGGGACGACGGCGGGCCACCGCGGCCGAGTCCCGCGGCCCCGGCCACGATCAGGGGCACGCCGACCGCCAGGAGGACAAGGCCGCCGATCAGCAGCCCGACGAAGATCGGCCAGAGCAGATCGGAGCGGGCGCCGGCCTGCAGATCAACGGCTACGGGAGTGCTGGCATCGGCATTCATGATGACCACGGCCCAGTTTCCGGAGCGCAGGTCCCACTTGAGCTCCTGCTGCCCGGGACCTGTCGCGGACGCTACCCAGAAACCCTGTTGCTCCGGCCGCGCAGGGGCCTTGGTGCCGGCGATCTCGCCGTACTGCGCCCGGAAGGGATCAAACCTGACGTCGATGATCTCGGTGTGCTTGACGCCTGCCAGGTACGCTGCCGCGTCGTCGCGGGGGGCGATCCCTATGAAGATATTCTTCCCGGGGTCGGCGGCGGAGCCGCGGAGCACAACGCTCCCGGGTATGTCCACGGGAGTCCCCTCGGGCATGCCGCGTCCGGTCATGATGTCCAGGCGCGGGGACGTCAGGGCGTAGGAATCCCCCGAGAAACGCTCCAACGGCGAAGTGAAGTACCCGCCGTCGCGCTGCTGGTAGTTGGCCCACCCCGTCGCGCCCGCGCCCGCCAGCAGCCCCAGGCCCACGAGGGCGCCCAGCGTACCCAGCACCAGCATGACAATCCGGCCTGGTTTCATGGCCGCCGTCCTTTCAGATGGTCCATTTCAAGACTCCGGTCCAGCGCGCGTGCGTGGACCTGCCGTTCACCGGCCCACCGATCTCAGCAGGGTTTCGCCCGGCTTCCGGCTTTCACGCAGTGATCACTACTTTGAGCGCTTTCGTTTCCGCAGCCCGGGCGAAGGTGTCGTAGGCCTCCATAAACTCATCGAAGCTGAAGTGGTGGGTGGCGAAGGTGTCAGCCGGCACTTTCTGCTGCGCCACGAGCTTGAGCAGCATGGGGGTGGTGTTGGTGTTGACCAGGCCCATGCTGATGTTGATGTTCTGGATCCAGAGGTCCTCCACATGAAGTTCCACGGACTTGCCGTGCACGCCTACGTTGGCCACGTTGCCGCCGGGCCGGACGATGTTGGTGCACATGTCGAAGGTCGCGGGGATACCGACGGCTTCGATGGCCACATCCACGCCCTGCCCGTCGGTCAGGGCCAGCACCTGCTCCTTCCAGTCCGCGGCGCTGGACAAGACGACGTCCGTGGCACCAAATTCGCGGGATTTCTCCAGCCGGTTCGCGTCGAGGTCTATGGCGATGATCGTGGCGGCGCCGTAGAGGCCCGCGGTGGCGATCGCGGCCAGGCCGACTGGCCCGGCACCGATGACGGCGACCGTGTCGCCGGGCTTGACCCGGCCGTACTGCACGCCGATCTCAAATCCGGTGGGGAGGATGTCGGAGAGCATCACCGCCTGCTCGTCACTGACGCCGTCCGGCAGCAGGTGGAGGGAGTTTTCGGCGTACGGGACGCGGACGTACTCGGCCTGGGTGCCGTCGATCAGGTGCCCGAAGACCCAGCCAATGCCGGACTTGCCTTCGTCGCCCAGGCAGTGGGAGTAGAGGCCGGTCTTGCAGTTGGCGCAGTGCCCGCACGACTTGATGCAGGAGATGATGACGCGGTCCCCGACTTTGAGGCTGGTCACGGATGAGCCGATCTCCGTGATGGTTCCAACGCCTTCGTGACCCAGGATCCTGCCTTTTGTCACGGCGGGAACGTCGCCTTTGAGGATGTGGAGGTCCGTCCCGCAGATGGTGGTGGTGTCCACTTTGACGATGACGTCGCTGGGAGTCTGGATCTTGGGATCGGGGACGTCCGTCCAGGATTTTTCTCCGGGACCGCCGTAGACGAGGGCTTTCATGCGTGCTCCTTGGTTTTGAGGATGACTAGCGGGTCCACGAGGCGCAGCCGGCACGGGGTCTCTGAGGCATCGATCCCCGAGTACAGCGACGAGAGTTGCGCACGTTCGCGGAGTTCGTTGATGGCGGCGGCTGACACGCGGGCGTGGGCCAAGTCGATGACGATTTCGTGCCCGGGCAACTTGGCGCTTACCCGGCGCGCGACCACGTAAAGGGCCCGGACGTTTGCCGCTGTGACAACGCCCCGGACTTCGACGCGGGTGGATTCGGCGTCGGCGTCGATGCGGATAAGGACTTTGAGTCGGGGGTCCGGAACGTGGTGATGCATGGACCCGTCAGAGCTCCCTGACGGGTGTCGGGAGTGAGTGGATTCCAATAACTGGGCTGAATTTGCTCATACGGCCGTGGTCTCCTGCCTTTTCCTGCGGAAGCTGAAAAGTGCAAAGTGCCATTTCCTTCCCCAATGCTGAGCGAGACCGGTGTTGAGTTCCTTGACGCAGTTCATCTCCCCAAAGCCGTGCGGGAACCGCCCCAAATACAGCTTGGCGAGTGCATGATTCGGGGGTAAGGGGCGAAAGTCCCTGGTAGCGCTGGCGGGCCCGGATTGTTGCTTGGCCATTCCGCCCCTAGCCTGTTTCCTATGCCTGCAACAGATAATCCCCCGGCTGCGCCTAACCTCGTGCTGGCCTCCGTTAGGCAGCCCGGTGATGCGGCCCTTTATGACATCCACCTGGCCGACGGCGCGGTCTCCCGGATCACTCCGGCGGGGGCCGCGTCCGCTGGCGTCCCGGGCGTCCCTGTAGCTGACCTTGCGGGACGCTACGTTATTCCCGGCCTGTGGGATGAGCATGTCCACATGACCCAGTGGGCGTTGGCCGCCAACCGGGTTGACCTCTCGCGTGCAGCCTCTGCGCAGGACGCAGCCGACGCCGTCCGCGCCCACCTTGCCGACGCTGGCGTGGGCGGCGCGGCCGGCGGCGGCCGGACACTGGTGGGAGTGGGGTTCCGGGACGCCGTCTGGCCGGACGTGCCCGCCCTGGACATGCTTGACGCCGCGACGCTCGGACTGCCGGCTGCCCTCCTAAGCCACGATCTTCACTGCGTCTGGCTGAACAGCGCGGCGGCGGAACGGTACGGCGTATCCGTGGACCGGAGCGGACTCCTCCGGGAGGAGCCGGCCTTCAACCTGACCCGCGAGCTCGGCAGGCTGCCGGACGCCATCGTCGATGGCTGGGTGCGGGAGGCCGGCCGCGCGGCCGCAGTGCGCGGCGTCGTGGGAATTGTCGACTTCGAGATGACGTGGAACCGGGACGTCTGGCAGCGCCGGATCGCCGGTGGATTTGATGCCCTCCGGGTGGACGCGGGGGTCTACCCCCAGGATTTGGACCGTGCGGCTGCCGAGGGGATGCGCACAGGGCTGGCGCTCGACGGCGGGGCCGGACTCCTCAGGGTGGGGCCCCTCAAAGTCCTTATCGATGGATCGCTGAACACCCGCACGGCATACTGTGTCGATCCGTATCCGCACGGCGGACGGGGCCTACTCACCGTGAGCGAGGACGAGCTGCTGGACCTGCTGGCTCGGGCCCGGGAGGCCGGCTTTGTTCCGGCCGTCCACGCGATCGGCGACGGCGCCAACGAGGTGGCGCTGAACGCGTTTGCGGCGGCCGGAATCTCCGGAAGGATCGAGCATGCCCAGTTTGTCCGTCGGCAGGACTTCGCCCGCTTCGGCCAGCTCGGCCTGACGGCGAGCGTCCAGCCGGCGCATGCCCTCGACGACCGCGATGCCGCCGACGCGAACTGGGCCGGGCGCACCGACCGGGCCTTCCCGCTGCGGTCCCTGCTGGCCGCCGGGGCCACCCTGGCGCTGGGCTCCGATGCGCCGGTGGCGCCGCTGGAACCCTGGACCGCGATGTCGGCCGCCACCACGCGGTCGCGGCAGGACGGCCGCGGCCCCTGGCATCCGGAGCAGGCGCTTACCCGGCAGGAGGCCCTGGCGGCTTCGGCCCGGGGGCGCGGCCGGATCCGCGTCGGCGACCCGGCAGATATCGCGGTGCTCGACGGCGACCCGTTCACGGCCCCAGACGGCGCCTTCGCCGCGATGCCGGTGGCGGCCACCCTGGTGGGCGGGAGATTCACGCACGACGGCGTCAGTCGCCTCTGACCCGCGCCCGGACGAGGTTGGCGTACGGCAGCCGGCCGTACACTTCCACGAACGCGGTGTGATACCCGGCTTCGGCTGCGTTAAGCTGCTCCACGGGCAGCTCCTTCCACGCGATGACCAGCGACCCTGCCGCGGCGAGCTGCCAGACGAGCCGGCCGTCCCAGTGGCCCGGCGGTTTGCCTTTGCCGAAATCGACGAACTCCTGGATCTGCCGGCGCAGCCCGCGGTTGCCTTTGCTCCCGGGGCCGGCCTTGCCCAGGTAGAGGACGTCGGCGCCGTCGACCCATTCGGCGGCCAGGGCGGTCGCCGCCAGGGAGGGATCCTTCTTCTTGAAGACTCCCGCCGTACTCTTGGACAGAAACCGCGGTTCGAAGCCCTCGGGACGCAGTACCGCAAAGATTCCGGTGCGTTGCGGGACCCGGTTGGTGTCAAGGTCCGCGAGCGGCCGGAACCCGGTGAACCCGTCCTGCTTCAGTGTCTGTCTGTTGAGCGGCATAGGTTCCTTGGATCGGGGCGTTCCGTCGAAGCCTACGAAACCGCAGGTTCCGCGGCCGCTTTCATGTCGGTGGTCGCCGGGACACTTAAAGTATGGACGGCGGGCAGGCGCCCTGAGCGGCTTCGCAAGCAGCGGTTAGCGTCGCGGCTACGGAGATGGTCCGTAACCTGGCTTGGCCAGGGCGTTCGCCGCCGAGATGCTCAAACGCGGCAAGCGCAGGGCAGGGGCCGCGGGAGCGTCCGCGGCGGAAGCGGCGTCGGCGGTCGTGGACACAAAGACCTGCAGGTACCTTCGCGATCTCGCTATGAGATGGCTCGGACATTTGCATGTCCTGAACGACCCGGCGTACATCAGATGGTTACCTGCAGGCGCTTTAAGCGTACGTCCGGCCGCCGGCCGTGACTAGGGGTCGAGGGCCTCTGGCCACAAACCGACCTCCAAGAAAGCGGCACCTCCGCCAAACGCGTAGAGTGGAACAAGACGCCTGATTCTGGACGCCGTGTGCCGAGGGAGAAATCGTGACGATTGACTGGGACGAAAAAAAGGCCCTGCTGCAGGAACCGAACATCGCCGCTGTGACGCAGCTTTGCGACGAACTCATGGAGAAGAAGCCGGGGTCCGTGGTCCCCTACATCGATCCGGTCCATGACGAGGACGAGTGCCGGATTGTCAGCCTCCATGTCAGCCCGGGCAAGGGCACCGAGTCGGGCTTCGTCTCCCATTTCAATGACGACGAAGCCGCCCGCCGTGCCACGTCCATCTACGAAGCCGCGGAGCTCGATCCCCGTTACGTGATGCCGTGGAATGCCTACCCGTGGGTCCGCGATCCCGAGCTTCCCTCCGCCCTCAACGTCCAGGAGAAGACGGACGGCCTCCGGCCCTTCCGCCAGTTCCTGAAGATCAACAAGCGCGTTTCCGCTGTGATCGCCCACGGCGCCGACGCTAATGCTTTCCTGACGCTCTTCGAGAAGACCTACCACTCCTCGCTGAAGAACCACGGCGTCAAAATCTACAAGGCCACTGCCCTTGGGGGCCGCGCTTTCGCCGTCTCGGCAGCGAAGCAGGACGAACTCCTCGCCAAGAACGTGGACGTCTACAAGGACGCCATGCAGCGGGCGGGCATCCAGCACCTCTGACCCTCGGCCGGTGATAAAACCCTCCTGCGGAACACCCGACGCCGGCACCTGCCGACGGCGCGATCTCACCCCTCCAGCAGCCTCCGCCGGTGCTTGAGTTCCTTGACCCAGTTCCTGGTCACCATCGCCGGGAACGGTGAGGCGCCGTCCTCGTTCGTGGCACCGAATGCCGTACCCGCCTCCAGGTCCGCCAGCAGCGGTCCGGACGCCTTCAGCCCGAGCTCCAGGACCTGGACCGCGGCCCGCTCGGTCAATCCCAGCCCGGCGGCCCACCCCAGGAAATGCCTCCGTGAGATCCCGGTGCGCTTGCCATCCAGCATGAGGGCGAGCGTTCTGTCCCCGTACACCACTGTGGAGGGGATGTCGTATACCGGGGCGATAGACCACTCCCCCGACGACTGTTGCACCATGGACACATTCTTGGCGTGCAGGTCGCCGTTTCCGCTGAGCCACGCGAACGCCGCCTGGATGGCCAGGTTCCGAAGCGCCGGCAGCCGCGCCGCACAATAAGCCGCCAGCGCCTGGCACACCCGCCCGTAGCCGACGTTGTATTTATCAGCGGGGTACAGCCCCAGCACTTGGGCCCCGTCCTCGACGGCGAGCCGCCGTACCGCGTTTGGCGCCCCTCCCGGATCGTATTCCGCAAGGGGAATACGATCAAAGCGCTCCACGAGCAGCCCCGGCCGGCCCGCGACGTCGCGAATAAGGTGCACACGGCTCAAGGGAATCCGCAGCCGGGCCGCGTAGCGGAACATTACGAACTCGTTCTCCACCACATGCGGGAACTCTGGCGCGTTGAGCTTGAGGATGTACCGCCGGCCCGCACTCGCCACCGGCATCGAAATCATACCGGCGGACAGCTTGTCCTGGACGCCCGCGAGCGCCACCGGGTCGATCAACCCCGAGTCTCCCAGCAGCGCGTCAAAGTCCACCGGCGTCTGCGCATCGAGCTCGACGGCGTGCTCGACCGGGTCCAGTTTTTCCCCGTGCCCGACGATCTGCACGTCGCCCACCGGGTTCGCCCCGGCGGCGATGAGCAGCGACAGTTCGTCATCCACGCTGGTCTTGACCGACCGGCGGAGCGCGTTCAGTCGTCGGCCTTCGGGCAACAGACCGGTGAAATACGGCGGGGCGGCGCCTGCGGCGCACAGCACCGGCTCCGCGGACAGCGGCAGGGAGCTCGCGACGGCGGGTCCGCCGGACGCCAGATAGTCCGGCAGGTAGGTGAACCTCGTGCCGCCGCCGTGCCGCTCCAGTCGCGCCGCCAGCACGCCGGCCTTGTAGATGTCCGCGATCCGGTGCCTCATGGCCGGGGTTCCTGGCTGTGTTCGGGTGCGCCGGCGAGTGCCCGGGCGGCCGGGCTCGTCCGGGTCCCCAGCTGGAGTTCGAGCCCGAGCGTCCCCAGGAGCGCAATCAACGAGTCCAGCTGCACGCTGCGCTTGCCCTGCTCAACGAACCGCACAAAGCGTTCAGAGACCCCGGCGAGCTCGGCCACGTCCCGTTGGCTCAGCCGAAGTGCCCCGCGGCGCGCGCGCACGCCGGCGGCCAGTTGATCCGCGAAAGACTCCGACATGGGGACCCCTTGGGATAGGAACGATCGTGCCGTTTTACGCCACTATCCAGTCTAGCCCCGCGGACGGGCGGTGAAAAAGGCAGATTCGGTACGTTCGTGCCGGGTTTGTCATGCCGGCATAGGGTCCAACGGCCCTCCACATACCGGCGACCCGCAACGAAGCTTGAGGGGACACCGGATCCGACGTCATCATCCCCTCGCGGGCCGCTGACCAGGCAGGGTGCTACAGCCCGTGCCGAAGGATCCGGGGCAACACAGTGAGCGGGGCCCTGCCAGCGGGGTCCGGGGAAGAGGAAGACCATGTCGGAGAACCGGGGCTCGAAATTGGCGATCATCGGCGCCGGCAGCGTCGGAACCTCCCTCGCCTACGCGGCACTTATCCGCGGATCGGCCGGGCACGTCGCCCTGTTCGACGTCAACGCGATCAAGGCGGAGGCCGAAGTGCTGGATCTCGCCCACGGGACTCAGTTTGCGGCCGCGGCCGCAACTGTCACAGGCGGCGGGGACATCTCTGCGACGGAAGGCGCCGACGTCGTCGTCATCACGGCCGGGGCAAAACAGGCGCCCGGCCAGACGCGCCTGGATCTTGCCGGCACGAACGTCCGCATCCTCGAAGCGCTCATGCCGCAACTGCTGATGCATGCCCCCGACGCCGTTTATGTGCTGGTCACTAACCCCTGCGATGTCCTGACGGTCGCCGCGCAGAAGATTTCCGGGCTGCCGCCGCAACGCATTTTCTCTTCGGGCACCGTGCTGGACACTTCCCGGCTCCGCTGGCTGCTGGCACGGCGTGCCGGCGTTTCGCTCGCTAGCGTCCACGCCAGCATGGTGGGCGAGCACGGCGACACCGAGTTCCCCGTCTGGTCCGGCGCCACCATCGGCCCGGTCCCCATCCGCAGCTGGCAGGCGGAGGGCGAACGGATCTTTACGCCCGGCTACCTGGCCGAGACCGCCAGGGAAGTGACGCAGGCAGCTTACAAGGTGATTGCCGGCAAGGGCGCGACCAACTACGCCATCGGGCTCTCCGGGGCGCGTATCGTCGAGGCCCTGCTGCGAGCGGAAAACGCGGTACTCCCGGTTTCCACCGTGCTGGACGGCCAATATGGAATCTCCGGTGTGGCGCTGTCCCTGCCGAGCATCGTGGGGAACGGCGGCGTCAGCAAAGTACTGGACACCCCGATGGACGAAGGCGAGCTGGCCTCCCTGCACCGCTCGGCGGAAACGCTGCAGCAGAGCCTGGCAACGCTGGGGATCTGAACAGGCGCCGTCACAGTTGACACTCAAGTGTGACCCGTGCCATGTTTTAAGGCATGAACCTGTCAGACAGCCGGACAGCCGGACAGCCTCTCGTCCGCCTCAGCGCGGCCGAGGCAGTATTCAATGTCCTTCGGTCCGACATCGAATCCGGCAAGCTCGGCGTCGGCGCCAAGCTGAGCTCCGAGGCCACGCTCGCACAGCAGTATGGCGTGAGCCGCTCCGTGGTCCGCGAGGCCTTGCGTTCGTGCACCGCGCTGGGCCTGACCGTCACGAGGACCGGGCGGGGCACGTTTGTCGTCGCCAACCACGTGGCCAAGGACCTGGTCCTTGGCCAGTACTCCGCACGCGACCTCACCGAGGCACGTCCCCACATCGAGGTTCCTGCCGCGGGGCTGGCCGCGGAGCGCCGTTCGCCCGAGGAACTGGAGACCATGCGGGACATCGTCGCCGCGATGACTGCCGAGGACGACCCCGAAGTGTGGGTGGGCCTGGACTCCAGTTTCCATGCATTGATCGCGCGGGCCAGCCGCAACAAAGTGTTTGAAAACGTCGTCGCGGACATCCGCGAGGCCCTGGCCCACCAGTCCGAGACCCTGAACATGGTGGCAGACCGCCAGCACGCCTCGGACGAGGAGCACCGGCGCATCCTGGCCGCCATCGAAGCCGGCGACGCGGCGACGGCGGGCATCGCCATGAGCCAGCACCTCCACGCCGTTGGTGTGGCCCTCGACTCGATTCTTAGCCCTTGACGGCAGGCGCCCTATGCCCCTGTCAGCAGCAGCCAACACCACCGCCAAAGGACGCAATGATTTTTCCTGCCCCCGCGCACATCCCGGCCCCGCTGGCCCCGGATCGGTTCCCGGCCCATGTACCGCTCGCGGTCCAGACCCGCGACGGCCTGGTGGAGAGTGTCCACTACGGCTCGGCAATCGCCACGGCAGCGGACGGCCGGATCCTCCTGGCCGCCGGCGAGCCCCTCGCCCCGTTCTACCCGCGCTCCGCCCTGAAGCCCCTGCAGGCCGTCGCCATGGTCCGCGCCGGTCTGGACCTTCCGGAGGAGCTCCTCGCCCTCGCGGCCGCCAGCCATTCCGGCGGCGCCGGCCACCGTGAGGGTGCGCGGCGCATCCTGGACCTGCATGGGCTGACCCCGGAGGATCTGGAGAACAGCACCGACCTCCCCTACGGCGCCCGTGAGCGCGAGGAATGGCTTGGCGGCGGCGGGCGGGCCAGCCAGCTGGCCCAGAACTGCTCGGGGAAACACGCCGCGATGGCTGCCACCTGCGTCGTCAACGGCTGGCCGGTGCGTGGTTACCTGGATCCGGCGCATCCGCTGCAGCAGCTGGTGGCGCGAACCGTCGTGGAGCTGACGGGCGAGGAACCGGAACGCACCTCCACTGACGGCTGCGGCACCCCACTCTTCGCCCTCACGCTGCGCGGCATGGCCCATGCGTTCGGCAACCTGGCCGCGGCGGCTGAATCCGGAAGCGGTGCAGAAGCGGCCGTCGCACGCGCCATGCGCCGGCACCCGCAGATGGTTGCGGGCGAGAACCGGGATGTCACTGAGCTGATGCGTCTGGTCCCGGGATTGCTGGCCAAGGACGGCTTCGAGGGCGTCCAGCTCGTGGGACTCCCCGATGGCCGCGCCGTCGCCGTGAAGATCTCCGACGGCGGGGACCGCGCCCGCATGCCCGTCACCGTGCGGTTGCTGGCCGCGCTCGACGTCGGCACCCCGCCCCTGGCGGGCCTCGCGGCGGCCCCTGTGCTGGGCGGCGGCCGGCCCGTCGGGCTGCTGCGGCCCACCGATTTCCTCGCTGCCGCCGAGACCTCCAACGCCCCCGACGCCCTGTAAGGACAGCCATGACCCCGATCGGCGAACACGCAGACTTCCGCACCGAACACGACCTCCTGGGCGACAGGGATGTTCCTGCCGCCGCGTACTGGGGCGTCCACACCCTCCGGGCAGTGGAGAACTTCCCCATCACCGGCCAGCCGCTCTCCTCGAACCTGTACCTGGTCCGCGGACTGGCCGCCGTGAAGCTGGCGGCCGCCCGCACCAACCGCGACCTCGGGCTCCTGGACAACGAGCGTGCGCAGGCCATCGAGGATGCGTGTGCGGACGTTCTGAACGGCAAGCTCAGCGATCAGTTCGTGGTGGACGTCATCCAGGGCGGCGCCGGAACGTCGTCGAACATGAACGCGAACGAAGTCATCGCCAACCGTGCGCTGGAGATCCTGGGCCGGCCCAAGGGTGATTACGCCAGCCTTCACCCGAATGACCACGTGAATCTCAGCCAGTCCACCAACGATGTCTACCCCACCGCCGTGAAGCTGGGCACCATCTTCGCCGCTCGGGAACTCCTGGCAGCCCTCGCCGAGCTGGAGGAGGCCTTCGCCGCCAAGGCCCTTGAGTTCCGGACCGTGGTGAAAATGGGCCGCACCCAGCTTCAGGACGCCGTCCCCATGACCCTGGGCCAGGAATTCGGCACCTACGCCGTCACCATCGGCGAGGACCGGCTCCGTCTTGCCGAGGCGGACCTGCTCATCCATGAAATCAACCTCGGCGCCACGGCAATCGGCACCGGCCTGAACGCCCCCGCCGGATACGCCGGGGCTGCGTGCCGGCACCTGGCCGAGATCACGGGCCTGCCGCTGGTCACCGCCGCCGACCTCATCGAGGCCACCCAGGACGTGGGCGCCTTCGTGCACCTCTCCGGCGTGCTCAAGCGCGTGGCCGTCAAGCTCTCCAAGATCTGCAACGACCTCCGGCTGCTCTCCTCCGGCCCGCGTGCGGGCTTCGGCGAAATAAACCTCCCCGCGGTGCAGTCGGGTTCCTCCATCATGCCCGGCAAGATCAACCCGGTGATCCCGGAAGTGGTCAGCCAAGTCGCCTACGAGGTCATCGGCAACGATGTCACCATCACCATGGCCGCCGAAGCCGGGCAGCTGCAGCTCAACGCCTTCGAACCCATTATCGTCCACACCCTTCACAAGAGCATCTCCCACCTGGAAGCTGCCTGCCGCACCCTCACGGCACGCTGCGTCCGGGGCATCACCGCCAACACCGAACGGCTCCGCCTCACCGTGGAGCAGTCAATCGGCCTGGTCACTGCCCTGAATCCCCACCTTGGCTACGCCACCGCAACCGCCATCGCCCAGGAAGCCCTCGCCACCGGCAAGGGCGTCGCCGAACTTGTGCTGGAACACGGACTGCTCACCGCTGAGCAGCTCGAGGACCTTCTCAGCCCGCAGCGCCTCGCGAACCTGAGCAAGTAAACAAAGGACTCTCATGACACAGCCCCAGCAGGACACTGCCCAAAAACAGGCACCCGCACAGACACCATCCATCACCGACCACACCATTCCGGCGCATGCGCATGCCTCGGAAGCAACGCTCCACCGGGAGGACCAGGGCTACCACAAGGGCCTCAAGCCACGGCAGGTCCAGATGATCGCCATCGGAGGCGCAATCGGCACCGGGCTCTTCATGGGCGCCGGCGGGCGCCTCGCCACGGCCGGCCCCGCGCTGATCATCAGCTACGCCATCTGCGGTTTCTTCGCCTTCATGATCCTTCGCGCGCTGGGCGAACTGGTGATGCACCGCCCGTCCTCAGGTTCGTTCGTCTCCTACGCCCGCGAATTCTTTGGTGAGAAGGCCGCCTTCGTCACCGGCTGGCTGTACTGGCTGAACTGGGCCATGACGGCGATCGTGGACATCACGGCCGTCGCGCTTTACATGAACTTCTTCAAGAAATACTGGGCCCCCATCGCGGATGTGCCGCAGTGGACGTGGGCGCTGACAGCCCTGATCCTGGTCCTCGGGCTGAACCTGGTCTCCGTCAGGGTCTTCGGTGAACTGGAGTTCTGGTTCGCGCTCATCAAAGTAGCGGCCCTGGTGACCTTCCTGCTGGTCGGCGTTTACTTCGTCATCTTCGGCACCCCCGTGGCTGGCCAGGAAGCGGGCTTCAGCCTGATCGCCGACAACGGCGGCATGTTCCCCAACGGTCTCCTGCCTGCCGTCGTGGTGATGCAGGGCGTGGTGTTCGCCTACGCCTCGATTGAATTGATCGGCACCGCAGCCGGCGAAACCGAAAACCCGGAAAAGATCATGCCCAAGGCCATCAACACGGTGATCGTGCGGATCGCTGTGTTCTACGTCGGCTCCCTGGTCCTGCTCTCCCTGCTCCTGCCGTACACCTCCTACAAGGCCGGCGAGAGCCCGTTCGTCACGTTCTTCGGCTCGATCGGGGTTGACGGGGTGGATGCCATCATGAACCTGGTGGTCCTGACCGCGGCACTGTCCTCGCTCAATGCCGGCCTGTACTCCACCGGCCGCATCATGCGGTCCATGTCCGTCACCGGCTCAGCCCCGAAGTTCGCGGCACACATGAACAAGGCCGGCGTCCCCTACGGCGGCATCGCGCTCACTGCGGCTGTGGCAGTCCTGGGGGTCGTGCTTAATGCCCTGGTCCCGGCCGAAGCGTTCGAAATCGTGCTAAACGTCGCCTCCCTTGGCATCATCAGCACCTGGGCAATGATCGTAATGTGCCAGATGCAGCTGGCACGGCTGGCCGCCCGCGGCGAACTGCTGCGTCCGGCGTTCCGGATGCCCGGGGCACCCGTCACCGGTTGGATCACGCTCGCGTTCCTGCTGACGGTCGTGGTCCTGATGGCCTTCGACTCCCCTGTCGGCACCTGGACCGTTGCCTCCCTGGTGGTGGTTATCCCGGCGCTGATGTTGGGCTGGCGCCTCTGCCGTGAGCGCGTCCTGGAGCTGGCCGCGGTCCGTGAGGGATACACCGGCCCCTCGCCGCTGGTAGCCAACCGCGCGGTACGGGCCGCCGCAGGTGACGAGGACTAGCTGTATTGACCGGGGAGGTTCCGTCCGTTGCGCTATGGCGGCGCCCCCGCCGTAACGCAACGTCCCCGCGCCCCCACGACCGGGCGGTTCGCATATGCTCAGCACACAAGCTCACACTGGCTCAGCGACGAACCACCCGGGAGAGACCACATGACCAACTGGCGGATCAGGGATTTCCACTCGGCCGATCTGGACGGCATCCTGCACCTGTGGGAATCTCTCAAGGCGACCAACGTGGAGCCCGTCTACGCGCTCTCCGAGGTCCTCGCCTCCTGCGAGAAGGACCACGCCGTCGTCGCTGTGCAGGGGGAACAGGTGGTGGGCGCAGCCGTCGGACGGGCCGCGCACGACCAGGGCTGGATTGTCTTCCTCGCCACCCTCCCCGAGTACCGCGGCCGGGGGATCGGCACCGCACTGCTGGCCGCCGTCGAGAACCGGATGGCCCCGCACGGGCTCAACAAGCTCTCCGCACTCATGCCGGAATCCGAGACCCGCGTGGAGGCCTTCCTCAGCCGCGGGTTCGTGCTCAAGAAGAACCTGCGCTACTTCGAACGTAAAATCCCGGTCCAGCGCCAGGAGCTTGAACCCCTGAGCCAGCTCGGCGGCCGCATCCTTGCCCGCGACCTCTGGGAAAACGTCGCGGGCATGCGCAACGAGAAGGAGCTCCTCGAACGGCGCCTCGTGCTCCCCCTGGCCGAGGCCGACCTTGCCGACGAGTACGGCGTGGTGCCCCCGCGCGCCGTCGTCCTGTTCGGTCCTCCCGGGACCGGCAAGACGACGTTCGCGAAGGCGATCGCGTCGCGCCTCGAGTGGCCGTTCGTTGAGGTTTTCCCGTCCCGCCTGGCCTCCGACCCGAAAGGCCTGGCGGGGGCGCTCCGCGAGACCTTCCTGGAGATCGCCGAGCTGGAGCACGCCGTTGTGTTCATCGACGAGGTCGAGGAGATCGCCTCCCAACGCTCGGGCGAACCGCCGTCGCCGCTGCAGGGCGTCACCAACGAGCTCCTCAAGATCATCCCCGCCTTCCGCGAACAGCCCGGCCGTCTCCTGGTCTGTGCCACCAACTTCATCCGCGCCCTGGATTCGGCCTTCCTGCGGCACGGACGGTTCGACTACGTCATCCCCATCGGCCTGCCCGACCGCCAGGCGCGCGAGGCCATGTGGCAGCGCTTCATCCCGGCCGCCGTGGTGGACGACGTCGACGTCGAGCTCCTGGTGGACCGCACCGAGGGATTCTCCCCCGCGGACATCGAGTACGCGGCCCGCCGCGCCTCCCAGCGGGCGCTGGAGAAGGCGGTCTACGACGACGGCGGAGCGGCCTCCGGGGGCGATGCCGCGCTCCGCGATGCCGTCCGGAAGGGCCCCGGGACCGATGATTACCTGGATGCCATCCGGGACACCCGGACGACGGTGAGCGAGGAAGTCCATCAGGAGTTCCTCGAGGACATCGACGCACTCGGCCGCGTCTAGCGTTGCCTGGATGCTGACGCGGGGAGGAAACTGTGGTCCTGTTCCTGACGATCGTGAGCGGCGTTGCCTGGACGGCGGTCTACGTCGACGCCATCCGGATCGGGTTCAGGGACAAGAGCTACGCCATTCCTGCCGCCGCGCTCGGCCTGAACTTCGGGTGGGAAACCATCTATGCCGCACGCTCGGTCGCCACCGGAATTACCGCCCAGGGCATCTTCAACATCACATGGGGCCTGGCCGACGTCGTGATTGTGTACACATTCCTGAAGTTCGGCAGATCCGAACTGCCGGCCTGGGTGACGCGGTCACACTTTATCGGCTGGGCGCTCCTGCTCGGAGTCACGTCCTTCGCCGTGCAGCTGCTGTTCGTTGGAGAGTTCGGCTGGGATAACGCGGCCCGCTATTCGGCCTTCCTCCAGAACCTCCTGATGTCCGGGCTGTTCATCGCCATGTTCGCAGCCCGCGGCGGAATGCGTGGGCAGTCCCTCCTGATCGGCCTGGCCAAGTGGATCGGGACCCTGGCTCCCATCATCGTCTTCGGCGTTTACCGGAATTCGCCGCTCATCCTGGGCATCGGGGTCCTTTGCAGCGTCTTCGATCTTTGCTATGTCGGGCTGCTGTGGCGGGCGCGAAGGTCCCGCGCGGCTACGCGAGAGTGACGACGATCTTGCCCTTGGCGCGGCCCTGTTCGAGCGCTGCGAAGGCCTCGGCGATTCTTTCAAACGGGAAGATGCTGTCCACGATCGGTTCCAGCTGCCCGTCCTCCACCAGGCCCCCGAGGATGCGCAAATCATCGCCGCTGGGGTGCATGAACAGGTACCGGTAGCCCGCGCGCGCCCTCCGGGCCCGGCGTCGGAGGCCCAGGCTCATCGCCCAGAAAACCGCTGTGATCCACGGCGGCGAACCCAGATCCTTCTTCGCCGTCAGCGGCTCCGGCACACCAGCGATCGAGACCACCCGACCGCCCGGTTTGATGATGCGGAAACAAGCCTTGAGCGTGGCGCCCCCAACCAGATCCAGCACGGCGTCATAGTCCTTCAGGACCCGGGTGAAATCTTCCCGGGTGTAGTCGACGACGTGATCCGCCCCCAGCCTCCGCACGAGAGCCTCCCCGCGGGGCGAGGCCGTCGTGGCCACCTCCGCCCCCAAATGCCTCGCGAGCTGGATCGCCAGCGTGCCCACGCCGCCGGCGCCGCCGGAAATGAACAACCGCGTGCCCTTGTGGACGCCAAGCTCATCGCGCAGCGACTGCAAGGCTGTCAGCCCGGCCAGCGGCAGCCCTGCTGCTTCGGCGAAGCCCAGCGACGCCGGCATCACTGCCGCCAGTTCCTGCTGCACGCACACGAACTCGGCGAACGCGCCGAGCCTGGCCTTGTCCACCCGGGCATAGACGCGGTCGCCGATGGCGAACCGGCTGGGCCCGGGGCCGACGGCGTCAACCGTGCCGGCGACTTCACTGCCGGCAACCACGGGCAGGCGGAACGGGTTGATGGCCCGGAGCGCGCCCTGGCGGATCTTGTAGTCCACCGGGTTCAGGCCTGCAGCTACCACCCGGATCCGGACCTCGCCTGGCCCGGGCTGCGGCTCGGGCACGTCCCGGAGTTCCAGGGCATCCGGGCCGCCGTAGCGGGTCAGCACAAAGGCGCGCACGGTCAGTCGTCCTGGGTCTCGACAGCCGCGACCACCGCGGACCCGCCCGCCTCGGACCCGCCCTCCGGTGAGTCATAGGACAGGTTCTCGTAGTCGGTGTCGTCGGCTTCGTCGAGCATGTCGTCCAGCTCATCCAGCAGCCACGGGTTGACGCGGGCGAGAATTTTCCGGGTCTCTTCGACGGGGACGGCCGCGTACAAGACGGGCCGGGCATCGTCGTAGCGCGTGACAGGCGGCTTGTCCGGCCACTTCTCTGCCAGCGCTTTGACGCGTTCCGGCAGGGAATTGTGCGCGTTGTCGGCAATTTTGACCAAGGTAGCGTCATGGTCCCCGGCGATGTACCGGATGCCGGCCTGGTAGTCGTCCGGGTTCTCGTGCAGGCGCTTCGTGACGCGCTCAATGATGTCCGCGGCCCGCTCGGAAACACCCATGTCCAGAAGCGCCTGCCGCGTCATGGGGGTGTCTTCGGCGATGTCGTGCAGGTAGCCGGCGATCCGGATGTCGTCGTCGAAATCCGCCAGGGCATCCCCGACGGCGAGCACGTGCTCGCGGTACGGCCGCTTGAGCTTGTCCTTCTGGCGGTTGTGGGCCACCTCGGCCAGGACCTTGGCTGTCTCCACGGTGAATCGGGGCTGGGGGCGTGCTGGTTCTGACATGGTTCCAGCCTACGCGCCGGGCGCGCCCAGGCCCGGCCAGACCCAGGGCTCCCGCGGCAGCGAGGCGGGGTCAAAGACGGCGATCGCATCAGCCAGCGGCCCGCCGGGCAGTCCGAGGGACGCCAGCAGCGCATCGCGCACGTGCTCCACAGACACGCCGGCCAGCGCCAGGTCCGCGAGCGTCACGGCGCCGTCGCGCTTCGCCAGCCGGGCACCCCGGGTGTTCACCACGAGCGGTACGTGGGCATATTCCGGCAATGGAATATCCAACAGCGACGCCAGATGGGCCTGCCGGGGCGTGGAGGGTAAGAGGTCGTCGCCACGGACCACCTGGTCTACGCCCTGCGCGGCGTCGTCGACCACCACCGCCAGGTTGTAGGCGGCGACGCCGTCGTTGCGGCGGAGCACGAAGTCGTCCACCACTCCGGTGTAGCTTCCGTGCAGCACGTCCTGCACAGTGGCCTCCTGCACGGAGGCGCGAAGCCGGATCGCTGCGGGACGGACGGACCGTTTGGCCTCGCGCTCGGCGGGGGTCAGCGTCCGGCACGTCCCCGGATACGCACCCTGCGGGGCGTGCGGCGCAGACGGTGCCTCCTGGATTTCGCGGCGGGTACAGAAACAGTCGTAGGTCAGGCCTGCTTCTCTCAGGCCGGCGATCGCCGCCGAATAGAGTGGCTCACGGTCCGTCTGGCGGACGACGCCGCCGTCCCAGTTCACGCCGATCGCCGCGAGATCGCGGAGCTGCTCCGCCTCGGCACCGGCCCGGGCGCGGTCCAGGTCCTCCACGCGCATCAGGAACCGCCGCCCCGTGGATCGGGCAAAGAGCCAGGCCAGGATGGCCGTCCGGAGGTTGCCCACGTGCAGTTCGCCGGAGGGACTGGGGGCGAAGCGGCCTGCTGACGTCATGGGACCAGCCTATGCGGCAGACAACAAGAGCCCCTCAGCTACCGATGACTTCGGAATCCGACGTCGGTGGCTCAGGGGCTCTTATCGTGTTTGCGGAGTGACGATGCGTGAACAAGTGCCAATCAGCGGCGGGTTCCGTGCGGGGAGCCTCATCCAGGGTCCGGGTGGTGTGCCGGGGTGCCTGTAGCCTTCGGGATCCGGCGGTAGCCTTTGTCCCTTTGTTGTCATCATTTGAGCAGAAGTCCTACAGTTGGTGCAACGCGCGCCCTTTACGCTGGTCAGTCTGACCAATCCCGGGCGTCCAGATAAACAGGAAGTGGTCATTTTGCAGGAACTCGACGCGACGGACCGGCGGATCCTCGCCGCGCTGGATGAAGACCCCCGGGTGCCGATCATGGTGCTGGCCCAGAAGTTGGGGCTGGCCCGCGGCACCGTGCAGTCGCGCCTGGAGCGGATGTCGGCGTCGGGCGCGCTCCGGCCAAACAGCAGCCGCGTGCTGCCGTCCGCCCTGGGCCGGGGGGTGGCCGCGTCGGTGAGCGCCGAGCTGGACCAGAGCCACCTCAATGAGGCCATCGCGGCCTTGCGGAACATCCCGGAAGTGCTCGAGTGCCATGCCCCGGCGGGCGACACGGACCTGCTGATCCGTGTGGTTGCCAGGAGCCCGGACGATCTCTACCGCGTCTCAGAGGAAATCAGGCTGTGCCCGGGGATTGTGCGCACGTCCACCAGCATGTTCCTGCGCGAGGTCATCCCTTACCGGACCACCGGACTGCTGGGCGCCTGAACGACGGGCCGGCACCGCCGTGCGCCACACTCAGACGGGCGGGCCGGCGTTCGCCTTCAGATTCTTCATCACCAGCGTCGACGTCAGCCGCTCCACGCCGGGCAGGGACGTCAGTTCGCTGTCGTAGAAGCGCTGGTAGGCCGGGAGGTCCTCGGCGATGACCTTCAGCAGGTAGTCCGGCGAGCCGAAGAGCCGCTGGGCCTCCACGATGTTCGGATTGTCCGCCACTCGGTTTTCGAAGATCTCCATGGTGGAGCGGTCAACCTGCCGCAAAGTCACGAACACGATCGCCTCAAACCCCAGCCCGACGGCGGCCGGATCGATGTCGGCCCGGTATCCCCGGATGACCCCGGAGGCTTCCAGATCCCGCAGCCTGCGGTGGCACGGAGCCACCGTCAGCCCGACCTTCGCCGCCAGGGCAGTGGCCGTCATGCGTCCGTCGATTTTGAGGTGGCGCAAAATATTCCTGTCAATGTGGTCTATCACGCAATAATCTTACCGACCTTTGGCGATTCTTCAGTAAATCAGGGAACACCTACCGCGCGGATTTGCATAGAGTTTCCCCTGTACCCGCCTGGAGGTACCGCATGTCAGGAGCCCGCCGTGAACCCCCAGCTTTTTGTCGCCTTCATGGTCGTTGCCGTCGCCCTGGCCTGCACCCCCGGCGTTGACTGGGCGTATTCGATTGCGGCCGGACTGAGGCAGCGCAGCTTCGTCCCCGCCGTCGCCGGACTTTGTGGCGGCTACGTCATCCACACCGCGCTCCTGGTCCTTGGCCTGGCCGCCCTGATTACCGGGGTGCCCGGTGTGCTCGGCTGGCTGACCGCTGCCGGCGCCCTCTACCTGCTCTGGCTCGGCTTCGGAACAGTCCGTTCGTGGCGCGGGGCCAGCTTCGACACCAGCACCGGTGACATCCCGGCCCCGGCGGCCGCCAGCCAGTTCCGGGCCTTCCTCCAGGGCATGGGGATCAGCGGGATAAACCCGAAGGGCCTGCTCTTCTTCATGGCCCTGGTGCCGCAGTTTGTCAGCCCCGAGGCGGCCCTTCCCGTTCCGGTCCAGTCCGGGCTGCTGGGTCTGACCTTTGTCCTGCTGGTGGCGGTCATCTACAGCTGCGTGGCGCTCCTGGCCCGGAAACTTCTCCATTCCCGGCCCGGGGCCGCCCGCCGGGTCACGCTTGCCAGCGGGATCATCATGCTCGTCCTGGGCACCGTGCTGCTCTCCGAACAGCTCGTTCCTGTCCTGGGCGCAGTCATCACCCACAGCTAGGGCCAAAACCTGCCTGCACCGGCTGCGTGGCCTACTTGCGCTGCATGTACCACTCGGTGAAGGACGAGGCCCGGCCGTCGGCCGTCAACTGGATGATCCACAGGTTGTCATAGCTGCGGCTATTGCCGCGGTAGGTGGTCAGGCCCTGCACGAAGGCACGTCCGCCGTCGACCCCCAGCAGCTTCCATTCGAAGGTCCAGTCATCGGGGTCGTCGCGCCCTGCCAGCCAGTGCTCAACGATTTGTTCGCGCCCGTTCCACGGTTCGGGCTCCTGCGGGCTCGTGGCGTAGACGGCGTCCTCAGTGAACAGCGCCCGGATGTCCTCCGGTTCGTTCGACCTCCACGCCGTGATGTAGTGCTGCATCCAGCGGGCTGCTGCATCTCTCATGCCTCGTTTGTACCCCTTGCGCCGGGGGCCCGCAAGGGTAGTGGATACGTGTATTGGCCCGCTGAGCTGGGACGGGAGTTCATCGGCCCAGGCCGTCAGCCGCCGTCGGCGCGGCCGTACTCGCGGTCCCACAATTCGTGCATTTCCGCATCCTTCCGGATGGCCTTCACCGTTTCCAATTCCGCAGGCTTCCGCCGCTGCCATTCCCTCGGGTTCAGGTTTTTGCGGCCCGCGTCCAGCAGGAGCAGTGCACGGTCCGTCAGGGCGTCGTTGCGCAGCGAATAGTCCGTCTTCCGGCGGCGCAGGACCTCCTGCAGCGCGGCGCGAGCGGTGCCGTAGTCCCCGAGTTTCCGCAGCGAGCGGGCGCGCACCAGCAACAGGGCCGCTGAGAGGTCGTCGGCGTTCAGCAGTCCGTCGGTGTCCGCCACCACCTCCGCGTCCCGTCCCAGCGCGGCCGCCAGGGAGCAGTGCGCCAGGGCCATGGGCAGCGACGGCGGCAAGCCGGTCAACGCCGCCAGCGCGGCCTCCGTCTGGCCGGTCTCCCGCAGCGAGTGGGACAGGGCCAGGAACACGGCCTCCTCGCTGAACAGGACCGGAACCTCGATCCGTTCGGCCACCTCCACCCGGGTGATCACGCCGGCAAGGTAGTCGGCGGCATAACGGTTGGCATCGTCGTCGTTCCGGAGGGACAGACCGCGCTGCAGCAGCTCGGAGGCCCGCAGGTGGCCGCCCTGCGAGTACGCCAGGAGCCCGGCCATGAGGGAGCAGAGCCCGGCCCAGCCGGGGTTCGCACGCGCCAGGGTGATCAGCCGGTCCGGATCGGTGGAGCCGAAAACGGCGCCATGCACGGCTTTGGCCGTCTTGCCGGGCATCCTGCCGGCCACTCTTCCGAGCTTGGGCACGCTGCCCTCCGCGGCAAGCGTGCCCCGGCTACGTCCGGCCAGCACTCCGGCAACCAGGCCGCCCACGCCCTCCGCGACTCCGCGCACGGGCGTCCGGACCACCACCTTGCGAAACGGAGTCAGGTCGCGGGTGTCGCGGTACAGGAGTCGGCGCGGGGATGCCGATTCTGGGGGTCCGGCGTTCATCCACCCATGCTAGTAGGCTCTGGGAATGGCTGACCTCAATGACGACTCGTCCTCCTCGAACACCTCAACCCCTTCAGGCGCCGGCCGCCCCGACGCGAAGGCGGCCGAGGTCAGCGACGACTTCATCCACCGGCGCCACGTGCTGGCGTCCGGACTTGAGTACACGACGACGACCGGTCGGCTCGTACTGCGCCGGGAGGAAGTGAAGGACGGGAAGGCGGACGGATTCAAGGCCAAGGCCGAGATCTTCGTGGTCAGCTACGTGGCGGACCCGGCGGCGCCAGCAGACGGCGCCGCCGAGAAGCCGGGCAGGGCCGCGGCGAGCCCGCGTCCGGTGGTATTCGCGTTCAACGGCGGCCCGGGCTCCTCCAGCGTGTGGCTGCACATGGGCCTGCTCGGGCCTCGGATGGTGGACAGCGGGGATATCGGCAACCTGACTCCGGCGCCTTACGGCGTCGTCGACAATCCGGAGACCATCCTGGAACACGCGGACCTCGTGATGATCGATCCGGTCAACACCGGCTTCTCCCGCGTCGTGGAGGGCGGCCCCGCGGAGGAGTTCCATGCTTTCGTCGAGGACCGGGACCTGGTGGCCGAGGTCATCCGGCTCTGGACCACCCGCAACAACCGCTGGCTCGCCCCCAAGTACCTTGTGGGCGAGTCCTACGGCACGCTGCGGGCAGTCGCTGTGGCCAAACGGCTGTTCGATGCCTACGGCATGTCGGTCAACGGCCTGGGCCTGATCTCCACCGTACTGAACCTGTCCACGCTGTACTTCCAGCCCGGCAATGACACCCCTTATGCCCTTCACATCCCCACCTACGCCGCGATTGCGCACTACCACGGACGCCATCCGGGCCGGGCACTCGCCGAGGTCGTCGCGGAAGCGGAGGCGTTCGCGGGGCGGGACCTTGGCTATGCGCTGAGCCAGGGGTCACGGCTCACTGCCGGGGAGCTCGACGGCGTCGTGGCCCGCCTCAGCGCCATCACCACCCTGGACGAGGGGTTCATCCGCCGGACCAACTTGCGCTGGACCTACGGCGAGTTCGCCGCGGAACTGCTGCGCGCGGAGGGCCTGACCGTGGGCAGGATCGACGGCCGGTTCACCCAGCGGCCGGACAACCGGCAGCTCTCCGAGGACTGGGACGACCCCTCGCTCAGGGCAATTAACGGGCCGTACGCCGCCGCGATCAACCACTACGTCCGGGCCGAACTCGGTTACGAGAACGATCTGCCCTACGAAATCCTGACAGGGCGGGTCCAGCCCTGGAGCTACAAGACCTTCGAAGGCGCCCCGGTGGACGTCAGCGCGGACCTGGAACGCCTGCTCGCGTACAACCCGGAGCTGCGCGTCCACGTGGATTACGGCTACCACGACGGGGCCACGCCGCACTTCGCGGCGGAGTATGTCTGGGCGCACATGGACCTGCCCCCGGAGGCGCTGGCACGCTTCACGCATCACTACCACGAGGCCGGCCACATGATGTACCTGAACCCGGAGGCGCGGCGGGCGCAACTGGGCGCACTGGCGGAGTTTGTGAGCGTCTAGGACCGGAGCGCATTCCTAGGCGGCAGCCCCCACCCAGAGGCCGATCACCCAGGTGCTCGCAGCGAGGCAAGCCAGCCCGAACTCGGCGATCATGCCCAGTCCGGTCGCCTTCAGCGCGGCCCAGCTGGAGGCCGCGGCGGTGCGCAGGACGCGGGTGCGCTGGAACTCGCTGAGCAGAAGCCCTGCGGCAAACCCTGCAAACAGCCCCACCACAGGGACGATGAACATGCCCACCACCCCCAGGACCAGTCCTGCGACGACGGAGCGGCCGGGGATGCTGTGTTGTTTGAGCTTCCGGCCGGTCAGGACGGCCCCGGCCGTCATCCCGGCAAGGACAAAGAGCATGCCGGTCCCGAACACCACCCAGCCGGTAATCCCGGCGCCGCCCCAGATGGCCCACGCCAGCAGGCTCAGCCCGATCAGGATGCTGCCCGGCAGGACGGGGAGGATGGTTCCCGCCACACCCGTCAGGATCGCCAGGCCGCAGAGCACCGTCACGACTGGATTCATGGCCCCAGTCTAGGGCGATCCCGAAACGGCGGCGGCGGCGTTCCCCCAAGGAAGCGCCGCCGCCGTCGTTCGGACCGGCCGACCAGCCGGCCGGCCGGTGGAGAGGCTACCCCGCTTCAACCGCCGCGGCGACGGCGGCGGAGACTGCCGGAGCCACGCGCGGGTCCAGCGGGCTGGGCACGATGTAGTCGGCGGACAGCTCGTCCTCGGCCAGCGCGGCGATGGCGCGGGCGGCTGCCAGCTTCATGGCCGGGGTGATCCGCCGGGCGCCGGCGTCGAGGGCGCCGCGGAAGATGCCGGGGAACGCCAGGACATTGTTGATCTGGTTCGGGAAGTCGCTGCGCCCGGTGGCGACGACGGCCGCGTACTTGCGCGCGACCTCCGGCAGGACTTCCGGGTCCGGGTTGGACAAGGCGAAGACGATGGAGCTGTGGTTCATGAGCTTGAGGTGTTCCTCCTCCAGCTTGGAGGAGGAGACCCCGATGAACACATCCGCCCCCAGCAGGGCCTCGCCCGGGCCGCCGCCGAGGCCGCGCGGGTTGCTGCGCTGGGCCATCTGGGCCTTCTTGCTGGCCGGGTCGGCGGCGATGTCCGCGCGGTCCCGGTTGATTACGCCGCGGGAGTCCAGCAGCACGACATCCCTGATGCCGGCGGTGAGGAGGATTTCCGCGACGGCGATGCCGGCCGCGCCGGCGCCGGAGATCACCACGCGCAGGCTTTCGAGGTCACGCCCGGTCACCTTGGCGGCCCCGGTCAGGGCAGCGAGGACCACGACGGCGGTGCCGTGCTGGTCGTCGTGCATGACCGGGCAGTCGAGCGCCTCGATGAGCTTTTCCTCCAGCTCGAAGCAGCGCGGGGCCGAGACGTCCTCCAGGTTGACGGCGCCGAAGCTCGGGCGGAGCCGGACCAGGGTCTCGACGATCTCGTCGACATCTTTGGTGTTGAGCACGAGCGGGATGGAGTCGAGCTCCCCGAAGGCCTTGAACAGCGCGGACTTGCCTTCCATCACGGGCAGCGAGGCGCTGGGGCCGATGTCGCCGAGGCCCAGGACGGCTGTGCCGTCGCTGACGACGACGACGAGGCGCTGGGCCCAGGTAAGGGTGCGGGCAAGCTCCGGGTTGGCGTGGATCGCGCGGCTGACCTGGGCCACACCCGGCGTGTACGCGATGGAAAGATCGCGCTTGCTGGCGAGCGGAACGGTGCCGGAAACCGAAAGCTTGCCGCCCTGGTGGGAGGCGAAGATTTCCTCGTCGCTGAGCACGGTTAGCGGCTCCGCGGGGGAGTTGGTGTCGGCGGGAATGATCGTTTCAGTGGACACGTCGTTGTCTCCTGGGGTTCGCCGTGGGCACACGGCTCATGGAAGCTCAAGCACGTCAGATGCTCAAGATGGTCTGGCGGGAACGTCGGTGGCGGCCCAAGGGTGGCGGGCCGGCGGTGAAGCTCCCGGAGGTGCTGGCTGCAGGCCGCTCCGGTTCTGCCATGGTAAGCAACGCTGATTGCCGGTTACGTTCCGGATGACACAAGCCGGGCGCAGGTAAAACGTTTCATCAGGTATCTAAGTGACACAGGTCACCGGAATTTCACGATGAAGGCTCCCGCCGGTCTAGACCAGTTACGCGGGTTGCCGCGCCCGCTGGAGCAGGGAGCAGGCCTTCTTGAGGTCCTCTTCCGCTTCAAACAGCGATAGCCGGCGGCAGCGGACCGCCTGGACCAGACCGGTAACTGTCAGCAGCAGGACGCGGGAGATGGCGGCGTCGCCGCTCACGCCCGTTACTGCCTTCTCCGCAGCGGAGTCGATCTCGCGCAGCAGCCGCGTCGTGTCCGTGTCCTTGGCGTAAACCGCGCGGTTCAGGCATTGCTCGACGGCGGGCTGCATGAGGCGCATGTGGAAGATCTCCATGACGACGCCGACCAGCGCGTGGGCCGGAACTTTGCCGGCGGCCGGCGAGCTGCCCGCGTGCAGTTCCCCCAACTGCTTGCGGTACAGCGCCAGCACCAGCTGGGTGGCCGAGGGAAAGTAGCGGTACAGCGTCCCCAGCGGGACATCGGCCTTGGCCGCCACCTCGGAGAGCACCACCGAGTCCAGGCCTTTACGGGCGAATCCGGCGGCAACCTCGAGGATCCGCGCGTAACGGAGCCGTTGCCGGGGCAGCGTGGGCGGAGGGGCCATCGGTGGAAGATCTGAGTAAAATTCAGGCATCAGCAGCGTTCCGGGGGTCGTTTTTCTCGGCAGCCGGGAGAGATCCCCCACAGCGCTGCCGCGGCAATTCCCGTCCACTATACGCCACGGGGTTGGGCGCTCCGCCAGTCAAAAGGGGACCCCGAAGCCGCCCGCCCAGGACCGCAGCAGCTCAGTCGACGGCCTTGATTTTGACCACGAAGACGGCGCCAAGGAGTCCGATGGCGGCGGCTGCCACATACAGCGACACGTAGCCTCCCCACAGGGTCACGAACGGGAACGCGATGAGCGGCGCGAGCACCTGGGGCAGGGAATTGGCGACGTTGATGACGCCCAGGTCCTTGCCACGGTTCAGCGCGGTGGGCAACACTTCCGTGATGAGCGCGAAGTCCACCGCGAGGTAGCAGCCGAAGCCGATGCCGAGCACCGAGGCGCCAATCAGGGCACCCGCCCAGGTCGGGGCGAAGGCGAGAATGAGCGAGGCCGCGGCGATGACGGCGGAGGAGAGGATGACCAGCGGTTTCCGCCTGCCCATGCGGTCACTTAGCGGGCCGCCGATCACGCTGGTGATGATCACCATGACCGCGTACAGGCCCGTAAGGATCAGCACCCCGAACTCGGGCTCGATCCCCTGGGTCTCATGAATATGGACTGCGTCCTTGAGAAAGAACAGGAGGTACAGGGTCACCATGTGGTTGCCGATGTTCACCAGCAGCCGGGTCAGCCAGGCCCACGCGAAGTCCGGATGGAGCGCCGGGGAAATCCAGAAGCCCTTCACCATGGCGGCCAGGCTGAACGGCGGACGCGCGTCCGGGGGCAGCGGGACGTCGTCGTTCCTGAAGAAATAGAGTACGACTCCGGCGAGCAGCGCCGCGGCGCAGACCAGGTAGCCGGCGGCGAAATTCCCTGTGACGGCGGCGGCGATCACCGCGCCTATCAGGATCCCGGCCGTCTGGCCCATGGCTGCGAGACCCCCCACTGTGCCGCGCTGCCGCACCGGCACCCGGTCCGGTATGGCGGCGGTGATGGCCGCGTACGCGCCGTTGCAGCCTGCCTGCACAATGCACCAGAGCAGCGTCATGACGGCGACATTCGGCGCCCCGGCCAGCGCGATCAGGGCCGCCGCACCAAGGACGGCACCGAAGAGCACCCACGGCACCCTCCGGCCGTGGCGCGATGTGGTCCGGTCGCTGAACGCACCGAACACGGGGTTGGCCACCAGCGAGACGGCGGCGCCCGCGCCGGTCACGAGGGCGAGGATGGCCTCCTTGTCCGGTTCGCTGAAGGCGGCTGCCTGCTGGCCGAGGAGGACCTGGATCGGGCCGAAGAACGCCGCATTGATACCGACGTTGACCAGCACCACCCCCGCGGTCCAGACCGGACGGACGCTGCGTTGCGGTTCGGCGAGCGCAGGCTCATGCGCTTCGGAACCCGCGCCCAGTCCGACGGCGGCTGGTCCAGTGCGTTCTCCGCCGTGCCTCCCGCTGATGTCAGGGTCCGGCGCTGCGGCGGGCGTATCGGGCAGGCTCATGTGGTTCCCCCGGAACGGACGGTCAGGCAGATGGATCAGAGTGTGGCCAGACTATCGTGGGATTTCCTCTTCAGTGCCATGGCCCAGTCTCCTGATACGAGACAGGATGCCCCGGGCATTGCAGCTGCCGGCCAAGCGGAGCGGTTCTTTCCGTTTTTGTTTCGCCATCTGATGATGGGCGATGGCCAGCTTTCTCGGGCGCGACTCGTAAGGCCCGGAGAGACGTAAAACGTCAAAGGGGTGAGTGCGCACCGCGCTTAGCGAAACGGCCCAAAGGCCGTTAAGCACCGAAACACCCTCTCCGCCGGCTGTTTCACCCGATAACGGATAATACGTCAAGCTAGGGCACGCCAGGGCTAAGCGGAAGTGAAGCGTCCGGCCGCAACTGGTTCTCCGAAGAGTAGCCGACCTGGGCCCGCCACCAGGGGGTCTCCACGAAGCCACGTTTGAGGAACAATAGTTCCATCGACGCGCTCCATCCCTGCACGCCATCTAAAGTGGAAAGAGTAGACGTGATGAACTTGTAGAGGTCCGCTGTCGAGGGCGTAATTATTTCACAGAACAGTGAGTTGTCATCGAGGGTGGCTGCCAGATAGCGGACGGCAGGGTATTTGCAAAGCTCTTCGGCTACCGCTTCCAGCCGGGACGGGTCCGCCTTGACGATCAGCAGTGTCTCGGCGCCCATTCCGAGGGCGGGCGCCGGAACCAACGTGAGAATGTCGAGGCAGCGGTTGGCCCGCATTTTTTCAAAGCGCCGCCGCACGCTGCTCTCATTCATACCTAAACCGTCGGCGACAGACTGAAAGGTCAGGCGCCCGTCGTCACGCAGCCCCGCGAGGATATCCCAATCCGCGGCGTCGAAATGGCCGGGCTCGCACAAATCGGGATCCACGAGGGCCATTGACCCTACTTCCTCCACCGGAAGATCCATCGTCTCTGCGAAAAGCTGCCGACCCCAATCATGCCTGACCTTGTAGACGTGAAGGATCAGATCGCTGCGCCACCGCTTGATGCCTTCGATCGACTGCAGCTGCTGGATCAGTTGCGGATAGTGCGTCGCTCCGCCCCGTACCGTCAGCTCCGCAATGATGTCGAAGCGGCCTGTCACCAAGGTTACGAACCGTACATCCTGGTGCCTGACCAAGGTGGCCGCGACTGCCAGCTGGGTTCCCGGTTTGCAGTTGATCCGGATCAGGAAGGAATCCACCTCGCCGGCGCTACCTAGAGCAGGAACGACGGCGACCCGTACGACACCGTCGGCAAGGAGCTGCTGTCCTCGCCTAGCGACGGTAGCGACGGAACTCTGGACGATGTCAGCGATGGCCGTCCAGCTCGCCCGGCCATCGCGTTGCATGGCCACGATAATTCGCCGATCCAGATCATCGAGGGCGTCAAGGTTCCTCATCAATGGTTCTCTGTCTGGGTCCGGCCCTGAGGAGGACAAACTTCGTGTAGGAAGTCCCGCACCGTTGCCGTCCACGCTTCCGCCTCCTCGATCTGGGGTGAGTGTCCCGACTTCTCGAAAACAGCAAGCGTGGAATTGGGTATGAGCTCCGCGATGATTTCACTGCATGCCACTGGCGTTATCCAGTCCACCCTTCCTACAGTGATAAGAGTGGGAGCCGTCACCTTAGGAAGGTCGGCCTTTAAGTCGTACTTGGGCAAATTTTGCGAGAAGGCATAATTATGTGCCTGGAAACGGTACGGGGTTGCGGCCACCTTCTTTTCGACCGCCGACGGGTCGTAGTTGAAGTCATAAAGGGGCAGGATCTCGCGCCAACAGTCACGGAGGTCCCCGTCGTCCCAGACGCGTCCCTGGTCGATCCGGTCGAATTTTTCCATGTCGACCCTGACGCGGTCGGAAGCCAGGGCATTTTTCCGGGCTACCCCTGCGTTGGAGTTATCGGGCGAGGTGTCGCGGAGAACCAGGGCACTGACCCGTTCCGGATACCGGACTGCGTACTCCATGGACATAAAGCCGCCGTACGAGCCACCAGCCATGATGATTGTCTGCGCACCAATCCACTCCCGCAGTCCATCTATATCGGCTGCCCATTGTTCGTGGCTCATGGGGCCGTTTCCTTCACTTTGGCCGGATCCTCGAGCATCGAACACCACGACGCAGTATTCATCAGCCAGCCGGCCGAAGCTCGCCCTCGGCTCGGCGCGTGAGCCCAGCCCTGGCGCGCCGTGGTGGGTGATGATCACGGGGGCGCCTTCGGGCCCAAGCACTTCAACCGCCAGCCGGTTTCCGTTGATCTCCACCATCTGGGCGGGTGACGTCGCAGCCGAAAATTCCGGCGAAACTTCCAACGCTGAGCTCTCGGACATTCTTCTCCTCCATGGTGGTTAGAGCGGGACTATGCAGGCGTCCAGCCCGCGTTCAAATGATGTCAGGGGCTTAGCCCCGTCGGCCGTGACCAACACGCTGTCACTGATCCTGTAGCCCGCGTGGCCCGGGATGTAGATGCCCGGTTCGTTGGAGACAATCATCCCCTCCTGCAGGATGGTGGCATCACCGCTTTCCAGCCACGGTGGCTCGTGCATGCCGAGTCCAATTCCATGGCCCTGGCGGTGGCGCAGATACTGGCCCAAGCCGGCATCATGGATGACCCCAAGGCAGACTTCGTTCGCCTGCCGGCATTCGGTTCCGGGCCTGATGGCTTCCCCGCCAATCCGCTGCGCCAGCTGAACCGCATCATGGTAGAGCCGCTGCTCAGCTGTCGGCTCGCCAAGAATGAAGGTGCGCTCTCCTTCGACGAAACGGCCCCCGACGGCACATCCGAGTGAGAGCATGAAAGTATCTCCGGGCCGAAGCCTGTAGGCGGAAGGCAACCCGTGCGGATAGGCAGAGTTTGCGCCTGCGTAGACTAGTCCCCCGGCCAGGGGCGAGACCACAACAACGTTGTCGTGCTCGGAATACATCGTCTGCACCCCGACACCGGTGACGTAAGCTGCGAGTTCAGCCTCGGACGGCAGCTTGCCACCTGCCACAACGGCCTCTGCCACCAGATCAGCCCCCGCCTGAAGCATTACGTCTGTGATCTGCGCTGCTTCGGCGTGGAGGGCGATTTCCTCGGGAAGCTTGACATAGCGCGTACGGCTGACGAGCTCAGATGCCAGGATTTCGTCGCCGGGGAATTCCGCTTGAGCGCTCACAAGCCTGGCGTAGCTCATCGACGTGGCGTGGCCAATGCGTCGGCCCTTGCCCGGCACATGGTTCGATAGCGCGGAAAAGGGGCTTCGCAGACCCGGGTACTCCGGATAGGTCACGATCCCGGCCCTGGCGTGTTGGGATTCGGCGTGGGCCACTTCCAGCTCCGGCAGCAGCAAGTAGCAGTCGCCGCCGGCCTCAAGCCAGACAGCGACAGGGCGTTCGCAGGGGTGGTGGAAAAACCCCGTTAGGTATGCAACGTCTTCCGGTGAGTCGGTCAGGACGGCGTCCAGACCAGCCTGAATCATCTGTTCCCGCACGTTGTTCTGGATTGCGTCGAAAACATGTGGAGCGAGGCGCTGGTCAAACCGCACCGCGGTGGCTCTTGTCATTTGTTTCCCTGTTCAGCGGTGGCGGGAGCGTGGATTGCGGGCGTCGCTGTAGGCAATGGAGAGCAGCGTCGCTGATAGGACCAGTAACAGAATGGCAATGGACGGAAACAGCGTCAGCCACCAGGCGCTGGACATTGCCCCGGACTGCTGGGCCTCGTAGAGGATCCTGCCCCATGACCAAGTGTTCGGGTCTCCCAAGCCTAGGAAAGCAAGGCCCGCCGCCGAGAGCACGGCCCTGGATGCGGTGACTACGACGGAGACTACGACAACGGGGGTGACCGCTGGAATTACATGTTTGGCTATGATCCAGGCTGGTGATGTTGTCATGAGCCGCGCTGCGTCTACGTAGGGAAGGTGGACGATCGTCAGGGCTTGGGATCGTACCAAGCGGGTGACCTCGGGCCAGGAGAACGCGGCCACCACCAGGATGATCGTCGTGGTGCTTGGTCCTACGAGGGCAGCGACGAGGATCATGAGCGGGAGCACGGGCAGTGACAGCGTTAGGTCGACAACTACGCTGATGATGCTGTCGAGGCGGCGGAAGTAGGCTCCGGTCACGGCGACCAGGGTGCCGATGGCGATGGCGATGGCCGACGCGGCGAAGGCGACAAGGATGCTCTGCTGGGCTCCCCACACCACCTCGCCGTAGAGGTCCCTGCCAAGGCTGTCCGTTCCGAAGAGGTAGGTCCCGCCCGGCGGATTAAGCACATCGGTGCCGTAGCTGGGCGGGTACGGGGCCAGGAGTGGGGCAGCAACAGCTGCCAGTGCAAGGACCAGCAAGATGGCCAAAGAGACCAGACCGAGAGGTTCCCGGCGAAAGGTGTGCCAGGTCTGCAGTCCCGGTCGCCCCCGCTCGGTGGCCACCGGTTCTGCGTCCACCTGAGTGGTTACTACAGGAACAACGGTCATGATGTTCTAACCCTTGGATCGAGGAAACCGTAGACGATGTCTGTGATCATGTTGGCGATAACCACTGTCGCAGCCAGCATGACGAAAGCTCCCTGCAGCACGGGGAAGTCCAGCTGAGTAACGGCCTCGTAAATTCCGCGGCCGATACCCGGATACGCGAAGACCGTTTCAGTCAGGACGGCGCCCCCAACCAAAAATCCGAGCTGCAGGCCGATGAGAGTCGTGGTCGGGAGGAGAGCATTCCGCAACGCGTGCCTCCAAAGTATGCGCCGGTACGGCAGTCCGTTCGCTCGGGCCAGGACCGTGTAATCCTCCCCCAATGCGTCGATGAGCGTGGACCTCAGGGTCAGTACATAGGAGCCGAGCTGGATCAGCATGAGCGACAGTGCCGGGAGGATGAGGTGGAGTAGCACGCTTCCGTACCATTCCATGCCATACGATCCCGTTGAGTAGGCCCCGCCGATTGGAAGCCACCTGAGCGTGAGCCCGAACGTGAACAGGAGAAACACCCCTATGCTCGGAACGAACAGCGACTGTCCCGTGACACCGACGATTTGGACCATCTTGTCCAAAAAGCGACCACGCCTGGCGGCCGCCAGCACCCCCAGCGGGATGCCGACGACCACCGTCGCAACAAGCGCGGTGCCTGTCAGTAACAAGGTCCATGGCAGCCGTTGCATAAGCACATCCAGCACCGGTATGGACTGCGTGAAGGATGTGCCCAGATTGCCCCTGAGCAACTGCTCGAGGTACAGCCAGTACTGCACGATCAGCGGTTGATTGAGACCGTACTGCTCGAGCAGGGCAGCCCTCGCACTTTCCGTCATGTTTGGACTCGCCACCGCCAGTGCCGGGTCTCCCGGCAGCAGCCGGAGGAGGAGGAATGTCACGGTCACGGCGAACCAGATCGTGAGCACTCCCCTGCCGAGGCGCGGAAGCATGAATTTCAGGCGCGACATGGGTACGTTCTCCTCCTTACCTGTTACTGGGACTTGTAAGCGTTGGCTAGTTACCGGGACTTGTGAGCGTTGGCGAGTGAAATCGGATTAACGATTGAAAGAAGCTCGCTGGGTTTACTGACAAATCCGGTCCACTTGTCGCTGTGGGCAAAATACAGGTTCTGCGTGTACATGATGTTGTCGTAAACGTTCGCCTGCACAATCTTTGCCGCCTGGCGCATCAGATCAATCTTTGCACCCTGATCTGTCGTTGTCTGGCCTTGAGTGATGAGGCCATTTAACTTCGCGTCGTCGACGTAGGTGTAGTTGATCGCTCCGCCCGGAAGGTACGCAAGCGTCATATTGGTGACTGGGTCATCCATGATTGCGAAGTTCCCGGCATAGATGTCGAAATCGCCGGCAGCAGTCTTCGCAAGATACGTGTTGCGCTCCATTCCCTGGGGTTCAATCGAGATTCCGGCCTTCGCCGCGCTGTCCTTCACCAAAGCCACCCACTGGCTTGTGACACTGTCCTGGAGTGAGTAGATCAGGCGGAAGCTCCCGGGAAACATACCGTTCGCGTCGGCTTGGAAACCGGCCTTCTGCATAAGTGAACGTGCCAGGTCAGTGTCAAAGGCGTATTCCTTGATCGAGTCATCAAAGTAAGTCTTTAGGACCGGCATGAGCGGGCTGGAACTGGACGACACCGACTGTCCCTGCAAAACCACGCTGCGGATGGCGTTGTAGTCGACAGCATGAGCGAGCGCCTGGCGAACCTCAAGCTTGGCGAGAGCCGGATTCTTCATGTTGTAAGTCATGTGGGCATACCCTAGACCGGAGGCTTCTTCCACTGCGATGCCGCTCGTGCTCTTGAGTTTTGCCACCTGGGCTGGTGGCAGCGCATTTGCGATCACGTCCACCTCGCTGCTTTGCAGGGCCAGGATCTCCGTGTTGATATCCGGGAAGACGCGGAAGACGACCTTCGCCGAATTTGGAGTGCCGCCGTCGGCGAGGGGATAGTCTTTGACGCGGTCCATGGAGTAGCTCTGCCCCACCTGGACCGTGGTCAGCACATACGGTCCGGCGCTGACCCAGCCGCCGTCTTTGCCGTCGTTCGCGAACTTGGCCACCGATGTAGCCTTTTCGAAGACGTGCTTAGGAACCACGTTTCCCCAGAACCCAATCTCTTCAACAATCGATGAATCCGGCTTGGAGAGCGACATCTCGACGCGGGTTGCGGAAACGGCCTTGGCTGACGCAAGGTTTGTCAGCTGGCCATAGAACGTTCCCGCGGGTTTGTCTTTCTTGACAGCGTTGATGGTCCAGGCAACGTCTTCGGCCGTTAACGGCTGTCCGTCACTCCACTTCAGATCGCTGCGGATCTCGTAAAACCCTGTTGTGTCGTTGACGTAGCCCCATTTGGTGGCTACCTCGGGCTTCTTGGATCCGTCGCTGGCGATGGTCATCAGGTGCGGATACATCAGGTTCGTGATCCAGTAGTCGCTGCGGCTGTTGCCGATCAGGGGGTTGTAGTTCACGACGTCCGTGGTCGTAGCCAGCGTTAAGGTGTCGTTCCCGGGGACGGCGCCGGCGCCCGCAGGCGTCGGCGGGGCGCTTGGCGCACAGGCGCTGAGGATCATCGCCAGTGCGGCCGCAGCTGCGGCCGCAGCTATTTTTCGAGTTTGCATCAGACCCACACCTGATTCAGCACACGCAGAGTGTTGCCGCCGATTACGGCCCGGATCTCGTCGTCCGAATAGTCATGTTTGACCAACCAGCCAATGATGTTGTGGAACTCTTCGGCCGGATTTTCGAGGCCTTCGACGTACGGAACCTTTTCGTATTCGACCTTGCCGTGGGCCTGGCCGAGGGAGAGGTTGGACGAAAAGGCGTCGTGCAGGCCGACGTGGTCACCGAACAAAGTGTCGGGGCCGAAGCTGACGTGCTCGATGCCGACCAAATCCACGCAGTACTTGAAATGGTCCATCACAGACTCAAGGGAGTGCCTCGGATGTGCCGGCGACAGGGTCGTATGCGGTGCGGCCTCAAGGCCAATGACACCGCCGCGGGCCGCGCATTCCTTGATAGTTTCGTCCGTCTTCATGCGGTTCGTCGGCCACACAGCGCGGGCACCTGCGTGTGTGATAAATACCGGAACTTTTGAAGCCCTGATCACGTCGACCGATGTGCGGTCCCCACTGTGCGATACATCGATGGCGATGCCCAATTTGTTCATTCGCTCGACGGCGCGCTCACCAAAATATGTAAGGCCACCATCGCCGCGTTCCTTCAGCCCGCTGCCGAGAGTGTTCGCCTCCGAATAGGCGATGCCCATCTGCCGGACTCCAAATCCGTATAGTACGTCGAGGCGGTCCACTTCATTCTCGATCATGGTGGCCGCTTCAAGAGCGAAAACGTGGGCGATGCGTCCGGTTGCCGCTGCGTACTCGATGTCCTTCACCGTCTCGCCCTTGATCACAAAATCCTGGTGCGCCAGGTCAGCCATGCGCACCCCTAGGTCGAAGAGGACATCCTGGTATTTCCAGCCGGCGTCGCTGCTGATGCAGCATGTGCCGTCCATGCCGTTGTCAAAGACAGCGGTCAGGCCGGAACGCGATAGTCCCTCGTACCCGGTGGGTTCGCGCCCCTGCCGGATGTGGTCGCGCAACTGGGTCATGTCTTCGGGAAACACCTGAACGTGGTCGTGCAGGGAGATCACTGTCTCCTGCTCGAGCAACCGCTGGGTGCGCTCTGCCTGGGAGTCGCTCAACTCCAGTCCCGAGTATTCGGGAACGCGGTTGATTTGTTTTGCGTAGTCGAAATGGCGGTAGTCCTTGCCGGCTTCGAGGTAGTCGTACGCCGTGTATCCGGTGTAGCGCTTAGCGGGTTCAAGCACGCTCTGTCTCCTTCTGCGAGAGTAAATGGCGCGGTGTTGTCCTCAGGGAAAAGGTTCAACAGGACCAGTTCGCCGTGATTCGGCGGAAATGTCAATGGTCTTGGCGAAAATCGGCAAAAATAATTCATTCGCGATATGTTCCGGTGGTGTTTCCTGTGGCAGGATGGCTGCGTGGACACCGTAACCAAGATCACAAAAACCCCTGCACTGCAGGTCCGTAACCTTTCAGTCACTTTTCTGGGTGGAGAGCGGGATATAAGAGCCGTGAATGGTGTCGACCTGGACGTCGGACATGGCGAGTTTGTCGCCCTCCTCGGAGAATCAGGGTCGGGCAAGTCCGTTACAGCCAGGGCCATCATGGGGCTCACGGACGATTACATGCGGGTCCAGGCGGACGAATTGCGCCTTGGGAAAATTGATCTTCGGGCACTGGATGAAGATGCCCGGCGCAGACTGCGCGGGGAACAAATGAGCATGGTGCTCCAGGACGCCCTATCGTCCCTGAACCCTGTCATGACCATCGGCGCGCAGATCGGTGAGCTGTTCCGGGTCCACCGGGGCGAGACCCGCCGCCAGGGGCGCGCACGCGCCATCGAACTCCTGGGACTTGTTGGGATTCCTGCCCCGGAAGCCAGGGTGGACGATTACCCGCATCAGTTTTCCGGCGGCATGCGCCAGCGCATTCTCATCGCCATGGCTATCGCACTTGAACCGGCAATGCTTATCGCGGACGAACCCACCACAGCACTGGACGTTACGGTCCAGGCTCAGATCCTCGATCTGTTGAACAGATTGCGGGAACAACTGGGAATGGGCGTTCTGTTGATTACCCACGATCTCGGGGTGGTGATGGAAGTAGCCGACCGCCTCTTCGTCATGTATGCCGGACGGATCGTTGAACGCGGCGACGCCGATTCGGTGCTGCACACGCCGGCACATCCTTACACGGATGCCCTGCTTCGGTCCGTGCCACAGGCCGCCATGCGCGGCGCCGACCTACTGACAATTCCCGGATCCCCGCCAAACCCGGCCCAGGTTCCGATCGGCTGCCCTTTCCACCCTCGATGCCATATGCGCATAGATAAATGCCAGACCATCCGGCCCGACCTTATTGACGTCGCACCGGGTCGAGGGTCCGCCTGCCATCGCTCCGAGGAGCTGCTGCATGAATTCGCAAATTAGTACCGCGCCATACGTGTCCGGCGCCGCCACTGGCCCCGAGACCGTGCTTGACGCAGCCGGCCTAGTCAAGACATTCCCCAACGGTTCGCGATTACGCCCGGGCCGGGTGTCCGCCGTCGATGGAATCAGCCTCCAGCTTCACGCGGGCGAGGTCCTCGGTATTGTGGGTGAGTCCGGCTGCGGGAAATCCACTCTGGCCAGGATGCTCGTCGGGCTCGACCGCCCGGATGCGGGTATTCTCAGCTACCGCGGGAAGGACGTCACGGCGGGCCGGCTTGCCGATCGGCGCCTGTTGCGATCTGGTGTGCAGATGATCTTCCAGGATCCATACACATCACTCGACCCGAGGATGACTGTCCTGGACATTATTACGGAGCCCATGGCTGCAACCCACCGCTTTACGGCATCGCAGCGAAAGGAACGGGCCGTGGAGTTGCTTGGCCTGGTGGGGTTGGCGCCCGACATGTTGGGCAGGTATCCACACCAGTTCTCCGGCGGTCAGCGCCAGCGCATTGGGATTGCACGCGCCCTATCCCTCGAACCCGATGTGCTTATTTGTGATGAGCCGGTCTCAGCCCTTGATGTTTCAGTCCAAGCGCAGGTCATCAATCTTCTCGGAGATATCCAGCACCGGCTTGGTGTCGCCATTCTTTTCATCGCCCACGACCTCTCCGTCGTGCGCCACATTGCAGACCGGGTTGCCGTCATGTACCTGGGCCGCATCGCAGAAATCGGTGACACCACGACCCTGTTCGAAACGCCCTCTCATCCGTATACCCAGGCTCTGCTCTCAGCCACGCCGTCCACCAGTAGGGCTGATCGGGGCAAACTGGGGCAACGTCGTATTCTTAGCGGAGAGCCGCCCTCGCCCAACAACCCTCCGGCAGGATGTCGCTTTAATCCGCGCTGCTGGATGGCCACCGATGATTGCCGCACGATTGTGCCGCCGCTACGAAACCTTTCTCTAGCCAATCTCTCCAACACTGCGGTGGCGTGCCACCATGGCGAACAGGCGGTCATTGCGAGTCGATGAGAGAGTCGGCGGTTTCAGACCTTCACTGCGGCCCCGGGGGCACCGCGCCAGAGCCAGCTCGTGCATTTCGGCCGCCTGACAGGGCCGCACTGATGCGATCCAGGTCCTAATGGCGAGCCTGAGTTCGGCCCGGGTTTCCAATCGTTCCCCCTTCAAGACGTTGAGGACGCTTTTTTTAGGGCATCGGGAGCGGGATCGTCTTAGCCCAACGCACTCATTGCAGTAAAAGGCTGGTTCTTTGCACGGGCGAGTCGGGACACGAGCGGCACGTGAATTCATCCTTGGCTTGTGGGATCACCTGAACTACCAGTTGTTCGGCGACAAACTCGCCGCGGCGTGAAGGCGCTCGGCAGCAACCCGCGCAAGAGCGCCAAGAACGGCGCGGGGGAGCTGGATGGGGAGCTGGAGATCGACGGCGTGACGATCCGCCCCGGCGCAATGATCTGGTGCGACCCGGACGGAATCCTGGTCGAGCGCTGAAGCTGCCGGAGGAAACATGTGGCCGCGGGAACAAATGAGCAAGTAACATAGTTACTGAAAGCAACTATCAGCTTGATCCCAAAACTTCCCCCTGGAGCAGTCATGTCCAAAACCACCTCCGTGCGCGCGGCAGGAGAGGTCCTGACCCACCGTCAGACCATCACCGTCATGGTGGGCCTCATGCTCGGCATGTTCCTGTCCTCGCTGGATCAGACGATCGTGTCCACCTCGATCTACACCATTGCCAACGACCTCGACGGGCTTTCCCTGCAGGCCTGGGCCACCACGGCCTACCTCATCACGTCCACGGTGACCACCCCGCTCTATGGAAAGCTCAGCGACATCTTCGGGCGGCGCCCGCTGTACCTCGCCGCGATCCTCATCTTCCTGGCCGGTTCCCTCTACGCGGGTTCAGTCCACTCAATGACCGAACTTGCCATTGCCCGCGGCATCCAGGGCATGGGCGCCGGCGGCCTGCTGGCCCTCGCCCTGACCATCATCGGCGACATCGTGGCCCTAAAGGACCGCGCGAAGTTCCAGGGCTACTTCATGTCGGTCTTCGGCATCTCCTCCGTCCTGGGCCCGGTGATCGGCGGCGCGTTCGCCGGTTCCGCCAACATCCTGGGCTTCGACGGCTGGCGCTGGGTATTCTTCATCAACCTGCCGATCGGCCTCGCGGCCCTTGCCGTCGTGTTCCTCTACCTGCACCTGCCGGCCAAGCACGCGAAGCAGAAGATCGACTATTGGGGTGCCGCCGCCATCACGCTGGCGATCGTGCCGCTGTTGCTCGTGGCCGAACAGGGCCGCAGCTGGGGCTGGACCTCGGCGAATTCCTTCCTCTGCTACGGGCTCGGCGTGCTGGGCATCGTGACCTTCCTGCTGGCTGAGAAGCGCGCCGGCGACTACGCGCTGATCCCGCTCCGGCTCTTCCAGAACATCACCTTCGGCCTGTCCTCGCTGCTGAACTTCATCATCGGCATCGGCATGTTCGGGGCGATCGCGATGCTCCCCATGTACCTGCAGCTGGTCAAGGGCCTCACCCCCACCGAGGCCGGCCTGATGATGATTACCTTCACCGTGGGCATTCTCACCGGCTCCATCACGGCCGGCCGCACCATCTCGTCCTCGGGCACGTACCGGATCTTCCCCATCCTGGGCACTGGGGTCCTGACCACGGCCGCCGTCGTGATGGGTCTCTCCCTGGGCGTGGACACGCCCCTCTGGGTCCCCGGCCTGATCGCGGTGTTCTTCGGCCTGGGGCTGGGCTTCTGCATGCAGCCGCTTACCCTGGCCATGCAGGTTTCCGTGCCGGCGAAGGACATGGGCGTGGGGACATCCTCCGCCGCGTTCTTCCGCTCGATGGGCGGCGCCGTGGGTACCGCCGTGTTCATTTCCATGCTGTTCAGCCTGGCTGCAGACAAGATCGCCAGCGGCATGAAGGACGCCATGCAGAACGCCGACTACCTCAAAGTCCTGAAGGACCCGGCCGTCGCCTCTGATCCGGCCAATGCCAAGCTCTACGGATTCTTCAAGAACGGCGCCACCAACGACTCCCTCAACGACACGAGCTGGCTGCACACGGCCAACTCCGCCTTGACCCGGCCCATCACGGAGGGCTTCGCCCAGGCGATCGACACCGTCATGCTCACCGCCGCCGTACTGACCGGCATCGCGTTCCTGATCACGTTCGCCCTGCCGAACAAGAAACTCACGGACCCGAAGGCGGCAGCGCAGAAGGCCGACGCAGCAGCCGTCGCCGCCCACTAGGGCGCTGCTTCGGGCGTTGTCTGGGCAGTTTGCGGGGACCCCCGCGAAACGGCAGCCAGTCTTTTAGACTGGCTGCCGTTTCGCTTCCTGCTGCCGCCGCGGGGCGCCCGGAGTGTAATTTTTCTCTCACTTTCAGGCCCTGTGGCAGGAAATGATCAGTATGCGATGCAACACTTGGTAGTTGCGCCGCAGGCCGCGGACCGCGAATTGCCGAGGGAGCCCTATGACCACCACCCAAGACCAGTCCGTCGCCAAGATCCCCAAGCGGGTCATCTGGCTGGCCGTGGCGGGGGCCGTCGGCGGCTTTCTCTTCGGCTTCGACTCCTCCGTCGTCAACGGCGCGGTCGACGCCATCAAACAGGAGTTTGGGCTGAGCGAGGCCGTGACCGGCTTCGCCGTGGCCGTCGCCCTGCTCGGCTGCGCGGCCGGCGCCTACCTGGCAGGCAAGGTCGCAGACCGCTACGGCCGCATCCCCGCCATGAAGCTGGGCGCCCTGCTGTTCCTGGTCAGCGCCATCGGCACGGGCTTCTCGTTCGGCATCTGGGACCTCATCTTCTGGCGGCTGATCGGCGGCCTGGGTATCGGCCTGGCATCCGTGATCGCCCCGGCCTACATCTCCGAGATTTCGCCGCGTCACGTCCGCGGGCGGCTGGCCTCGCTGCAGCAGCTCGCCATCACCGCCGGCATCTTCGCCGCACTGCTCTCGGACGCCGTGTTTGCCAACACGGCCGGGGGCGCAGACCAGAACCTGTGGTTCGGCCTTGGGGCCTGGCGCTGGATGTTCCTGGCGGGTGCCGTGCCCGCCGTCGTCTACGGCTGGATCGCTTTCACCCTGCCCGAGTCCCCGCGCTTCCTGGTCTTCAAGGGCAAGGACGAGGAAGCCCTCAAGGTCTTCAAGTCAATTGCCCCGGGCGAGGACACCGACCGCCACCTCCGCGACATCAAGAAGGCCATCGACGAGGACAAGCTGGCAGGGAAGAAGGGATCGATGCGCGGCAAGGCCCTTGGCCTGCAGCCGGTCGTCTGGGTCGGCATCATTCTGTCCGTGCTGCAGCAGTTCGTCGGCATCAACGTGATCTTCTACTACTCCACCACGTTGTGGAAGGCCGTCGGTTTCCAGGAGAAGGACTCGCTCACGATCTCGGTGGCCACGGCCATCACCAACATCCTGGTGACGCTGGTGGCCATCGCCCTGGTGGACAGGATCGGCCGCCGCCCCATCATGCTGGCAGGCTCCATCGGCATGGCCCTCTCGCTCGGCACCATGGCCCTGGCCTTCAGCTCGGCCACCGGCTCCGGGGACGCGATCTCGCTGCCAGGCGCATGGGGTCCGGCCGCGCTGGTCGCCGCCAACGTCTTCGTCATCAGCTTCGGCGCCTCGTGGGGCCCGCTTGTGTGGGTGCTCCTGGGCGAGATCTTCCCGTCCCGGATCCGTGCCCGCGCCCTGGGCCTGGCCGCCGCCGCGCAGTGGATCGCCAACTTCGCCATCACCCTGAGCTTCCCCGTCATGGCCGCGGCATCCCTGCCCCTGACGTACGCCATGTATGCGCTGTTCGCCGCGGCGTCGTTCTTCTTCGTCATGTTCAAGGTGCCGGAGACCAACGGCATGTCCCTCGAACAGGCCGAGACCCTGTTCGTCCCCAAGGGCTCCGCGAAGGGCTCCGCGAAGGCCTGAGCCGCCCGCCCTTCACTGTTTCGAGACGACAGCTAACCCCCATGCTCAGGAAGCATGGGGGTTAGCTGTCACCTTGGCGGGTGGAAGGAGGGGCTGGAAGCCTCAGACCACGTGCGGCTCGTGCGAAGCCAGGTACCGGCGGCCGCCGAACACCACGGCGATCGCGATCACCATGGCCGCGGCCGCGGCGAAGAACGGCACCTGCGCACCGAAGTGCTCGCCGAGCTGCGCGGCCGCGAACGGCGCGAGGGCACCGCCCATCCAGCGCACGAAGTTGTACCCGGCGGACGCGACCGGCCGCGGCGAATCGGAGACACCCATGGCCAGTTCCGTGTAGATCGTGTTGTTGACGCCCAGCAGGGCCCCTGAGATCACCACGAGTGCGACAACGGCAGGCACCGAGTGCCCGGCGGCAAGACCCAGTCCCACGAGGTCGAGCATCAGCAGGGCCAGGGTGCCGCCGAGGACCCGGACAGCGCCGAACCGGTTCTGCAGGACGGGCGCGACAAACACCGAGAAGACCGCGACAGCGACGCCCCAGCCGAAGAACACCCCGCCGATCCCGTAGGCATCCATGCCCAGGATGAACGGCGTGAAGGCCAGGATCGTGAAGAACCCGTAGTTGTAGAACAGGCCGCTGGCCGCCGTCGTCCGCAGCCCCTTGTGACCCAGGGCGAGCAGCGGGTCCCGGAGCCGGACCTTCCGCTCCGGCAGCGGGGTCTTGGGAAGGAGCGCAATGAGGGCGATGAATGCGGACGCCATCAGCACGGCGGTGCCGAAGAACGGTGCGCGCCACTGCCAGCCGCCCAGGAGGGCGCCCAGGAGCGGACCGAGGGAAATGCCCAGTCCAAGTGCGGCCTCGTACAGGATGATCGCGGTGCCGGCTCCGCCACTCGCGACGCCGACGATGACGGCCAGGGCCGTGGCGACGAACAGGGCGTTGCCCAGGCCCCAGCCGGCCCGGAAACCGATGAGTTCACCCACGCTTGTGGAGGTGCCCGACAGCGACGCGAACACGACGATGATCGCGAGGCCGATCAGCAGCGTCTTCTTGCCGCCGATCCGGGACGAGACGAAGCCGGTGATCAGCATGGCGACGGCGGTCACCAGGAAATAGCTGGTGAAAAGCAGCGACACTTCACTGGGCGTCGCGGCCAGGTTCTTGGCGATCGCGGGCAGGATCGGATCCACCAGCCCGATCCCCATGAACGCGAACACCGCCGCGAGGGCTGTCGCCCAGACCGCCTTGGGCTGCTTGAGCAAGGAGGCTTTTTCGGCTTCGAGGGTTTGTTCTGCTGCCGGCAGTGTGTCGGCGGGCTGGCCGTTCATGGAGGGCACTCCTAAGTGTTGGTTGTTCGGTGTGTGGTTGAGCGCTGAGGCTGAACGCTGCGGTTGAGCGCTGCGGGGTGACGGGGTTTGCGGTGTACGGCCGGGTCTGTCAGGCCTGAAGCGTCGCGTTGATCTTCCCGATCACAGGCAGCGCGGCCGCCAGCGCGGCCCGGTCGCTCCCGGAGAGCGAGGCGAGAATACCGGCCATGACGGCGTTGCGGCGCGCATTGGCGGAGTCGACGGCGGCACGGCCTTCCTTGGTGACGGTCACCCGGACGGCTCGTGAATCATCCGGGTCCTGTTCCCGCCTCGCGAGGCCGGCGCGCTCGAGTTTGATGATCTGTTCGGTGGCGCTCGGAACCTTGACCCCGAGGTTCCGGGCGATTTCCCCCACGCGCACGCCGTCGTCCAGCAGCATCTTCAGCGTGCTGAGCTGGGCGGCACTGAGTTCGCCGTCGGCGTCGAGGCGGCGCACCAGATAGATGCTGTGGCGGAGCGCCTCGCGGAAGTCCTGGGCGAGAGTGACAAGGCCGGCGTCCGGCTCGATGGCGTTCATAGTTAGGTAGCCTAACAGTTAGGCAGCCTAATGGTCAAGAGCCAAACCCTCCCTCACTTTTCGCCCCAAACACACAGACCCTCCCTCACTTTTCGCCCCAAAGACACAGACCCTCCCTCACTAGAAGTGAGGGAGGGTCTGTGTGGGAGCGTCAGCTGAGGGAGGGTCGTTGGGGTTGGGGGCTAGACGACCGCCTTGGCCTCTTCCACCAGTGCGCAGACAGCCTGGAACAGCGGGTGCCCTGAAGTCAGTCCCGTGATCTTTTCCGTTGCTTCCTCCGGGGTGGAGGCGGCCAGGATCCTGGCGAGCTCCACGGCTTCGGCGTCGGCCGGATCGGTGAAGCGCAGGGCCGCGGCGATTGCACCGAGAAGGGCCTCCGGGACGATCCCGCGTTCGGCCAGCTCGGCGGCCGGCCCGATGAAACGTTCGTGCCGGCTGAGCTTCCGCAATGGCGCCCGGCCCACCCGGTTCACGGTGTCCGGCAGGTAAGGGTTGGTGAAACGGCCCAGGATCTTCTGGACGTAGGCCTCCTGCTCGTCACGGTTGAAGCCGTGCTTGGCCACCAGCAGCTCCTTGGTCTCGTCCAGGACAGCGCGCACATCGGCCGCAACATCCTGATCGGCCATGGCATCGGAGATCTTCTCCAGGCCGGCCTCGAAGCCGAAGTAGGCAGCCGAGGCATGCCCGGTGTTCACCGTGAACAGCTTCCGCTCGATGTATGGCTCCAGGTTGTCCACGAACGTCGCGCTCGGAATTACCGGTTCCGTGCCGGCGAACGGGGTCCGGTCGATGACCCATTCGTAGAACGTCTCCACGGTGACGTCCAGGCCCTGTCCGGCCTCCTGGTTGGGCACGATCCGGTCCACCGCCGTGTTCGCGAACACGGCGGCAGCATCGAGCGGGCCCGCGGCAGGATCCCACTGGTCCGCCACTTCCGATTTCAGGACGTCCGTCGCGTTGATGGCGTTTTCGCATGCCATCACCTGCAGCGGCGGCAGTCCGGGAGCCCGCGCGGCGATCCCCCTGGCAATCACCGGCGCCACGAACTTGAGGATGTGCGGTCCCACCGCGGTGGTGACGATGTCCGCCGTCGCGACTTCAGCGATGACGTCCGCCTCCTGCGTGCTGGAGTTCAAGGCGCGGAAGTTGTCCACGGTGCGGACGGTGGGGTTCTCCCCCACCTCGTGGACCTGGTAGCTGTCGGCTGCCGCGAGCTGGGTGATCAGGGCCTCCGCGACGTCCGCGAACACCACCTCGTACCCCGCATCGTGCAGCAGCAGACCCACGAATCCGCGGCCGATATTTCCGGCTCCGAAATGGACAGCTTTCACTAGGAGTTGACCTTTCCGAACAGGTCCAGCACTTCTTCGACCGTGGTGGCCGCCTCAAGCTGCGCGACCTGCGCCTTGTTCGTGAAGACCTTGGCGATCGAGGACAGGATGTGCAGGTGCTCGTTGTTGATGCCGGCGACTCCGACGACGAACTTGACCTCCTTGCCGTTCCAGTCGATGCCGTCCGGGTAGCGGACCACGGAGACCGCGGACTTCATGATGTGGTCCTTGGCCGCGTTGGTGCCGTGCGGGATGGCGAGGAAGCTGCCCATGTACGTGGACACGGATTCCTCGCGTTCGTGCATGGCGTCCAGGTAGCCGGTGTCGACGGCGCCCCGGTCCAGGAGGAGCCGGCCGGCCTCGTCGATCGCGGCGTCGCGGGTGGTTGCCGTGCCGCTCAGGACGACGCTTTCGGCCATCAGGATGCCGGCGGGGCCGGTTTCGGATTCCGCCTCGAATGTCTCGACGGCGGCCGGCGCGGCATCCGCGCCACCGACGGCGGCACCCGCCTCCGGCACGGTCTCGGTGTTGCTGGTTTTGACGAGCTCAACGATTTCGTCGTAGCGCGGGCTGTTCATGAAGTTGTCCACCGAGACGTGCACGGCGCTGGCCGTCGCGGGCCGGGCCCGCTCGGTCAGGTCCTGGTGGGTGATGACGACGTCGTACGTGTCGCTGAGGTTGGCGATGGCGGAATTGGTGACCTTGACGCCCGGGAAGCCGGCGGCCTTGATCTTGTTCCGCAGCACGGACGCGCCCATGGCACTCGAACCCATGCCGGCGTCGCACGCAAAGACGATGTTCCGGACCGGACCGGCGAGAACGGCAACTCCGCCGGCACCTGCACCGGCTCCGGCGAGGGCCGACGAGACGGAGCTCTTCTTGCCCTTCATGGTTTCCATCCGGGAGGTTGCCGCGCCGAGGTCGTCTTCCTCCGTGGCCTTGCTGGACTTGAGGATCACCGAGGCGATCAGGAAGGACACCGTGGCGGCCAGGAGGACGGAGAGTGCCACGCCGAAGTAGCTGTCTTTCGCCGTCGCGGCAAAGACGGCGATGATGCTGCCCGGAGCGGCCGGCGAGCGCAGGCCCGCACCTGTCACCACCAGGGTGAAGATGCCGGTCATGCCGCCGCCGATTGCGGCGAGGATGATGATGGGCTTCATGAGCACGAACGGGAAGTAGATCTCGTGGATGCCGCCGACAAACTGGATCAGTGCGGCGCCCGGCGCGGACGCCTTGGCCAGGCCCTTGCCGAAGAGCATGTAGGCAAGCAGGATCCCGACGCCCGGGCCGGGGTTGGCCTCGAGCAGGAACAGGATGGACTTGCCCTGGGACAGCGCCTGCTCGGTTCCCAGCGGCGTCAGGATGCCATGGTTCACGGCGTTGTTAAGGAACAGGACCTTCGCGGGTTCGATGAAGATGCTGGTGAAGGGCAGGAGGCCGTTGTTGACCAGGAATTCGACGACGGAGCTGGCACCGTTGCTGAAGGTCTTCACGACCGGGCCGATCACCAGCATGCCGAAGATGGCCATGGCCGCGGCGACGATGCCCGCAGTGAAGTTATCGATCAGCATCTCGAAGCCGGGCTTGACCTTGTTTTCCCAGAGACTTTCCAGCTTCATCATGATCCACGCGGTCAGCGGGCCCATGATCATGGCGCCGATGAACATTGGGATGTCCGTACCGACGATCACGCCCATGGTGGCCGCGGCACCCACCACGCCGCCGCGCACCCCATAGACCATCCGGCCGCCGGTGTAGCCGATCAGGAGCGGCAACAGGAAGGTGATCATCGGTCCAACGAGCTTGGCCAGGTCCGCATTGGGCGTGAAGCCTGCCGGAATGAAGAAAGCCGTAATGATGCCCCACGCGATGAATGCGCCGATATTGGGCATGATCATGCCGGAGAGGAACGTCCCGAATTTCTGGACGCCCACCCGCATGCTGGTACGGGGTTTCGCAACTGTCTCTGTTGCCATGTGATTTCCTAACCGTCATTCCTGCTGCACCGCAGGATGGTCCGATAATTTCGCGAAAGCTAGCTGGTTGCGCTGGTGGAGATTCGGTGGAGCCATTCAAGGAACAGCTTGAGTTCCGAGCTGGAGAGTTGGTCCGAGTGCGACGCCTGGAGCGCTGCATTCAAGGCGATCGCGGCCACGACCACTGAGGATTTCCCGGTGTCCTCAGGGCCGTTGTTCCGGGCCTGCTCCGTGGAAACCGCAAAGATCATGGCATCGCGGGTCATGGCGGAGAGCTCGAGGTTTCGCTCGGGCGCCTTCTCCGTGATCAGCATGAGTGTCACGCCCACGTTGGCCGCCAGGATGGACCTGGCCGCTTCCCTGGGAGGGACGTTGAGTTGGCCCGCGACCGCCGCCTTGTTCAGCAGCTCCTCCATGAGGGCCTCGGCATCGGCGACGATGGCGGGGCGGCTCTCGGGGCGGATATTGCCGAACATGACCAAGTACAGTTCCGGCTGCTTGAGGCCGAACCGCACGTGCTTGTCCCACATCCGCCGGATATCTTCCAGCGGCTGTCCTGACGGCGCGAAGTCGCGTTCGTCCGCCACGTATTCCTCAAAACCGGCCGCGACGACGGCGTCGAACAACCCCTCTTTGTCACCGAAGTGGTGATACAGGGTGGGGGCTGTCACTCCCGCCAGCTTGGTGATCTGGCGGGTGGAGACCGCGGCTCCGCCTGAGTTGGCCAGCAGCTCGGCAGCTGCACGGAGCAGTCGCATTTTTGGCGGAAGCTGGCCATCGAAACTCATAACCGCTACCCTAGCACCTATAGCAACGCTATATGAAGTGCATCACATACAATTTTTTCAGGTACCGCGATCCGCCGACTGACGTAGCCGTCAGCCGCGGGCACAAATGATCAGCCGGATCAGCGGCGGCACCCGAACCGGCTTCCGGCCACGGCAGAGAATGAGGACCTTCAGTGCAGAACTTCCCAGGAGTAGGCGTCAGCCCCGGCCGCATCATCGGCACCATCCGCCAGATGCCCAAACCGATCAGCGAACCGCCGTCCGGCGAGCAACTCCCGGCCGGCGTCACGGCGGACGAGGCCACCGCGGCGCTGAAGGCGGCCGCGAAGGAGGTCCACGACGAGCTCAAGGCCCGGTCCGAGACCGTCAGCGGCGACGGCAAGGCGGTCCTGGAAGCGACGGCCCTCATGGCCACCGACACGATGCTGCTGAAGTCCGCCACGAAGCTGATCGGCCGCGGCACGTCCGCCCAGCGGGCCATCTGGGAAGCCGGCGCCTCCGTCTCGGAAATGCTGCACAACCTCGGCGGCTACATGGCCGAACGCGCCACCGACGTCCTTGACGTGCGGGCCCGGATCGTGGCCGAGCTGCGCGGCGTTCCCGCGCCGGGCATCCCCGCCTCCGCCACCCCGTTCGTCCTCATCGCCGAAGACCTTGCCCCGGCGGACACCGCCACCCTGGATCCGGAGAAGATCCTCGCCTTGGTCACGGCCGGCGGCGGCCCGCAGTCCCACACCGCCATCATCGCCCGCTCGCTCGGGCTGCCCGCCGTGGTGGCCGCGGCCGGCGTGGACGAACTCGCGGACGGCACCGAAGTCTACGTCGACGGCGCCGCCGGCACCATTTCCGCGGACCCCGACGAATCCCAGCGCGCCGCCGCAGCCCACTGGGCCGCCACCGCGTCGCTGCTGTCCGCGTTTGACGGCACGGGCACGACAGCGGACGGCCACCTCGTTCCGCTCCTGGCAAACGTCGGCGGAGCCAAGGACGCCGCGGCGGCCGCGGGCCTGAATGCCCAGGGCGTCGGACTGTTCCGCACCGAATTCTGCTTCCTGGAAAGGGACACCGAACCCACCGTGGAGGAACAGGCCGCGGCCTACCAGGGCGTCTTCGATGCCTTCCCGGGCAAGAAAGTGGTGCTACGGACCCTCGACGCCGGGGCGGACAAGCCGCTGCCCTTCCTGACCGATGCAACTGAACCCAATCCTGCCTTGGGTGTCCGCGGCTACCGGACGGACTGGACCACCCCGGGCGTGCTGGAACGCCAGCTGCAGGCAATCGCCCTGGCCGAACAGGCCTCCGAGGCCGACGTGTGGGTCATGGCGCCGATGATCTCGACGGCGGAGGAAGCCGCCCGCTTTGCATCGCTCTGCGCCGAGGCCGGGATCAAGACCCCCGGCGTCATGGTGGAGGTGCCGTCCGCGGCACTCACCGCCGAGGCCATCCTCCGGGAAGTTGACTTCGCAAGCCTGGGCACCAACGACCTCACCCAGTACGCCATGGCCGCCGACCGCCAGCTCGGCCCGCTCGCTGCCCTGAACACGCCCTGGCAGCCGGCCGTCCTGCGGCTCGTTGGCCTGACGGTTGAAGGCTCGCTTGCTGAAGGCCACAACAAGCCGGTGGGCGTGTGCGGGGAGGCCGCGGCGGACCCGGCCCTCGCCGTCGTCCTGACCGGACTGGGCGTCACCACCTTGTCCATGACGGCCCGTTCCATCGCGGCCGTGGCCGCCGTGCTGAAGACCGTGACGCTGGCCGAGACGCAGGAACTGGCCAAGCTGGCACTTTCCGCGCCAAGCGCCACCGAGGCGCGGGCCTGGGTCCGGGAGAAGCTCCCCATTCTTGAGGAGCTCGGCCTCTAACGCGCGGACCGACCCGCGGGGCGTTTCCCCAGGGCCGGGGCGCCGCTCAGCTAGGATGCACCCATGGCATTGATAGCTCCCCGGGTGACGGCCGGTTTGTCCGCCGAGGACGCGCAGAAACTCCTCTACGCCCTCAGCGGCAGCAACGACATCACCGTGTTCGTCGACGGCACGGTGCACCGGCTGCCGCCCGCGGCGAGGGACGCCGTCGTGGACCTGCTGGGCCGGTTCGGCCGGGGCGAGGCGGTGACGGTCAGCAGCGTCGAGGAGATGCTGACCACCTCCCGGGCAGCGGAGCTGGCCGGAATCTCGCACACCTACCTGCGGAACTTGACCGACCGGGGCGAGATCCCGGTGGAATACCGGGGCACGCACCGGCGGATCCGGCTCGCGGACATCATGGCATGGCTCGAAACGCAGAAGAAGGCCACAACGGCAGAGGGCTCCACGGCGCACCAGGATGACGGCGGCACGGGTGCTTCATGACGCAGTGATAAGGATCAAGCAACGATCCCGGTCCCGCGCGGAGACGCGGATCAGCCGGGGGTTACGCTTGAATTGTGGGTAAGTTCAGAGGGTGGCACATTGTGGCAGGCATCGCCGCCATGGTGCTCACTGGCATTCTCGGAACGGCCATGGGGCTGAACAACACGGCAGCCTTCATGTCCAGCTGCGTCGCGTTCGTGGCGGTCTCCATGTGGATGGACAGCCGGACCGCCCGCCGACGCCGGAGCGGCGCACGCCGGCCCGACGGCGAGTCCCTCGTCCGCGGCGAGGACACGCGCCTCGCCTTCGATCCCGACACCGCCAAGCGCGAAGGCCGCGGAAAGTAGGGCCCGGACCCGCCGGTACTAGATCCTGGGCCGGGCGGCCCAGCGCCGGGCCTTGAGCGCGGCATGGAGTTCCAGCCGCACCATTCCTTTGAGCGGATCGACGCCGAGCACCTGGCGGATCCTGCCCAGCCGGTTGTAAATACTGCTCCGGTGCAGGTGCAGCTTGGTCGCGACCTCCTGGACCGAACTGTCGTTGTCGTAGAACAGTTCCAGCACCGGCAGCAGCTCGTCGTTGCGGTCATGGTCTTCCAGGAGGCGGAAATACACGGATCCCGAGTCCGCCCACGCCCCGGCACCCCCGCCAGCTGAGGCCAGGAGCTGGTATACGCCGGTGGCGCGGCAGTCAACGAGTTCCCCGAGCTGGGGATCCACCGCCGCCGCCTGGGCCGCCTGCCGGGACTGCCGGTAGGCCTCGGCCATCTCCCTGGGCTTGGAGAAACCTTCGCTCGTACCGAGGATGATTCGCCGGACTGTCCGTCCGGCGCGTTTGGCCAGTTCCAGCTGGTAGTGGACCAGCACCTGGGCGTGGTCCGCACGCCCGGTGGATTCCTTGAACAGCACCACGGCGTGGGTTTCAGTGCCGGCGCTGAAGAGGGCCGCGTCCACCCCGATCGTGGCCTGCAGCGCCGCAGAGCGGTGGATCAGCGTGGCGGCGATGGGGTCCGAGCCTTCTGCCCAGCCGTCGGCATCCAGGACGGTCACAAGCTGCCAGGGCCCGCGGCCCTGCACTTCCTTCCAGCCCGCCACCGCGGCCACCGCGTTCGCTTCCCCGGCGCAGGCGGCGAGGAACACCTGTTCGCGGCGACGACGGAACTCCGATTCCGCCGTGTTCGAATCCAGCAGCAGGGCGGACAACTGTTCCAGCTCGCGCGCCACCTCCGGCAGTTCGGCGAGAACCGTCGCCCCGCCGGGCTCTTCCGCGTCCAGCTGGACCCACAGGTACCCGACCCGGAAGCCGCGCACCAGCAGCGGCACGCAGACCCGCCCCAGCATCCCGAGGTCCTCGTTGGCGGGAACGACGACCGGGCGCACCGCCGTCGCGATCCCGTGGGAGAGCTGCCAGGCAATGACATCGGCTGGCACCCGCTTGCTGAGCAGGAAGTTCACCCGGACCCGGTCGGCGTGGGATTGATTGGAGCTGTACGCCAGGAGCAGCCCGTCAAGATCCTCGAGCGAGAGCCCGCGGCCCAGCCTCAGTGCCACCCGCTCCACGAGCTGCTCCACATCCTGCTGCTGCATGCTGCCAGACTACTGCCCGGCAGCGTCCGGGAGCGAACCAACACCAGCCGACACCTGACGCTTGCCCTCGCGACATATGTCTACCTGACGATTTCAAAAACCCCGGAAAGACCCGGGTGCCGGCGCACACCCGGGGCCGGAGCCTGTCGCCTGCCTCACAGCCGGACCTATTCTGGAAGAACGAACTCCCCGCACACCCAGGCCGATAACGCCGCCACAAATGGAGCCCAAAAAATGATCATCGGTGTCCCCAAAGAGATCAAGAACAACGAATTCCGCGTCGCCATCACGGCCGCCGGCGTCCACGAATTCCGCACGCACGGCCACGAAGTCCTCGTAGAGCGCGGCGCAGGCCTGGGCTCGGGCATCACGGACGAGGAATACGCCATCGCCGGCGCCGAAATCGTTGCCGAAGCCGACGACGTGTGGTCGCGTGCGGACATGGTCATGAAGGTCAAGGAGCCGGTCAAGGCCGAATACCACCGGTTCCGCAAGGGCCTGATCCTCTTCACCTACCTGCACCTGGCCGCCGAGCCGGAACTGACGCAGGAGCTGATCAACACCGGCGTCACCGCCATCGCCTACGAGACTGTCCAGGAGGGCCGCACGCTGCCGCTGCTGGCCCCGATGTCCGAGGTTGCCGGCCGTCTCTCCGTGCAGGTCGGCGCCACCTCGCTGATGGCCCCGGCCGGCGGCAAGGGCGTGCTGCTCGGCGGCGTCCCGGGCGTGCGTCCGGCGAAGGTCGTTGTCCTGGGCGCCGGCGTTGCCGGCACCAACGCGGCCGCGATGGCCCTGGGCCTCGGCGCCGACGTCACCATCCTGGATATCAACATCAACCGCCTCCGCGAACTCGATGCCCAGTACCAGGGCCGCCTGAAGACCGTGGCCTCCAACGCCTACGAGATCGAGAAGTCCGTGGTCGACGCGGACCTTGTGATCGGTTCGGTCCTGATCCCCGGCGCCAAGGCGCCCAAGCTCGTCACCAACGAGCTCGTGTCCCGGATGAAGCCCGGCTCCGTGCTCGTGGACATCGCCGTGGACCAGGGCGGCTGCTTCGAGGACACCCACCCCACCACGCACCAGGAGCCGACGTACAAGGTCCACAACACGATCTTCTACTGCGTCGCCAACATGCCCGGCGCGGTGCCGAACACCTCCACCTATGCGCTGACCAACGTCACGCTGCGCTACGCCGTGTCGCTGGCGAACCTGGGCGTCAAGGCTGCCTTCGAGCGCGACGCCGCTCTTGCCGCCGGCCTGAACATCGCCGCCGGCAAGGTCGCCCACCGTTCCGTGTCCGAGGCGCACAACCTGCCTCTCGTGGCTGACTGGCACCAGCTGGTCTCCGCGTAGCAACTTCCTCGCCGTGAGCATCGGCTGCTCCGTAGCCGCCCTTTTGGTCCCCCAAAACGGCAGTTACGGAGCAGTCGATTGCTGTTTAAGCCCGTGGCCCCCGTCAGGTCAGGGACCGGGCCTGCTCGATCAGCCGCAGCACCTCCACGGGCCCCGCCGGATCCACCGGGACCGGCAGCGTCGACGCCGCCCCGCCGTCGGCGATCTTGGCCGCGAGGATCCGGTAAAACTCAGGGTAGGCACCGCGCTCGGTGGGCAGCAGGTCCAGGTGCCCGTCCCGGCCGATCAACCCGGCCCAGTCCGGGTCCTCGATGCCGTACTCGGCGTCCAGCGGGCTGCCGCCGGCCACGATGTACGGTTCCTGCGGATCGACGCCATGCTTGGTGTAACCGCCCGCGCTGCCCAGCAGGCGGTACCGCGGGCCCTGCTGGGCGCACAGCATGTTCATCCACAGGTGGCTGATGGTCCCGGAATCGTGCCGCAGCGCCAGGAAGACGTCGTCGTCGACGCGCTCCCCCGGACGCCGCGCGCGGAGCTCCGCGTAGCTGACGGTCGCCGGGCCGAAGAGCTGCACGGCCTGGTCCAGCAAGTGGGTGCCGAGGTCGAAGAGGACGCCGCCGCCGTCATCCGCCGTCGCGGCCGCCTTCCAGGCCTTCGCGACCTCCGGCGACCAGCGCTCGAAGCGTGATTCGAACCGGGTGACGGTGCCGAGGACGCCGCCGGCGAGCAGCCCCTTGACCGTGAGGAAGTCCCCGTCCCAGCGCCGGTTCTGGAACACCGTGAGGACCCGGCCCAGCCGCGCGGCGAGCGCGATCAGCTCCTGGCCTTCGGCGCTGTGAACGGTGAAGGGCTTGTCCACCACGACGTCGAGCCCGGCTTCCAGCGCGGCCTTCGCGAGCGGGTAGTGGGTGGCCGGCGGGGTCCCGAGCACCACGACGTCGAGGTCACCGGCAAGCTCCACGATGTCCCCCGGCGTGTCCACGATCCTGGTGCCCGGGTAGCGGGTGGCCGCCGCCGACTTCCTGGCGGCGTCGGACGTGGCGATCACCTCGAGTGAGAATGCGGGGTTCGCGGCGATCAGCGGCGCATGGAAGACGCTGCCGGAGAGGCCGAATCCGGCCACGGCGGTGCGGATGGGCCCGGCGGAATCTGTGGTCATGGCTCCTAGGCTACCCCCGCGCACCCAGCCGACGCTCCCTCAGATTTCGCAACAATTCGGGCGACGCTTCCTCGAAAGGTGAGGGAGCGTCGCCCAAAAAGCTGCTACAGGTGAGGGAGCGTCGGAAGGAGTGTTGGGCTACTTCTTTTCCCAGCCGATGGTGGTCCAGTCCGGAACCTGGGAGAGGCTCTTGAACAGGGACGGGCCGTAGTTGGCCAGTCCCGTGCGCACGAAGGAGATCTGCGGACCGTTCATCACGACGCCCATGGAGAAGTACCTGGCCATGTGCTTCTTTTCAACGTCCATCGCGGCCTTGTTGCGCTCGGTGTTGTCCGCAATCGTGGAGAGCTTCTTGATGGCGGCATCCAGCTCGGCGTCGCCCAGCTGGTTCTCGTTCGTCCTGGAATCGTAGAACTGCTTGACGGAATCCGTCGCGTCGGGGCCCACGGTGTAGCCGGAGACGCTCAGGTAGAAGTCACGGCTGCCCATGACCTTGCCGAAGTCGGCGGAACCGCGCTGGTCGATTCCGACGTCCATGCCGCCGGCCTGCAGCTGCTTCTGCAGGGTCTGCGTGAAGGCCAGGGTGGTGGGATCGTCGCCGAAGTTGCTGATCTTGAAGGCGGCGGGAACGCCGTCCTTCTCCATGATGCCGGCAGCGTTGGGCTTGTAGCCCGCGTCGGTCAGGACTTTTTTGGCGGCGTCCGGGCCGGTTTCCTTGACGGGGTAGTTGTCCTGGTAGTACTTGGAGAACGGCAGCAGCATCATCGATCCGGAGCTGGGCTCTTCCCAGTTCAGACCGTTGAAACGGACCTTGCGCAGCGCTTCGCGGTCGACGGCGGTGAAGATCGCCTTGCGGACGGCGACGTCGGTCATCGGCGCCTTCCGGGCGTTGAGGTTCAGGCCGCCGGCGAACAGGCGCTGGCCACGGCGGACTTCGGCGTTCTTGGTGCCGTCGAGCTGCTTGTAGAGGGAGATCGTGTTGGCCGAGACGGCGTCGATTTCACCGTTCTTGAAGGCGGCGACCGCGGCGCTGGTCTCCAGCTGGCGGAAGACGACCTTGCTCAGGACCGGCTTGGCGCCCCACCACTTCTCGTTCGGGGCCATCGTGACCGTCTTAGCTGCGCTGTCGTACTGGTCCACCTTGAACGGGCCCGCCATCCACTCCGGGTGCATGTCACCGGTGAAGCCCGTGTTGAAGAGTTCCGGCGTGTTGACCTTGGGGTGGATGAAGCCGGTGAAGAGCGAATCCAGCGGGTAGACAGGCTGGGTGGTGGTGACGATGACTTCCTTGTCGCTCGCGCCGGCCTTGACGGAATCGACGAACTCGTAGGCACCCGAGGTGACGATGTCGATGTCCTTGTTGTCACCCTTGAGCATTTTCCAGGTGTTCTCGAAGGTCTTGACGTCGATCGGCGTGCCGTCGTTGAAAGTGGCCTTGTCGTTGACCTTGATGGTGATGGTCTGCTTGCCATCCTTGACGTCGCTCTTGACGTCCTCGCAGAAGTCCTTGTTCGGCGTGGCCGTGCCGTCGAAGTCGAAGTTCCAGCAGCCCCAGGTGCCGGCCTCGTCGATCGGGCGGTGCAGCGCCGTGTTGTCCGCACTGTTGCCGGTGTTGGAGAATCCGTTGAAATCCGGCCCGATGCCGCCCAGCGGCAGGGTCAGGGTGCCACCGGGCTGCAGGTCTTTGGCGTCTTTGGCGTTGACGCTGACGAGCTTGGCAAGATCGCCGCCCGATTCCTGGCCCCTGCCGGCCGCGGGGCCGGTGGCCGCGCCGCCGCCACAAGCGGTCAGCGCAAGCGCCGCCACCACGGCGGTGACGCCGCCGATCCTGGTCAGGTTCTTCATGGCGTTCCCTTCATTTGGTGCGGGGTACAGTGCTGGTGCGGATCAGGAAAGTCGGTGGGCTTCGTGGACGACCAGAAGCTCGGCGTCGAGTTCGCCGTCGGGGTAGAAGCAGGCGAATCGCTGGTCCGGGTGCCTGGCGGGTATCCCGGCGACCGCGGACACCGCCTCCCCTTCCAACGGCGGTTCGAGCGTCAGGCACTTCTCCTGCTTGGCGGGAGGCAGCGCCGCGAAGACCGGGCAGCGGGAGGCGAAGTTGCAGCCCGCGGGCGCATCCAGCGGCGACGGCAGGTCCCCCTTGAGGATGATGCGTTCGCGGGTGCGTTCCAGCTGCGGGTCCGGGACGGGAATGGCGGACAGCAGCGCCCGGGTATACGGGTGGCGGGGGTTATCGAAGACGCTGTCCACATCCCCGATCTCCACGATTTTGCCGAGATACATCACGGCCACGCGGTTGGAGATGTGGCGTACCACAGACAGGTCGTGGGCCACCATGAGGTAACTCAGTCCGAGTTCGGCGCGGAGCTGGTCCAGCAGGTTGATGACGCCGGCCCGGACCGAGACGTCCAGGGCTGACACGGGCTCGTCAAGGCCCACCAGCCTGGGGTTCACCGCCAGGGCGCGGGCGATTCCGATGCGCTGGCGCTGTCCGCCGGAGAACTGGTTGGGGAAGCGGTTGACGTGGTCCGGCTGGAGGCCCACGAGCTCCATGAGCTCCATGATCCGCTTCCGGACGGCCGGCTTCGCCATTCCGGCGTTTTCCAGCGGCTCGGCGAGGACCTCATAGACGGTAAAGCGCGGGTCCAGTGCGCCGGCGGGGTCCTGGAACACCATCTGGAGTTCCTTCCGCATGGCCGCCTTGGTCTTGCCGTCGGCGGCCGCCTTGTTGCTCAGCCCGCCGATAACCACCTCGCCGTCCTGGTCCTTGTTGAACTCCATGATTTCCAGCAGCGTGGTGGTCTTCCCGCACCCCGACTCGCCCACGATCGAGAAGCACTCACCCTCGCGGATGTCGAAGCTCAGCCCGTCAACGGCCTTGACGGTGCCGATCCGGCGTTTGATCAGCGAGCCTTTCATCAGCGGAAAGTACTTCCTGACATCCCTGAGCTCCAGCACAGCTTTCCGCTCTACCCGTGGGATGGCGTCGAAGCGGGAGACCGGGACGGCGGGGGCGACATAGATGTCGTGGACATCCACCCCTGCCAGCGAGTCCGTCTTGATACAGGCAGCCTTGTGGCCGCCGGGCCGCCCTACGCCGGGCACCGGGGAGCGGTGCTTGCCGGGGGCCGGCTCCCCGATGCCGGGCACCGGCCAAAGCGGCGGCTCGCCCGCCAGGCAGGCGTCGCCGGCCAGCGGGCACCGCGGTGCGAAGGCGCAGCCGGTAGGGGCGTGGACCAGGTTCGGGGGGACGCCCTCGATGGGCACCAGGGACGTCTTCTCCGCCGTGTCCACGCGCGGCACCGCCCCGAGCAGCCCCATGGTGTACGGCATGCGGGGGTTGTAGTAGATCTCGTCCACCGTGCCGGTCTCCACCGGTTTGCCGGCGTACATCACCATGATGTCGTCCGCCATCCCGGCGACCACGCCGAGGTCGTGCGTGATCATGACGACGGCGGCGCCGGTTTCCTCCTGCGCCGTATGCAGCACCTCAAGCACCTGCGCCTGGATGGTGACGTCCAGCGCCGTCGTCGGCTCATCAGCGATGAGCACCCGGGGATTGTTGGCGATCGCGATGGCGATCATGACGCGCTGGCGCATGCCGCCGGAGAACTCGTGCGGGAAAGCCTTGAGCCGGTCCCTCGGGCTGGGGATGCCCACCATGCCCAGAAGCTCGACGGCGCGCGCCTCCTTGGCCTGTTTGCTCATGGCGGGGTTGTGGATCGTCAGGGCCTCGATGATCTGGTTTCCCACCGTGAAGACGGGAGTCAGCGAGGACAGCGGATCCTGGAACACCATGGCGATGTCGCTGCCGCGGTACCGGCACATGGCCTTATCGCTGAGGCCCAGCAGTTCGTTGCCCAGCAGCCGGACGGAGCCGTTGACCTCCGCCGTGGAGGGCAGCAGGCCCATGATGGCCATGGACGTGACGGACTTGCCGGAGCCGGATTCACCCACAATGCCCAGAGTCTTGCCCGGCATCAGGTCGAAGTCGACGCCACGGACGGCGTGCAGCACGCCGTTCTCCGTGTTGAATCGGACGTTCAAGTCCCGGACGGAAAGCACGGCGTCGGTAGGTGCGTGAAGTCCGCGCACGTGCAGGCGCTCCACGGCTGCCCTGGCGGCCGCGCCGGTGCTGGCGGTGATGTCGCTGCTCATTTGTTCTTCTTGTTAGCGCTTTTCGTCCTGGCGCTGCCAATGGAGCTGGAGCTGGGATCGAATGCATCACGCAGGCCGTCGTTCATCATGGCCAGCGAGCCGGTCAAGAGGAACATGACGACCAGCGGGACCCAGAACATCCAGGGGAACGTCGAGACCTGGGAGGTGGCCTGGCCGATCAGGACACCGAGGCTGACATCCGGGACCTTGATGCCGATGCCGATGAAGGAGAACGCAACCTCTGCGAGGATCGCGCCGGTGACCCCGCGGGTGATGTCCAGGACCAGCAGCGAACCGATGTTGGGGACGAGGTGTCGCCACACGATCCGGCGCGCCGGGATCCCCATGTATTGGGCGGCCTTGACGAAGTCGCGCTGCATGAGGGACATCGAGAGGGAGCGGATGAGGCGGGCAGTGCCCATCCAGCTGAAGACCAGCAGGACGATGATCAGTAGCAGCCAGCTGGGGAGGGTGTTCTTCAGTCCGTTACCGCCCCCGCTTGTTGCCACAGCCACGACCAGCAGCGCCGGCATCATGATCAGGGCCTCGAGGACGAACAGCATGACCTTGTCCACTTTGCCGCCGAAATAGGCCATGGTGCAGCCGTAGATCGCGGCGATCAGGACCGACACCAGGCCCACGACGAGGCCGATGAGGATCGAGACCCTGGTGCCCTCCACGGTCAGGGCGTAGAGGTCGATCCCGGCCTGGGAGGTGCCCAGCAGGTGGTCCGCGGACGGTCCCATGCCGATGTTGAACGGGTCGATGGTTTCCTTGTCCCAGCTGCTGAATGCGCCGCCGACAAAGGACACGGTGGTCAGGGCCAGGAAGATGACGAGGCCTGCGACGGCCGTCTTGTTGCGCAGGAAGCGCCGCAGGATGATCCTCGACTTGGCGATGACGACGCCGTCGTTCTCTATTTTGGCTTCGTCGACGACGGCGGCCGGGTCGATGGCGTTCAGGTTCGTCATGGCTACCGCACCCTCACCCTGGGGTCGACAAGCGTGGTGGCGAAGTCCGCAAGGATGGCCCCGATCGCGAATATCACGGAGCCGTAGGCGAGGGTTGCCGTCGCCGCATTGACGTCCTGCAGGGCGATCGAGTCGATGGACCAGGAGCCGACGCCATGCCAGGCGAAGATCTTCTCCGCGAAGAAGCCGCCGGCAAAGATGGCCGGGATCGTGAACGCAATGCTCTGCGCCACGGGGATGAAGGACACGCGCAAGGCGTGGCGCGCAATCGCCTGGTTGCGGGTCAGGCCCTTGGCCCGCGCCGTCCGGACGAAGTCCGCGTTGACGTTGTCCAGGAGGTACTGGCGTTGAGCGATCTGGTAGGCGCCCCAGCCCACGATCGTAATGGCGAAGGTCGGCACCGCATAGTGGGCCAGCATGTCGACGAACTGGGCCCAGCCGCCACCGTCCAGGCCCGGGGTGGAGATGCCGGTGACGAAGAAGATGCGGCCGCCCACGGTCTCGTTGATGCTGATGGCTCCGAGCTGAACCAGGAAGTAGGCGATGGGCGCGGGCACGATGTACATCAGGTAGCTGTATGAGGTGATCACCCGGTCCGAGGCCTTGTATTGCCGCGCGGCGGTGTACACGCCGAGGGCGATCCCGATGACCAGGGTCAGGATGATCGCCGCCAGGAATAAACGCGTCGATATCAGCACGCGGTCGCCGAACTCTGCGTTGATGAAGGCCCCGTTGGGGCTCCGTCCCCAGTCCCACCGGGTGAGGACCCCCGTGAGCCAGTCGACGTACCGCTGCCACGGGCTGAGGGTTGGATCGAGGCCCTTGAGCCGGAAGGAATTGACGACCTGTTCGGGGGTGGGCCGCGGAATTCGCTCCTGCTCCAGCAGCGCTGGCTGCAGCGTGCTCACAGCCAGGAGATACCCGGCACTTGTGGTCAGGAAGATCATGAATACGTACGTGACGGCACGTTTTGCGAGATATCGGAGCATGAGTCGACTAGTTCTGAATTGCCGTTGTCTGCGCGGTTCCGGGCGGCGGGTGCCGGGCTGGAGGGGCCTGGCTGCACGCCCGGATGATTAAATTATTCACAACTTCGGTCCTGGCGACACCCCGTCTCCCGGGCTAATCTGCGCTTCGCGCGCTACCGCGTGCTTGCCGGGACAATTTACGCCCCGCGCACTATCCGTGTGACAAGTTCACGCCAGCTCTGCGCGAGCCGCTCCGAGGCTATCCCCCGCACTCCGACGGCGTGCAACAGCCGCTCCGGCTCCAGTGTCGCGCTCAGGGCCGACGCCATGAGGGACTGGTCCGCCGTGACCCCGGCTTCGCCCAGCAACATCGCCAGATGGCGGTGCCAGAGGACGGCAGCCGGCACGTCGAAGCGGTTGTGGACGGACTGATCAGCGGCCCGGGCCAGCTCACCGAATTCCAGGATCCAGTCGATGCGCTCCGCGCCCACCGCGATCAGCCGGTCCAACGCGGCGGCTCCGGGACCGAGCGGCGGAGGGCCGAACATGAAACGGCGCTGGAAGTCGGCCTCTGCATTGCTGAGCAGCGTCATCATGAGCCCGGCGCGGCTGCCGAACCGCCGGAAGACCGTGCCCTTGCCGACACCCGCGCGCTGCGCCACCGCGTCCATGGTCAGCCCTGCCGCCCCGGATTCCTCGACGATGGCGCGGGCAGCGCACAGCAGGAGTTCGCGGTTCCGAGCCGCATCGCGGCGTTCGGTCTCGGCGCCGGCCTGGACGCCGCCGGGCGCGCCCCCCAGCGCCCTCCCCGGCGCGCCGGGCAGCGACGCATGCATGGGAACGGACCGGGGACCGCCCGGCGCAGCGGAGTGAATTGGCGTGAGGCTCACACGGCTTATTGTAGCCCCGGGGAATAATAACCGGACCGTAGTCCGTTTAGACTTGGTGAAGGCCCCAGAGGCCTCCAAGACCATCCGGCCGCCGGAACGTCCGCGGCTCGAAGCACAGGAGTTCACATGTCCAAGAACACCGTTCTCACCCTGGTCGGCAGCCTGCGCGCCGGCTCCACCAACTTCCAGCTCGCCGAGGCCATCGCCCTTAATGCGCCGGAGCACGTTGAAGTACTCATCCACGACAGCCTCGGCAACATCCCGTTCTACAACGAGGACATCGACGTCGAGGGCCAGGTCCCCGCGGCGGCGGTAGCCCTGCGCGCCGCAGCCAACGCGGCCGACACCCTCCTCCTGGTCACGCCGGAGCACAACGGCACCGTTCCGGCTTCCCTCAAGAACGCCATCGACTGGCTGTCCCGCCCCTTCGGCGCCGGCGCCCTCAACGGAAAGCCGACCGCCGTCGTCGGCACCGCGTTCGGCCAGTTCGGCGGGGTCTGGGCACAGGACGAGGCCCGCAAGGCGGTCGGCATCGCCGGCGCCCGGGTGCTCGAGGACGTCAAGCTGGCAGTCCCCGGCTCCATGGTCCGATTCGCCGAGACCCACCCCAAGGACGATGCTGAAGTCGTTGAGCAGATCAAGGGCGTGTTCGAGGCGCTGGCAGCGGCACGGACGGCGGAGGCAGCCTAGCACTCCCGCCCTTCCGGTCCCCGCTTTCCGCCCCCGCCAGCATCCGCTGCCGGGGGCGGCGCGGTTCCGGGCGGGACGCCGCGGGCGCGGGCGCGACACAATTCGTGAACAAAAGTTTCCCCCGCGGCAACCTGGCCTGTATTCTTGGGAATGTGACCCACGAAACACTTGATGCCGCCGCAGATGTTCTCCCGGCCGAGGCAATAGATGCAATTGAACGTGCGGCTACGTCCGCCCACCGCCACGAGATCCTGTTCTCGGAGCGCGCAGCAAATATCAAGCAATCGGCAGTCCGCGACGTCTTCGACATCTCGATGCGACCCGGCCTTGTCTCCCTTGCTGGCGGGAGCCCGTACCTTCAGTCACTCCCGCTGGAACGGCTCGGACAGACAGCGGCACGGATCATCGCCGAGCAGGGATTGACCGCCCTGCAGTACGGCGGCGGCCAGGGCACCGAGGAACTCCGGACCCAGATCTGCGAGGTCATGGCGGCGGAAGGGATCCTCGACGCCGACCCTGCGAACGTTGTGATCACCGCGGGCTCGCAGTCCGCCCAGGATGTGGCCACGAAGGTCTTCTGCAACCCGGGGGACGTCGTCCTCGTGGAGAATCCCACCTACGTAGGGGCGCTCAACACGTTCGAGGCCTACCAGGTGGAGGTCGGGACCGTGCCGATGGACCAGGACGGCATCATTCCGGATCTGCTGGAGGCCAAGATCGCCGCGCTCCGGACTGCGGGCAAGAACGTCAAGTTCCTGTACACGATCCCGAGCTTCAACAACCCGTCCGGCATCACCCTGTCCGCGGAGCGACGGCAGCAGGTCGTGGATATATGCCGCCGGGCGAATATTTTGGTGCTGGAGGACAACCCCTACGGCCTGCTTCGCTTTGACGGCAAGCCCTTGACCCCGCTGCGGGCAGCCAACCCGGCCGATGTCATCTACATGGGGTCGTTCTCCAAGATCTTCGCCCCGGGCCTGCGGATCGGCTGGGCGCTGGTTCCTGCGCACCTTCAGCGCCGCTACTACCTTGCCTCGGAGGCGGTGACCCTGTGCCCGCCGACTCTCAACCAGATGCTCGTGTCTGCCTATCTGCGTGACTACGACTGGCGCGGCCAGATCGAGACCTATCGGGGCCTGTATAAAGAACGCTGCGATGCGATGCTCGCGGCCCTGGCGGAGCACATGCCCGAAGGCCTGAGCTGGACGCGCCCGGAGGGCGGGTTTTTCGTCTGGGTCACGCTGCCCGAAGGCGTGGACACCTACCCCCTGCTCAAGAAGGCCATCGACGCCGGGGTCGTCTTCATTCCCGGCGCGGCATTCACCCACTCGGATGAACCGTCCAACAAGATCCGGCTGGCGTTCAGCGCCGTGCCGCCTGAATCCATCCGCGAAGGTGTTCGGCGTTTGGCGCCGGTCCTGCGCGACGCCATCGCCGCCCTGTAGCGTGCAGGCTGTAGCCTGAATGATGGCTGGAGCAAGGCCAAAGACGTTCGTTGACCCAGAGGAGCAGTTTCATATGACCGGAATTATCGTTGTAGGTGTCGACGGCAGTGGGACTGCCCTGAAGGCAGCCCACACCGCGCGGGACCTCGCAGTCTCTCTTGGCGCCACCCTTCATGTCGTCAGCGCCTTCGACAGCGATAGGACCGAAGTCTTCAGCAGCGGCGGGGACAAGTGGATCCTGTCGGACGCCAGCAACGCGGAAACGGTCGCGAAGTCCGTCGCGGACGCCCTGCGCTCGGCCGACATCGACGTCACCTATGCGGCCGCGCGCGGGAAGCCCGCCGAGGCCCTCATCAAGGAAGCCGAGCGCACGGGCGCGCAGATGATCGTGGTCGGCAACCGGCGCATGAGCGGAATCGGCCGGGTCCTCGGGAGCGTTGCGAACAGCGTCGCCCACAACGCTCCCTGCGACGTCTACATCGCCAAGACCGACATCGCCGACTAGGCGGGGAAGCCCTCGGGCTGAACGGCCGGCACCGCCGTCTTCAGCATCCGGCGCAGGATCTTGCCGGAGGAGGATTTGGGCACGGCGTCGATGAACTCCACGCGCCGGATCTTCTTGAACGGCGCCACCTTGGAGGCCACGAAGTCCATCACCGCGGTTTCATCCAGCGCGTCCCCGTCGGGGCCGGCCTGGCGTACCACGAACGCCATCGGCACTTCCTGGCCGTCGGCGTCGAGCGTGCCGATCACCGCGGCATCGGCGATACCGGAATGGGTGAGGAGCAGCGCCTCGAGCTCTGCCGGGGCGATCTGGTAGCCCTTGTACTTGATCAGTTCCTTGAGCCGGTCCACGATCGTTACGACACCGTCCGCCCGCACCGTCGCAATGTCCCCGGTGTGCAGGAAGCCGTCAGCATCCAGCGTGTCCGCGGTTTCCTCGGGCCGGTTGAGGTAGGCGAGCATCACGTTGGGACCGCGGCACAGTAAGTGGCCCGGCGCGCTGGTCCCTTCGGCGGGAACGTCGATGTCTTCCCCCGTGGCCGGATCCACCAGCCGGCACTCCATGTTCGGCACGGTGTAGCCGACCGAACTGACGGGCACGTCGGTGGCATCCCGCGGTATCAAGTGCGATACCGGGCTCATCTCCGTCATGCCGTAGCCCTGCAGCACCCGGCAGCCGAGGCGCTCGGCGAGCCTGGCCCCGAGTTCCCCGTCGAGGGGAGCCGCGCCGGACAGCGTCGTGTGGACCGAGCTGAGGTCGTAGTCGGCGACCATAGGGTGCTTGGACAAGGCCACGGCCACGGGCGGAGCGATGAACAGATAACTGCATTTGTGGTCCTGGATGATCCGCAGGAACTCGGCAAGATCGAACCTGGGCATCGTGACCAGCCGCGCCCGCTGGCGGAGGGCCAGGTTCAGCAGGACGGTCAGGCCGTAGATGTGAAAGAACGGCAGGAGGGCCAGGAGCCGGTCCTCGGGGCCCACACCGAGCAGGCCGCGGGACTGCTCGGTGTTCGCCACGAGGTTCCGGTGGCTGAGCATGACGCCTTTGGGCCGGCCCGTCGTTCCCGAGGAGTACGGCAGCACGGCCACATGCGTGGCCGGATCGAATCTGACCTGCGGGGCCGGCACGCCAGCGCCCAGCAACTCCCGCAGCGAAGGGTGGCCGTCGGCGCCGTCGAGCACCACCAGCCGCTCGGAAGAGATGCCGTTCCGGGCGGCGGCTTCGCGGGCGGCAGGAAGGAGCGCGGAGATGGTGAAGAGCCAGTCCGCTCCGGCATCGTCGAGCTGGTGCGCGATTTCATCCGCCGTGTACAGCGAGTTGACCGTGGTCACGGTGGCACCGGCCCGCAGCAGGCCGTGGAAGACCACCGCGAAGGCGGGGATGTTCGGGCACAGGATCGCCGCAACGCCGCGGACCCCCAGCCCCCGGGCCGCCACGGCGCCGGCAAAGGCATTGATCTGTTGGAGCAGTTCCCGGTAGCTCATCTCCGCACCGCTTGTGCCGTCGACGACGGCGATACGGTCCAAGTCCTCCTCCCGCAAGTCACCGAACAGGTAGTCGTAAATGCTGAGATCGGGAACATCGACGTCGGGGAAGGGGCTCGAGAACACGCAACATCTCCTTTGATCCGCGTCCGCCGGACTGGCGGCGGCTGGTGCCACTCTAATCCCGTCCGGAGCGCGGAAGCCCGGAAGGCGCGGATTTGACGCGCGTCACCACCCCTGGTGCGCAGCCTCACCTGCGATTTCGCCGTGCAGGAGGTCCGCCCAACGGTAAAATTGGAGTTGCCTGCGATGGAGCGGACATTCGAAAATCTACCGATCGGATACTGTGCCCACTCTTCAGCGCCGCCAGCTCGTTGGCCATGACATCCTGTTGGCCCGTCACGGCAACCACATCAGCACTATGCGCGTGGATCGAAGCGCGGGCCGGGTGGTCGCGCTCCTGGACGACGGCTCCATTGACAGCGCCCCCAACATGATCGCGCCCGGCCTGCGCATGCCCGAGACCGTTCGGAGCGTTCTGCGTGAGGACTGGAAGTTCCTCACCGCTTTGACGGCAGGCAGCATGGGACTCGCCGGCGTGATGTTTGCCGCCGCGGCCGCCCTCGCGGGCCTCAGCGGGAATGCAGGGCTGGCCGACATGCTCTCCATCTATACGGCGAACTGAGCCCATTCCCGCAACCTGACGAGACCCCGCCCTTGAGATTCTCAGTGGCGGGGTCTTTTTTTGCCTTGCGGCCGGGTCCGACGTTCTATCGCGGTTGCAGAGCCTTCTACCGGGCCGCCGTCCTACGCTCCCTCCCGGTTGCCCGCCGCGGGACGACGCGGCGGCCGCGGAATTCCGCGGAATCCCGCGGGCGCGGGGCGGCGGCAACGGAAGCAACCGGGAAGGAACGCTGGCGGCGGCGTCCCGCGGGCCGTGTCAGTCGAGCAGGAGGGCCGGTTCCTCGAGGATGGCGGCGACGTCGGCCATGAAGCGGGCGGAGAGGTCCCCGTCCACAACGCGGTGGTCGAACGAACCACCCAGCGTGGTGATCCAGCGCGGGATGACTTCGCCGTCGAGGACCCAGGGCTTCTGCTTGATCGTGCCGAACGCCACGATTGCAACCTCGCCCGGGTTGATGATGGGCGTGCCGGTGTCGATCCCGAGGGCCCCGATGTTGGTGACGGTCAGGGTTCCGCCCTGCATCTGGGCCGGTTGGGTCTTGCCCGCCCGTGCCGTGGACGCCAGCTCGTTCAGTGCCAGGGCCAGTTCCTTGAGTGAGAGGTCCTGAGCGTTCTTGATATTGGGCACCATCAGGCCCCGCGGGGTGGCGGCCGCGATGCCCAGGTTCATGAAGTGCTTGACGTGGATTTCGGCGGAGTCGCTGCCGTCCGGGTTGTCCACCCAGGTGGCATTGACGCTGGGGTTGCGCGCCGCGGCCCAGATGACGGCCTTGGCGAGTATCAGCAGCGGGGAGATCCTGATGCCCTCGAAGTCGCGGGAGGCCTTGAGCCGCTTGACGAACTCCATGGTCCGGCTGGCGTCGACGTCCACGAAGATGCTCACGTGCGGAGCCGCGAAAGCTGACTCCACCATGGCCTTGGCCGTGGCCTTGCGGACCCCCTTGACCGGGATCCGCTCGATCCGCTGATCCTGCGGCCGGCCGGATTTCCCCCAGAACGTGTCCGCCTTGTCCACCTCGGCGTCCCGCTGCGCCTGGTAACTGACCAAGTCCTCGCGGGTCACCTCGCCGCGGGCCCCGGTCGGGACGACGTCGGCGAGGTCGATGCCGAGGTCCCTGGCAATCTTGCGCACCGGCGGCTTGGCAAGCACCTTGTTGACCAGTCCGGTGATGGCACCGCCCAGGGTGGGGCGCGAGTCGACGCCTTCGGCCGGGAGGGGATGCCCCGCCTGGGCGACAGCCTGCGGACTGATCCAGATGTCGTGGCTCTCCACCGGTTCTGCGGTGGCTGGGCCCGACGCAACGGCCGGCTTGATGGCCGCGGAGACCCGCCGGCGGCGCTTGACGGCGTCGGCCTTGGGGCCGGACCCCACGAGCGGGCCGCCGGCCGGGCGACCGGCCGATTCGCCGGCGTCGGAGCCGGCGTCGGAGTCGGAGTCGGAGTCATCCACTGTCAGCGTCCCGTACATGGGCGCCGCCGGCGCGGATCCGGCAGGGGCCGCCGGGGCGGGGGCTTCGGCCGGGGCGGGTGCTTCGGCCACCACGGCGTCGCTCACGCTGATGATGGGGGTCCCGACGTCGATCGTCACACCCTCTGCAACGAGCAGCTCGGTGACGGTGCCGGCGAACGGCGAGGGCAGTTCCACCAATGATTTGGCGGTCTCGATCTCGCACAGGACGTCGTTGATGGCCACCGTGTCTCCGGCTTTGACCTTCCACGCGACGATCTCCGCCTCGGTCAGCCCTTCGCCGACGTCAGGGAGGTTGAACTTGTTAAGCGTCATGGGGTCCTCGGTTTTCGGAAATCGTCGTCAGTGCCCTGGGTCATCAGTAGGCGAGGGCACGGTCAAGCGCCTCAAGGATGCGGTCAATGTCCGGCAGGTAGTCCTCTTCGACCTTGGCCACGGGGTAGGGCATGTGGAAACCGCCCACCCGGATGACCGGCGCCTCGAGCGAGTGGAAGGCCCGTTCGCTGATCCGGGCCGCAATTTCGCCGCCGATCCCGCCGAAAGTGGGGGCCTCGTGGGCCACGATCAGGCGGCCGGTCTTCATGACGGAGGCCGTGACGGTATCGAAGTCGATCGGCGAGATGGAGCGCAGGTCGATCACTTCGACGCTGTGGCCGTCCTCGGCGGCAGCGTTGGCTGCGGCGAGGGCCACCGGGACCAACGGCCCGTAAACCACCACGGTGGCGTCCGTTCCCTCGCGCAGCACGTGCGCCTTGAAAGGGTCCGCGGACGCTCCGGGGGAGTCCGTGTCCACCTCCCCCTTGAGCCAGTAGCGGCGCTTGGGCTCGAAGACGATCACGGGGTCCTGGCAATCGACGGCCTGCTGGATCATCCAGTAGGCATCGTGCGGGTTGGACGGGGTGATAATGCGCAGGCCGGCCGTGTGGGCGAACAGCGCCTCCGGCGACTCCGAGTGGTGTTCGATCGAGCCGATGCCGCCGCCGTATGGGATCCTGATGACGACGGGCACGGTGAGGTTGCCGTTGCTGCGCGAGTGCATTTTGGCCAGTTGCGTTGTGATCTGGTTGAACCCCGGGAACACGAAGCCGTCGAACTGGATCTCGCAGATGGGCAGGTAACCGCGCAGGGAAAGCCCGATCGCGGTGCCGATGATGCCGGACTCCGCCAGCGGGGTGTCGACCACACGGTCCGCGCCAAACTCGGCGATGAGGCCGTCCGTGACGCGGTAAACACCGCCGAGCGGGCCAATATCTTCGCCCATGAGCAGGGAACGCGGGTTGTCGTTCAGCGTTGCCCGCAGGCCCTCGTTGATGGCCTTGGCAATGGTCATGGTGGTCATCAGTTGGCCGCCCCTGTCTCTGCTGCTGTGGCCTCGTCGTCGGTCGCGTCTCCAGCGAAGCCGGCGCTGTACTCCTCAAACCAGGCCAGCTCTTCGGCCACCAGCGGGTGGGCCTCCACATAGGTGTTGGCGAAGGCGGTCCGGATGTCCGGGGTTTCAAGGTCGTGGGTCGTCTTGCGGACGTAGGCGGCGAGTTCGTCGCCGTCGGCCCTGATCTGCTCGAAGAAGGCGTCGTCGGCCAGGCCCTGGGCGCGGAGATACTTTTCCAGGCGTTCGAGCGGATCCTTCGCCCGCCACCGGCCTTCCTCGGCGGATTCGCGGTATTTCGTGGGATCGTCTGCCGTGGTGTGCGCGCCGACACGGTAGGTGAACGCCTCGATCAGCACCGGACCGTTGCCCTCCCTGGCCTGCTCGAGGGCCCACTCGGTAACTGCGTGGACGGCGATCACGTCGTTGCCGTCCACCCGGATGCCGGGGAAGCCGTAGCCCTTGGCGCGGTTGGCCAGCGGGATGCGCGTCTGCACGGAACTCGGCACGGAGATGGCCCAGTGGTTGTTCTGGCAGAAGAACACCACCGGGGCCTTGTAGGAGGATGCGAACACCATGGATTCGTGGACGTCGCCTTCGGAACTGGCCCCGTCACCGAAATAGACCACGACGGCGGCCTTCGGCTCCGCGGCCTGCCCGGCAGTTCCATCTCCGGCTGCGGCAGCGTTCGCAGCCGCGAGCTTCTGGTCCCGCTGGATCCCCATCGCGTAGCCGACGGCGTGCGGAGTCTGCGCTGCGAGGACCAGGGTGTAGAGGTGGAAGTTGGTGTCCTTGGGGTTCCAGCCGCCGTTGGACACGCCGCGGAACTGGCGGAGGAGCTCGGCCAGGTCGACGTTGCGGGTCAGCGCAACACCGTGCTCCCGGTAGGTGGGGAAGATATAGTCCTGCGGCTGGGAGGCCCGGCCGGAGCCGATCTGGGCGGCTTCCTGTCCGGTGAGCGGGACCCATAGTGCAAGCTGCCCCTGGCGCTGGAGCGCCGTGGCCTCGACGTCGAACCGGCGGACCTTGGCCATGTCGGCATAGAAGCCGCGCAGTTTCTCCGGATCAAGCCGCTCCGCGTATTCGGAGAACACCGGGTCGGTGCCGAGAGCCCCGTCGGGTGCCAGCAGCTGCACCATTGGCTCGGCCGGGTCGCCCAGCTGCGCCTCGGCTGCCGCCTCGAGCTGGTCATCCATATCGGTTCCGTCGAACTCGGTAGAGGGCAGATGTGTGTCGCCCATACCGTCTCCTTGCTTGCCGCATCCGAATGCGCTGCAATCGCTGGGATACATGCCAGACCGGAATGTATTCCTGATCCGGCATATATTTTGGCTTTACTCGTCCCTACTTTATCCGCAGCCCCGGCTTCGGGGCCGTCATGTTAAGCGCTAGGAACGCTGTGGCGGTTTTGTATAGATCGCACAGAGTTCCAGGAAGCGGGTGTTGGCCTCGGACTCGCCGATGCTGACCCGCACCCCCTCCGTGCCGAAGGCCCGGACGGACAGCGCCCGTTCGCCCGCCAGGGCGGCAAATTCAGCACTGTTGGCTCCCAGATTCAACCAGACGAAGTTCCCCTGCGCTTCCGGGATGAACCAGCCGAGCTCCCGAAGTCCGTGCGTGACCCGGTCGCGTTCGTCCACCAGGCTTTGTACCCTTTCTACAACCTCGCCGATGTGGTCCAACGAAGTGACGGCCGCGCTCTCGGCGATTTGGGACACTGAGAACGGCGTGGCGGCGACGCGCAGGTGCTGGGTGAGTTCCGGGCGGGAGACGCTGTAGCCCACCCGCAGCCCGGCCAGGCCGTGCGCCTTCGAGAACGTCCGCAACACGACGACGTTCGGGTATTTCCGGTACATTTCGATGCCGTCGACGGCGTTTTCGGCACGTACAAATTCCTGGTATGCCTCATCGATGACCACCACGACGCCGGAGGGCACGGCCTTGATGAAGCGCTCCGTTTCCTCCGTCGTCAGGATGGGTCCGGTGGGGTTGTTGGGGGTGCACAGCAGGATCATCTTGGTGCGCGCCGACACGGCAGCCGCCATGGCCTCGAGATCGTGGCGGCCGTCGCCGGTCAGCGGGATCCGGACGCTCTCCGCTCCGGCGAGGCCGACGGAGATGGGATAGGCCTCGAACGAGCGCCAGGCGTAGATGACTTCGTCGGCCTTGCCGTCATCGTTCTGGCCGGTGAAGGTGGCCAGCAGCTGGTTCAAGGCTCCGAGACTTCCGGCCCCTGTGACGATGTCCTCGGCGGGAACGCCAAGGAATTCGGCGAGCGCGGCGCGCAGCTTGCTGCTCAGGGGGTCCGGGTAACGGTTGAAGTCGGTCTGGGCCGCGATCGCCTGCTGCACTGCAGGGATCGGCGGCAAGGGGTTCTCGTTGGAAGAAAGCTTGTAGCTCGCAAGCCCCTCGACGGGCACTGGCGGCTTGCCGGCTGCGTAGCGGGGAAGGAGGTCTACCACCGGGCGCGGCCTGATTCCTCCGGCCGTGTTCTCTGATGAAGTCATGCGAACTAGCCTACTTCGCCCTTCCTGCGGCATGCGTGACGATATGACAGCATGAGGCCATGCGCTCTTTCATCGTGCGGGTAATCATCAATGGGCTGGCTCTCTGGGTCGCGAGCTGGATCCTTCCCGGGCTTGACATCTCCACGGGTGCCACGACCAATGCCGTGGCTAACAGCGGAGTCACGCAGGGCACCGACGCCATCGGGCTCGTCCTGGCGTATCTCTTCATCGGGCTGATCTTCGGCGTCGTCAACGCCTTCGTGCGCCCTCTGGTCAGCTTGCTGTCACTGCCGATCACCATCCTCACCCTGGGGTTGTTCACGATCGTCATCAATGCGGCGATGCTTTACCTGACGTCGTGGCTCAGCAGCTACACGCCCGTCCACTTCACCATCGACTCTTTCTTCTGGACCGCGGTCTTCGCGGCCATCATCATCTCCGTGATTTCCCTCGTGGCCAGCTGGCTGCCGGGCGCGCGGAGGCGCTAGGCCGTCAGCGCTAGCCCGCCGGGCCCTGCGGCCGTTGGGTTCCGGCCTGGTCGCGGCGCGGTCCCGGCGCCATGACCACGCCCCGCTGTGCCGGCATCGCGTCGCGCCGCAGGGAGAACCGGGTGACGGTTGCTGCTCCTCCCGCGCCGACGACTGCTGCCAGGGCCGCTGTGGACGCCTGCAGTGACGGATCCTTGCTTGCGACAACGGCTACGGCCCCGTCGGCGTAGTTTTCCAGGCGGTGTCCCGGGCCGAGGCCAAAATCCTTCCATTCGGGCATCTCCAGCTGGTTGGTGAGCGTCACGGTCACCCGGTCCTTGGTGTCCGGGTTGGGCAGCCCGTCCGCACCTGGCACCCAGTCCTGCTGGTGCTCGAGATGCAGGCTGCTGATCCCCGGGGCAGGTGCGATGCCGCCCACCGGAGAACCCGCGGTCAGCACGAACTTGAGATCGTATTCAGCGAGGAACGCCCGGTCCTGGCTGAGGTTCATGGCGTGGATGCCGCCTTGGCTGTAACCCACGGCGGCGATCTGCCCGCCCGCCCGCGCCCCCGCCTCGCGCAGCGCCTCCCGGATGGCCGCGTCCGTCTCCCGCGAGCCATAGCCCAGGCCCTCCGCGATGCCCGCGACATCAAAGGGGTTTGTGCCTGCGGGCGGTCCGTCCAGCTGCGTTCCGGGGATGATCACGACCCACGCCCGGTCCGCACCCTCGCCGATCCGGAGGACCTCGATGTCTCCGCTGGTACGGTCCACCTCCTGCGCCCGCAGCAGGAGTCCGGCCGGAGAGAGGTCGACGTCCTCAACGCGGGTTTCGCTGCCGGCGATCCGGACCGGGCGGGGTTTGAGGAACTCCAGACCCGGAGCGGCGGACAAATCCCGGACCATGCGGCGGACGTCCGCGGGTCCGCGGAGTGCTCCGATTGTCCCGGCCAGCGGCGCCGGCAGGCCCAGGAGCATGGCCAGCCGCGCGGGCACCGTGGCGATCCCGTCCTCCACAGAGTCGCGCACGTTGGCCGGGGGCAACCCGAACAGCGGCGAAAGGCCCAGCACCCCCGCCCCGAGCCAGGGTCCGGCACCGCCGATTCCCATCCGCAAGAGCAGGGCGTTCCGGGCTTCCGTGAACTCGTATTCCCGGTGGCTCGCCCTGACCTCCCTGGTGAGGCGCTCCAGGTCTGCCCGAACACGGCCGATCGACTGGCCGCCCTCCCCCACGGCGATGATCGCGCTGCTGCCGCTCGCGTAGGCGTCTGGCTGGAAGGGGAAGAGTGCATGCCGTACCGCGTCTGCTTCCGCTTCGACGGACCCCAACTGCCTCACGACCTCGTCGAGGGCCGCGGCGCCGGCCAGCAGCTCCTCAAACTGGAAGGTCAGGCCGCCCACACCGCCTCGGATCCGGAGCGTGCCGTCGGCAGGAGGCTCGGAGGGGCGGGGCGCCCCGCCTGAGCCCGCAGGGGTTGCCTTCGACATCAGTAGCCCGGACGGCCGGGGGCCAGCGCCACGTTCTGGGCGTGCCGCCGCACCGCGGCGACGGCGTCCTGCAGCGCGTCCCGGCTCCTGCGCAGCGAAGCGGCCTGCAGGGACAGCGCGGTGCGGTAGGCGCGCCCGGCCGGCGACTGCCAGGCCTGCAGCTCCAGCCGGGCCAGTCGGCCGAGCGCAGCGTCCGCCTGTTCGGCGCACGACGCGACCCGCCCAGCCAGCTGCTGGACCTCGTAGCTCCGCGAGGCGCAGGCCGCGGCGTCTGCCGGTAACACCGTGCCGGGGGACGCAACGCTAGTAAAAGCGGTGCCGGTAAAGGCCGTGCCGGCAAACCGAGTGCTGGTGTATGAAGTGCTGGTCATCCCGGTGGTCATGACACCCACGCTAGGGACTCCGCAAACCGTGCTGAAGCACCCCGCCCGGCTATGTGGAAACCCTGCACCGTGGACGCCCGGCGGCGTGGACCGCTGTCGAAAGTCATGAGGACGGGCGGGCTTAGGGCCCGGCAGGACTTCGTGGAAGAATCGGAGCATGCCTGAAACTGCCGCCACAGCCGCCACCCGCACGCCTTCCGGACGCCTGGCCCTCGCCGCGTCACCGCACCAGATCGCGCTCGGCCCGCTGGACGGCCGCTACCAGTCCGCCGTCGCGCCGCTGGTTGACTACCTGTCCGAGGCGGCCCTGAACCGCGACCGCGTGGCAGTGGAAGTTGAATGGCTGATCTACCTGACGGGCAATGAAGTCCTTCCGGGGGCAGGACCGCTGACCGCAGACCAGCAGGAGGAACTGCGCGCCATCGTCACCGGATTCGACGCCGATTCCGTCGCCGAACTGGCCGACATCGAGGCCGTCACGGTGCACGATGTCAAGGCCGTGGAGTACTACATCGGCCGCCGGCTCCCGGGCATCGGGATCGAACACCTCACGGCCATGGTGCACTTCGGCTGCACCTCGGAAGACATCAACAATCTCTCGTACGCCCTCGGCGTCAAGGGCGCGGTGGAGGACGTATGGCTGCCGGCCGCGCGCAACCTCGTGGCGCAGATCAGCGGGATGGCCGAGGATAACCGCGCCGTGCCGATGCTCTCGCGCACGCACGGGCAGCCTGCCACCCCCACGACGCTGGGCAAGGAACTGGCCGTCATCGCCCACCGGCTCACCCGCCAGCTGGACCGGATCGCCCGGACCGAATACCTCGGCAAGATCAACGGCGCCACCGGCACCTATGCCGCGCACGTCGCCTCCGTGCCAGGTGCCGACTGGCAGCATGTCTCAAAGACGTTCGTTGAAGGCCTCGGCCTGACGTGGAACCCGCTGACCACGCAGATCGAAAGCCACGACTGGCAGGCAGAGCTTTACGCCGACGTCGCGCGTTTCAACCGCATCCTGCACAACGTCTGCACCGACATCTGGAGCTACATCTCCATCGGCTACTTCGTGCAGATCCCTGTCGCAGGCGCCACCGGCTCCTCGACGATGCCGCACAAGGTCAACCCGATCCGCTTCGAAAACGCCGAGGCGAACCTCGAAATCTCCTCCGGCCTGCTGGACGTGCTGGGCTCCACCCTCGTCACGTCCCGCTGGCAGCGGGACCTCACCGATTCCTCCTCCCAGCGGAACATCGGCGTCGCCTTCGGCCACTCGCTGCTGGCAATCTCCAATGTGGCCAAGGGCCTCGAGCGCCTCAACGTCGCGCAGGACGTCCTGGCCGCGGACCTGGACACCAACTGGGAAGTCCTCGGCGAGGCCATCCAGATGGTCATGCGTGCCGAGGCCATCGCCGGCGTCGAAGGCATGGAAAACCCGTACGAGCGGCTCAAGGACCTGACCCGCGGCCAGCGCGTCGACGCCGCCCGGATGCAGGAGTTTGTCCAGAGCCTGGGCCTGTCCGCCGACGCCGAGGCCCGGCTGCTGGCCCTCACCCCCGGCAAGTACACCGGCATCGCAGACGAGCTGGTGGACCACCTCAAATGAGGCTCCTGCTCATCCGCCACGGCCAGACGCCCGGAAATGTCCTCGGGCAGCTGGACACGGCCCATCCCGGACCCGGGCTGACCGAGCTCGGCGAGCGGCAGGCCGCCGCCCTGGCGCGGACCCTGGCGAATGAGCAGATAGGCCTGCTCTACGCCTCCACGCTGGTGCGTACACAGATCACGGCCAGGCCGCTGGCGACCGTGCGGGGCCTGGGCATCGAGGTGCTGGAAGGGCTGCGGGAGATCGAGGCGGGGTCGCTGGAGAAACTCACCGACCGGGAATCCCACATGCGGTATCTGGGCACGGTGTTTGCCTGGTCGGCGGGGGAACTGGACCGGAGGATCCCTGCCGGGCCCAGCGGCCACGATTTCTTCGAACGCTTCGACGCCTCGATCGCCAAAATTGCCGCGGCCGCCGCAGGATCCGCAGACGCGGGCGCGGTGGCCGTGGTCAGCCATGGCGCGGCGATCAGGGTCTGGGCGGGTCTGCGGGCCGCCAACGTCGAACCCGGTTTTGCCGCACGGCATGTGCTCGCCAACACCGGCATCGTTGCCCTGGACGGCGATCCCGACGCCGGGTGGCGGCTGATCCACTGGGACGACAGCCCGGTGGATGGCCTGGTTCGGGCGGATCCGACGGCGGAGGACCCCACCGGCCGCCCGGTGTAGGACCGCAGGCCCGTTCCCACGCCAGCAGCAGTTCTCCGAATCCTTACGAGCAGGAAACATAGCGGAAACCGGCGCTGCCTAGCCCGGGGTTTTCATGGCGCAGCGTTTGGCGTGCGTGTTTAAGCAGGGAAAGGGTGCTCTGAGCTGGGAAAATAGTGGTTGTCGAGACCGTTATTTGCCTTGCGAAGGAGCACCCTTTCGATGCAGAAGTCTACCCGTGTTTTT
>NZ_JBFTKM010000014.1:0-103893 GCF_056395945.1 Arthrobacter sp. 05T442 | reverse complement strand
GGTCCCTGCCGTGCCGTTGGTTTGTGCGGTCGGGGCGCCGAGTACGCCTACCGAGGTCGCGCCGGGGGTGACCGGTGCGGTTACCGGTGCCACGATTTGGGTGCCGGAGAGCACACCGTCGGAGCCGGTGGTGGTGCCGGTGGTGGTGTCGGGGTTTTGGGCCGGGGCGGTTGCCGGCTGTCCGGCGGTCCCGTCCGTGCCGTTGGTTTGTGCGGTCGGGGCGCCGAGTACGCCTACCGAGGTCGCGCCGGGGGTGACCGGTGCGGTTACCGGTGCCACGATTTGGGTGCCGGAGAGCACACCGTCGGAGCCGGTGGTGGTGGTGTCTGCCGCGCTGGCGGCGGCGCTTCCAAGGGCTAGCAGCCCTCCAGCGAAGAGGGTGCCGAGCAGCCCCCGTCGAATGATTTGATGCATGATGATTCTCCTGAGAAGTTGTTGGCGGGCGCAGGTGCGGCCCGAGTGGCCTTAGTCCGCGCCGGGGCGCGGAAGACACTCAACTAGTCAGGGGACGACCCGGGGTCGAACGACACCGGTGAAGGCGCCTGCAGCAAGGCGGCCTGGACGGGGAACCCAGCCAGGGCTGGTACCTCGAAATGATGGTCAGACAACCACGCGACAGGGGATGGGCCAGCACCCGAGGTGCTGTTTCCGGCCGAACCGGATCCGGGCGCCGCAAGCAGACGCTCGGGAAGTGCGTGCAGGGGGTACTCCGCCGGATACGCGGGTACCGCAGCGGCAGCATCGGTGATCCGTGATTCCACCAATAGGCAGGGCGCGGGCGTGACAGCAGCACCAGAAGCCGGCGGCGACAGGATCGCGGCCCGTGCCCAACCCGGTGTGGCGGTGGTCGGCAGGCTCGTGGTCGACGCCCCGGAGTCTTTCCGGCTGACGGACGGTTCTGCCTGGCTCGAAACCTCACGGCCAGCCCCGCCGTCAGCAATGATTTGCGGCAGCCGGGTGCCCGTGCCAGGAGCCGGTGAGGCAGGGGGGACGATCCCCGCATCGATGACCGGATCCAGTCCCGAGTCCAAGACCGCAATTGCGGCGCTAATCGGAGGGAGTGCCGTTTCGGAAGCCGTGTCAATTGCTGCGTCAGCCAGCTGTAGGACCGGGTCCGTCAATGTCGTTGCGGATTCCGCAGGTATGAACGCTGGCACGATAGGAACACTTTGCAGGATGTCATCTGCGGCCGTCGTGACCACGTGGACTGTAGGCAGGAGCGTTTGGCGGGCGGCTGACGGCGCAGGGTCTAAGGATGTTACGCGGCTGACTTCCGGCGCCCTCTCCGTTGAAGGGAGGAGTTGATGTCCATCTGGGTCAGCAGAGGCGGGGGTGAGGGCTTCGACTGATGAGCCGATGCTCGTAAGGAGTGAGTTTGGGTCAGCCGACGCGTCCGCGGTGGCCGCAGAGGCCGACAGCGCGATCCATGACGTCGCCGCCGCGGCGGCAAGAACGACGGGGCGAAGCAGACGCCATACCGGACGTGTGTCTTCCACTCGGAACGCCTCCCCCCAGGATCAGCGAAATAGCCTTTGGTGCCACCCTAGGCACAATCCGGAAGGCAAGTCCAGAGGTTTTGGGCATAAAATCCGCCGAATGGATAAACGTCTGATCTCTCACGATGCCAGAGGAACGCCTCGGCCGGCCGGAAGAGAAAGACCGCCGGGCCCAGGCTGGGGCAGCGGACTGCGGCGATCGGGAGCCAGTTGAAGCGGCGGTGAATGCACCGGACCAGCCCGCCGCGGGTCGCGGGCCCGGGGGCCGCCGTCGCCATATCCCTGGGGCCGGACGTCGTCGTTGGCCAGTATGCGGGCCGGAGGTTCGACGTCGGGCCGCCAAACGGGGTCAGTACGAAGGCGGCCGGCGACCGCGGGGAGGGCTGGCAGAATGCCGGGGGCTGGACCACTTCACCCACGCGCTGTTCATCGACCTCGACGACACCCGCGGCAACACGATCGCCGTACTTCGATCCGCGACTCCCGGCCGAATGGGACGGACTGGCCCCGTGACCGTCCCCGAGTCAACGGTCTTCCCCAGCGGGCTTCCGGCGGCGTCGATCCCGGTCGTTCGCGCCCGCATCTGAGACGCATGAAGCCGGGCAGGAGCGGGCCGGCTGCGCACGCCGCCACGGCCCTGCCCGGTGGCGGGGTGTTCGGTTCTCGCTCCGGGGCGGGTTAGTCTGGGCAGGCTTGTCGACGAATGATGGGCATTCGTGTTTGGCCGACGGACGTGCCTGCTGCGTCCTCTGAAGGAGGCGCGTGTGGCATCCTTGACGGAAATTTTGGCGCTGGAGGGACTGCTGACTCCCGAGCACGTGGCTCGGCTCGGAAGGTACCGCTCCAACGACGCGGCGGCCATCCGCACCCTGCTCAGCGACGGCGACGTGACGAGTGCGCAGGTTGCCAGGGCGCGTGCCGTGCAGGCCAACCTGCCTTTTGTCGAGTTGCTCGTCGTCCCGATCGACCGGGCCGCGGTGTCACGGGTGTCGCCGTCGTTGTGCCGAAGGCATGAGGTGTTGCCGCTTTCCATTGCCGATGGCCGTGTGACCCTGGCGATGTGGGACCCGGGAAATGTCATTGCGATCGACGACGTGCGCGCCGCCACCCAGCTGCCGGTGGACGTTGTTGTCGCCGACCGCCCCGACCTGCTGTCCGCCCTCGACCGGTCACTGCGCGCGGACGATGAGCTGAACCATCTCACCAACACCCTTGAAGAAGAAAGTGCCGGGGCAGAGGACGACGGCCGGACTATCGGCTCCTTCGAGGACGACGTGCCGATCGTCCGGTTCGTCAACCTGCTGGTGAGCCAGGCGATCCAGGACCTCGCCTCCGATATCCACATCGAGCCGACCGCCAGCGAGGTGCGCGTCCGGTACCGGATCGACGGCGTGCTGCACGAGATGCAGAGCGCACCCAAGAGCATCCAGAACGGCGTGATCTCCCGGCTGAAAATCATGAGCGACATCGACATCGCGGAGCGGCGCAAACCGCAGGACGGCCGGATGTCCGTCAGGCATGGCAGCCGCATCGTGGACCTGCGCGTCGCGACGCTGCCCACGGTCTGGGGCGAGAAGATCGTCATGCGAATCCTGGACAACAGTGCCTCGACCGTCTCGCTGCGTGACCTGAACCTGCTGGAGCGCAACTACGAGGCGTACAAAACGTCCTACACGAAGCCGTACGGCATGATCCTGGTAACCGGGCCGACGGGTTCGGGGAAGTCCACCACCCTCTACACGACGCTCAAGACGGTGGCGCGGCCGGAGATCAACGTGATTACGGTGGAAGACCCGGTGGAGTACCGGATGGACGGCATCAACCAGGTCCAGGTCAATCCGAAGGCGGGGCTGACGTTTGCCAGCGCCTTGCGGTCCATCCTGCGCAGCGACCCGGATGTGGTGCTCATTGGCGAGATCCGCGATCACGAGACCGCGCAGATCGCCGTGGAGGCGTCGTTGACCGGGCACCTTGTCCTCTCCACGCTCCACACCAACGACGCGCCGAGTGCCATCACCCGACTGACCGAGATGGGAATCGAACCGTTCCTGGTGGGGACGGCCGTGGACTGCGTGGTCGCCCAGCGCCTGGCGCGCAGGCTTTGCGACCGGTGTAAGCAGCCGGTGGACCATGATCCCGAGAAGCTCGCCGCGCTGCGCTTCGGTTTCGATCCCGACAGGCCGCCGCCGGTGCTGTACCGGCCGGTCGGCTGCACGGGCTGCTCACAAACGGGCTACCGTGGGCGCATGGCCGTGCACGAGGTCATGACGGTCACGGAGGAGATCGAGCGCCTGGCCGTCGCCCGGTCCTCAAGCGCCGAAATCGCCCGTACGGCGCGTGAGCAGGGGATGCTGACCTTGCGCGAAGATGGTTGGGAGAAGGTCCGGATGGGCCTGACATCAATCGAAGAGATATTGAGGGTAGTGGCCTAGTGGTTCGTCGAATGCCGGAAGGGCAGTGAATGGTGGAGCGACCCGTCTATGAGGTTCCGATGGTGCAGCCCGGCGATTCCGCGGCGGGCTGGGCGCCTGAGCGCCTCGTGCCCGGAGGCCGCCGCGCGGCCCGGCTTGAGCCGGAGCCCGCAGTAATGCCGGACTTCACGGCGGATCTTGAGGGTGAGCCGGGGCCTGTTGCCGGGCGGCTATGGGACGTCACGGATCCGGCGTCCGCGGACCCTATCGACGTCGGCCGTCCGGACGCCGTCGACGCACTGGTTGACGACGCCAATGCACTGCCTGGCCGGACGCGCATTCCGGCGGCCGCGGGCCAAGACCTGGCTGGTGAGTCCGCGGGTGGCACCATCGACCCCGACCTGCTGGCGGCCCTGCACGCGGTGCTGAACCAGGGGGCGTCGGACCTTCATCTGACCGCCAACGCCCCGCCGATGATCCGCGTCGACGGCGGGCTCCGGCCGGCTGGCCGCACGGAGCCGTGGCAGCGGGACAAGGTGCTCTCCGCCCTTGGCAGCCTCCTGACCGACGAGCAGCGGACCATCTTCGATACGGAGCTGGAGCTGGATTTCGCCTACACGCTCCCGGACACCGCACGGTTCCGGGTGAACTACTATCAGCAGCGCGGTTCGCTCGGCGCAGCGTTCCGCTTGATCCCCTGGGAGATCAAGCAGTTCGGGGAACTCGGGATCCCAGAGCGGATCGGAGAGTTCGCCAAGCTGCCGCGCGGCCTGGTGCTCGTGACCGGGCCCACCGGCTCCGGCAAATCGACGACGTTGGCGGCGATGATCGATCTCGTCAACCGTACGCGGGCGGACCACATCGTGACGGTGGAGGACCCGATCGAGTTCCTGCATTCGCACCAAATGTCGCTCGTCAACCAGCGCGAGGTGGGCAACGACACGCACAGCTTCGCGGCAGCGCTCAAGCACGTACTGAGGCAGGATCCGGACGTTATCCTGATCGGGGAACTGCGTGACCTGGAGACGATGTCGGTAGCCTTGACCGCGGCAGAGACCGGCCACCTGGTCTTCGCCACCCTCCACACCCAGGACGCCGCCCAGACCATCGACCGCGTGATCGATGTCTTCCCCCCGCATCAGCAGGGGCAGGTACGCTCGCAGCTCGCCGGAGTGCTGCAGGGTGTGGTCTGCCAGACGCTCGTGAAGCGTGCCAGCGGCGTTGGCCGCGTGGTGGCCACAGAGGTGCTGGTGGCCACCCCCGCCATCGCCAACCTGATCCGGGAGGGCAAGACCTACCAGGTGCACTCCATGATGCAGGCAGGGCGCGGCCTGGGAATGCACACAATGGACCAGCATTTGGCCGAGCTGGTTGGCTCCGGCCGGATTACCCGCGCCGCGGCCAACGAGAAAGTGCATGATCCGGAGACCTTCGATCGGCTCCTTGAGCGTGGCGACTCCTCCGGCGCCATGGCCGAGCGGGCAGCCGGAATCGATTTCGGCGACTCGTTCTCGTCCGAGGCCGGCTAGGTGGGCGCCGCGCAGGCCTTTGCCTACACCGGCAGGGACAGCAACGGCAAACTCGTCAAGGGACGCCTGGAGGCCTCCAGCGAGGCCGCCGTCGCCGCACGCCTGAAAACCATGGGCCTTTTCCCTGTCACCATCGCGGAAGCGCCAGTGGGAACCGGACTGAACCGCGAGATCTCGATCTCGGGAGTCCAAAAAAGCGTCAAGGTCAAGGACCTGGCCATCATGAGCCGGCAACTGGCCACCATGGTCGGCGCCGGGCTGTCGCTGTTGCGCGCACTCAACATCGTCGCTGAGCAAACCGAGAGCAAACCGCTCGCTAAGATCCTCACCGACGTGCGCGACGACGTCGAGACGGGGATTTCGCTGTCGGACTCCATGCAGAAGCACCCCGCCGACTTTCCCCCCATCATGATCAACATGGTGCGCGCGGGGGAGATCGGCGGATTCCTGGACGGCGCGCTGGAGTCCATTGCGGACAGCTTCGAGGCGGACGTCAAACTCCGGGGCACCATCAAGTCGGCGTTGAGCTACCCCATGATCGTCCTGATCATGACGGTGTTCTCGGTGGCGGCCATGTTGATCTTCATCGTGCCGGTGTTCAAGACGATGTTTTCCAACCTTGGCGGTACCCTGCCGCTGCCCACCCAGATGCTCGTGGTGCTCTCGGAACAGATGGTCTGGCTGGCGCCCGTCGTCGTCGTCGCCGGCCTGGGCTTTTCGCTGTGGTGGAGGAAGAACAAGAACTCGCTGGAAGTGCGCAGGGTGGTGGATCCGCTCAAGCTCAAGCTTCCGGTGTTCGGGCCGCTGATGACCAAGCTCGCCGTCGCCCGGTTCAGCCGGAACTTCTCCGCCATGATCGGTTCCGGCGTGCCGATCCTGCAAGCACTGCGGATCGTGGGGGAGTCGAGCGGCAACTGGGTCATGGAGTCGGCGCTGAACGAGGTGGCGGAATCTGTGCGTCAGGGCGAGTCCATTGCCGGTCCGCTGGCCAAGTCTCCTGCCTTTCCCGCCATGGTGACGCAAATGATCGCTGTCGGCGAAGACGCAGGCGCCCTGGAGCAGATGTTGGGCAAGATTGCCGATTTCTACGACGCCGAGGTCCAGGCGACAACGGAACAGCTCACGGCACTGATTGAGCCCCTCATGGTCGCGTTCCTCGGAATCGTGGTGGGCGGCATGATTGTGGCGCTGTACCTGCCAATCTTCAACATCTTCACGCTGATAAAGTGACCGAGGCCGCCTTGGGACCAGCAGGATTAGCGCACTATTAGCGCAAAAAGACAGCGCTCCCGCCGTATTTCCGGGGACCTCGGTAATTGTTCCCAAAGATTTCCAACTGATGACGCTGACGCGTAAATTCCTCCGATACAGTTCATTTCGGCTCGCAATTGTGCGCCCTTCTTTTTAGTAATTAGGGGAATTTCATGGTCTCACGTGCTTTCCAGGCGCTCGCCGCCCGACGCAGCGCCCTCGCCGAGAAGGAAAAGGGATTTACCCTGATCGAACTCCTCGTCGTGGTCATCATCATCGGCATTCTTGCCGCCATCGCCATCCCGGTTTATTTGAACATCCAGGGCGGCGCCAAGGACAGCGCGGTCCAGTCGGACCTGACGAACGCCAAGACGGCGGTTGTCACCGCGCAGACGCAGACCACCGGCGGCGCGCTGCCCACCTCTCTTACGGCTCAGCCGGCTGCCGATAACTACAACAGCACCGGGCCACTCTCATACGCCACAAACGGCACAGACAAGTTCTGCATCGCGGGCGTTAGTAAGAGCGGCACGTCGTTCGCTATCGATGCGACCCGATCCGTTGTGAAGGGCACCTGCGACGCCGCCAACTACGTGGTCAACCCTTCCTAGTAGGAACCGCCTAAGCAGCGACCGCTGCATCGAACACTGGTGGGATGCCCGTGGGGCCGCATCCCGCCAGTGTTCGTTTCGCATTACTGCTCCCTGGAGCAAGTCCTAAACAACCACAAGAGTGCTGCCTGGTAACCCCGCTGAAAGAGGTGCACCGTGAGGTCTTTCCCCGCGCGCCTGCGCTTAGTCCTGGGGCCGGACACTCCGCCGGAGGACGGTTTCTCCCTCGTTGAGGTCCTCATCGCCATGCTGGTGTTCGCCGTCCTCTCAGTGGGTATCGCCTACTCGTTGCTCTCCGTGCTCGCCATGACCAAGGAGGGCCGCGCCCGGGAGATGGCCACGAACCTTGCCGGCCAGGAGATCGACCTGGACCGCTCGGCGAAGGACGTCTTCACGCTCGGCGATTCCACCCGGACGATCGCCAATGCCGTCGGCAGCTTCGTCGTGCAGCGCACGACCCAGTGGGTCACCGGCGCCGGTGAAGGCAACGGCTGCGGCTCCGGAACCGGTGTGCTCCAATACAAACGCATCAACGTTTCCGTCACCTGGGACGGCATGCGCGCCGGGGCGGCGCCTGTCCGCACGGACACGCAGCTGGCGCCCAAAAACGTGATCAACGACCCCGCCCTCGGCACGATCATCGTCGCCACCTTGGCCGCGGGCGGCGCCGGGAGCGCAGGGGTCTCGGTCTCCGCAGCGCCCACCCCGGGAGTGGCCGGCAACACCGCCGTCGCGGTCACGGGGGCGGCCACGAATGCCCAGGGCTGCAGCTACCTGCTGAAGGTGGTGCCCGGCACCTACGATGTCACAGTCTCCCGCGCCGGCTACATCGACAACGGCCAGGTTCCCACCAGCACCAAGGCCACCAGGATCGCCGTCACCGCCGGGACGTCCGCGTCCGCGGGGTTCGTCTTCGACCTCGCCGGCTCGTTCTCCGTCAACTATGCGTCCAACGCCGCCGCCGGAACGGCGCAGTTCCCGAGCAACCTGGACACAACCTTCCTCAGCACGGCCGGTGTCTACGTCTCCCCTGGTGCCGCCGCCGCTGCCAGCCGCACGCTGCAGCTCTTTCCGTTCCCGGGCGGCTACGCCGTCATGGCCGGTAAATATGTGGCCCCCAGCCAGAGCTCACCAGGATGCATTTCAGTTGATCCGGAGGCCTGGCCCGCGGATCCCACCCTCAAGGCGGCCGTCCGGACGCCATCGACCACGACGACGGCGGCCGCCTTGCCGATGGGGCTGCTCACCATCTCCGGCGCCGCCGGCAAGTTCGTCACAGCGGTATCGGCCGCCGGGGCGGGCACCGGCGATCCGGGCTGTTCCGTGCCGATGACGTACACCTTCGACGCCCTCGCAGCCGCCGGGAAGATTGCATTGCCCTACGGCTCATGGACCCTGTACACCGGGTCATCCAAGGGTGCGCAGACCACGGCCCTCGCTGCAGGCTCCATCGCCGTGGCGGCCCCCAGCACCGTTTCGTCCAGTGGCGTGGCGACGCTCGACCCGCGCACGGTGGTGGCGCCATGACCGCGCTGACCGCAGCATGCCGGGCGCGGTGGCGGCGCCTTTCAGCAGGCCCGGAGCGCGGCATGAGCCTCACCGAACTGCTGGTGGCCAGCATCGTGCTCATGATCGTCCTCACGGTCGCCGCCAACCTTTTCATCAACTCCACGAAAGCGATGGCCCTCGCCTCGGCCGTCAACGCCAATACCGCCAACGCCGCCAACGGCATGGATGAGGCCGCACGCGTTATTCGGTCCGGCACGTCCAACCCCGTGCAGGCACAGCTCCTGGACAATCCCGCGTTCGTCGAGGCCAAGCCGGAATCAGTCATTTTGTACTCTTTCGTGGGCGGCGACCGCACTGATCCGCATCCGGTGATGATCCGGCTCTCCCTGAATGCGCAGCGCCAACTGGTCGAAGACCGCTGGGCGGCCACGGTCCTGGCCGGCGGCTATTCGGGGTTTCCGTCGCCCTACGTCGGGGCGCCCGGATACGTCGCCCCGCAGGCGACCCGCATCCTGACCACCACGGTTTCGCCGCGCACGGGGGCGGCGCCATACCTCTTCACCTATTACAGCGACGTGCCGGGAACGGTTCCCCTGGCCCCGGCCGGAACTGATGTCCCTGCGGCGAGCCTCGCCGCGATCGTCACCGTGAAGGTCAGCCTGACCGTGCAAAAAAGCCTGACCGACAGGACGTCTCCCGTCACGCTCGAAAACCTCGTCGGCATCCCGAACCTCAACGCGTCGGCGACGATTTCATGATCGGAAGCAGAGTGGCCAGGCGGCTGTCCGCGGAAACACCCGGCCCGCGGCGCGAAGAGGGCGTGGCCCTGATCGTGGTGATCGGCATCGCCGCGGTCCTGACCGTGCTCGTTACCACTGCCCTCAGCGTCTCGCTCGGCAGCCTGGTCAGGGCCAGGACGGACCAGGACTGGAACGCGGCCATAGCCGCCGCCTACGCCGGGGTCGACGAGTATAAGAGCAAGCTCGCCAATGACAACACGTACATGCAATACGGCAATCCGGACTCCCCGTTCAGTGCCACGAGCAAGGCGGCCGGTGCGTTGGCCCTGCCGACGGGCTCCGCAACCAACCCGGCGTTCGGCATCGGCCCCACCGGCTCCTGGGCCACGGTTCCCGGCAGCGGCGGGACCGCCTCCTACCGCTACGAGGTGGACAATTCCAACTACTGGGCCACCGGAGTGCTCCGGCTCCAGTCAACCGGACGCGTCGGAAACCAGGTGCGGAGCACCGTGGTCAATCTCAAGCAGGCCGGGTTCATCGACTTTCTCTACTTCACCAACTATGAGGTCCAGGACCCCGACCTGACCGGCATGAACGGCACGAACGGACAGCCCAATTGTGCCCAGTACAAGTGGCAGGGCCGCTCCAGCTCGTGCGCCCAGATCCAGTTCGGATCCGGTGACGTGATCAACGGCCCGCTGCATTCCAATGACACCCTCTACATCTGCGGCGCCACCTTCAACGGCCCCGTGACGACTTCCAACACCGCGAACCCGCCGCGGTACGACAAGCCGTCGTCGGGTTGTTCGCCCACCTTTTCGGTTCCCGGCAGCCCGGCCTACGCTGCCGCCGTCGCCATGCCGCCGTCGAACGCCAAAATGAAAGACGAGACACGCACCGATATCCCGGCCCTCGTGCCGCGCCCGGGTTGCCTTTACACCGGGCCTACGAGCATTGTCTTCAACGCGGACGGAACCATGACGGTGCGATCGCCCTGGACGAAGGCCACCCGCGTCGTCGGAAGTCCCGCGACGGCAGTCGGCACGCCGCCGTCCGGGTCGTCCTCCTGCGGTATGCCGGGTGACCCGACGAAGAACGCCGCCGGCAACTCCGGGACGCTGGCGGGCGCGACGGGCCAGACGTTTCCCGTGCCGGCCAAGAACCTGGTCTATGTGCAGAATGTGCCCTCCAGCGGTGCCGGCGACCCCAACTTTTGGGCGTCGTCGAGCACTCCGCCGGGCCTGAGCTGCACTGGCCTCACGGGCAGCAGCGGCGCCGGCAACGGAATCGGGTACCCCACCACCAACGAGTACGCTCCCACCGCGACGTCCGGAACCCAGGCCTACGGCTGCCGTAACGGCGATGCCTTCGTCGAGGGCCAACTGCACAGCGCCGTCACGATCAGCGCCGCCAACTACCTGTACGTAACCCGAAACATCACCTATGTGGACCCGAAGGCGGACATCCTGGGGCTGGTGGCTGAGAACGCGATCTGGGTGTGGAACCCCATGCAGCGCACGTGCACGAGCAACTGCTCGGGCAGCAACCCGACCTACAAGTTCACCCCGCTCCTGAACGACAGCGCGAAGGACAACGGAAGGACGATCAATGCTGCCATCCTGTCGGTCAACCACACCTTCCAGGTGCAGAACTACGACAAGGGCAACCTGCGCGGCACCCTCACGGTCAGCGGGGCGATCGCGCAGAATTTCCGCGGCCCCGTCGGCACCAGCGGGTCCACCGGCTATGCGAAGGGCTATCTTTATGACCAGCGGTTCCGGAACATTGCACCGCCGAAGTTCATGGTTCCGGTTTCCACCACGTACGGCGTGAGCGTCCAGGTTGAGGTCGGCAAAGCCTTCAACGCAGACGGGAGCGCCGGATGAGCTTGACCAGCCCCGGCCTTTGGCTTACCTTCCTCGCCGCGTACGCAGGCATCTTCGGGCTGCTCATCGGCTCCTTCCTGAACGTTGTCGTCTACCGTGTACCGAACGGTCTCTCCATCGTGTCCCCGCCGAGCGCCTGCCCCGGCTGCGGCCATGTCATTAAGGCCTACGACAATATCCCTGTCCTGTCCTGGCTGATCCTGCGCGGAAGATGCCGCAGCTGCGCGAAGCCGATCTCCAAGCGGTACCCGCTCGTGGAGGCCGGGACCGGAATCGCCTTCGCCGGGGTCGCCCTGTGGGCGTGGACAGGCGGCGTGACGGCGGGCCGTCCCACCGAGGGCGCTCCGGGCATCCTCGTGCTCGTCGGGTTCCTGTACCTGGCGGCGGTCACCGTGGCGCTCGGACTGATAGACCTCGACACCCGTCGCCTGCCCGATGCCATCGTCCTGCCCAGCTACCTCGTGGGCGCCGCCCTCTTCACCTTGGCCGCAATCCTTTCCGGCGATTATTCCGCGCTGCTGCGCGCCGGCGCCGGCATGGCCGTGCTCTGGACCGCCTATCTGCTCATGGCGCTCGCTTACCCCGGAGGCATGGGATTCGGCGACGTCAAGCTGGCCGGACTGTTGGGACTCTTCCTGGGCTGGGTGGGCTGGGGCCCGCTGCTGGTTGGAGCCTTCGCCGCATTCCTGCTGGGCGGACTGTTCTCGGTGGGGCTGCTTGTAGCCCGGAAGGCGAACCGGAAGAGCGGCATTCCCTTCGGCCCCTGGATGCTTGCCGGAGCCTGGATCGGCATTATTGACGGCGGCTCATTGTGGAAAGGCTATCTTGCGCTGGTCGGACTCTAGAAACACAGGATCACCGGAGATGCGGGCATCCCCACTGACAGGGAAGGATCAGGGAACTTGGTACAACGCATAGGAGTGGACATCGGCAGTACCGCGGTGCGCGCCGTCGAAGTCCGTCATCCGGACAAGACCAGGCCCACCGTGCTCCGGTACTTCGAGGTTCCGCTGACGGACGGCGCGGTCAGCCGCGGCGTGGTGATTGACCCGGACGCCGTGGCTGCAGCCCTCAAACAGCTGTGGTCCAAGGGCGGTTTCAGGTCCAAGAGCGTGGTGCTTGGCATCGGAAACCACCATGTGCTGGTGCGTGACCTCACCGTCCCCGGAGCCACCCTGGCCGCGATCCGGGAATCGCTGCCGTTCCAGGTCCAGGACATGCTGCCCATGGCGGTTGCCGATGCCCAGCTGGATTTTTACCCGACATCGGACGTCCAGGGAGGTGACGGGGCCGCCGTCGCCGGGCTGCTGGTCGCCGCGGGGAAGGAAGCGGTGCTGGGCAATATTGAGGCCGCGGGCCGCGCCGGGCTCCGGACGGTCGACGTGGACCTCATCCCGTTCGCCGCCAGCCGCGTGTTGCTTCCGCGGGAGGACGGCGACGGGCTGGTGGCAGTCATCGATGTGGGCGCGAGTACCACCAGCGTGCTCATCGCGAAAGACGGCGTTCCGCAGTTCGTGCGTCTCATCCCGGCCGGTGGACGGGATCTCACGAGTGCGCTCGCGACCCGCCTGGGGATGATTCCCGCCGACGCGGAACTGCTCAAGCGACAGCTCGGACTTGGCTCGCGGAAGGGGGTGCCGGAAGAACATCACGAGGCCCTCGGAATCATTTACGAGACGACCAGTGAACTCTTGATCAGCCTCCGCAACACGGTCCAGTACTACCTGAACAGCCGGCCGGACGAGACCGTGCGGCAGCTGGTGCTGAGCGGCGGCGGAGCCGCATTGCCCGGTTTCGCGGAGAGCCTCGCGGAAGTGACCCGCCTGGAAGTGGTCACGGGGGACCCGTTCCAGCGTGTCGACCTGTCGCGACGGCTCCAGGCGGGGGAGCACGGACAGGGCCACTCGGCCCTGACCGTGGCACTCGGCCTCGCGATCGGCGACGGCGGCGCTCCAGCCGGCACCGGCAGCGTCGCCGTTGCCGCCGGAACCGCCGCCGGCGCGGGCCCGGTCCGGAAGCGGTGGAGTCTTGCCGCTGCCGCCAAAAAGCCGGTCCGCCTGCCATCGCTGCGCCCCAAGCGGCCCGCGCGCGGTGGCGGCATCGTCGTCGGCGGAAACCGCCAGATCGATCTGCTGCCGACGGAGACGCGCCAGCTCGTCGCCGCCAGGAAGTTGCGGGACCGCCTGGGACTGGCAGTCGTGGCCGTGCTGCTGCTCACGGTGCTCGGCTGGGGAGGCGCCGGCGTGGCCGCGCTCCTGGCGCAGGGCGAGCTGACCGCGGAACAGGCACAGACGGGCCTGCTCCTGGCCGAGCAACGGAAATATGGTGAAGTACGGCAGGTCCAGGATGAGGTGGCCTTGATCCAGGCCGCCCGTGGGATCGGCATGAACTCTGAAATCGATTGGAAGGCCTACCTTGATGACGTGCAGAAGACGCTGCCCGGGGGCATGACCATCGATACGGTGCAGATCGACTCGTCGTCGCCGCAGGCGGCATTCGTCCAGTCCACCGCACCCTTGCAAGGAAGCCGGGTAGCGACGCTGAGTTTTAGCGCAAAGAGCCCCACGCTCCCCGTGGTCCCGCCCTGGCTGGACCGGCTGCAGGCCCTGCGGGGCTTTGCCGATGCGCTGCCCGGTTCCGTCGTCAAAAACCCGGACGGCGGCTACATGATCAACATCACGATGCACATCAACGAGGCCGCATTCTCGAAGCGTTTCCCCGCGGGGGCAAAGTGATGGATAAGAACAGGATATTTTTGATCGGCGCGGTGCTCGCGATGGCCGTTATCGTGCTGTTCGGGTTTCTCGTTGGCGTCCAGCCCCAGCTCGCCGCCGCAGCCACGGCCCACGAGAACGCTGCGGCAGCGCGGGCTAAGAATGCCGCTAGCGCCAATGGCCTGGCTGTTTTGAAGCGGGATTACGCGACGCTGGATGTGCTGAAGCAGCAGCGTGACGCGCTGCGTCAGGCCATCCCGTCAGGCACGGACATGTCATCCTTCATCGCCGAGATCCATTCCCTGGAGGTGGCCAACGGTGTGAGCCTCACGGCATTCACCGTGACCGATGGCCAGGCCTATCTGCCGGCGAAGGCTGCGGCGCCGGCTGCGCCGGGGGCTGAGGCGCCGGCCGCTTCGCCGGCCGCGGCGTCCAGCGCCGGAGTGAATTCAAAGAACTTCACCTTGATGCCGATCCAGCTCACGGTAACCGGGCAATATGGCAAGGTCCTGGATTTCGTTCATGGCTTGCAGACCGGGACGAGGCTCATGCTGGTGACCACCTATTCGAGTTCCGCCGTGGCAGCGGGTTCTTCCCCGGACGTCAGCGCCTCGATCGGTGGCTTTGCCTATGTGCTGTCCGACCGGCAGACGGGCTCGGCGCCAACCGGGTGACAGCTGGAGCCCGGACCCGGGGGCGCCGCAGACTGGCGTGGCAGCGGGTGTGGCCGAACCGGGTGCAGATCAGGGCGGATGGCCGGCGTCGATCCGCCCTGATCTGCCCGCATCCGATCGAGGCGCGGGCTCGGCGTGGCCTAGTGTTTAGACTGGACGAAGTTCAGCACACTTATGGTTCACGGAGAGGCGACGATGGCCAAGCGCAGCAACCCTGCAATGAAGATTGCCCAGAAGACCGCACACAATGCCATGTTCGACGCCGACGGCAAGCCCAAGCCGGGCGTCCACAGCATGCTCCTGCGCGCCGTCGACGTCCAGCGGCCGCTCGTGCTCGCAAACCTCCGGCGGCTGCAGCGGAAACACCCGCAGGCGACGGCGGCGCAGCTTGCGGCGAAGCTGGAGCGCGACTACTTGGTGGCCGTCACCGGCGGCGGTGCCCTCGTCGGCGGATCGGCCGTGATTCCGGGTGTCGGGACCGTGGCTGCGCTGGGTCTTTCGGCGGCCGCGACCGTCGGCTTCCTCGAGGCCACGGCATTGTTCTCCACTTCCCTGGCAGAGCTTCACGGCGTGCGGATGGTGGATCCGGACCGCGCCAGCACCCTGGTCATGGCCATCATGCTGGGCGAGGAAGGAACGGAGCTGCTGAGCTCGCTGAGCGGCCAGGCCGCCGGCCGCAGCAAGGGGCCGTCCCAGGCCTGGGGCTCGGCGTTCGCGCGCCGCGTGCCGTCGGCCGGTTTCGGCTCGGTGCGTGAGCGGATCCAGGCGATGTTCCTGCGGAACTTGTTGAAGCGCCAGGGAACCGCGCTGCTGGGCCGGGCGCTGCCCTTCGGCATTGGCGCCGTCGTCGGCGGCGTCGGCAACCGGCTGATGGGGCGCGCCGTCATCGCAAACGCCAAGGAGGCCTTCGGCCCCCTGCCGGACACGATCCCGGGGGAGCTGCTGGCTAGCCCAGGAATGAGCTCCGAACGAAACACGGCCGGAACCCCGGCCGGGGACGTTGAGCTGGAAGGGAGAATTCATGGATCTGAACGCTGACCTCGGCGAGTCCTTCGGCACCTGGACGATGGGCGATGACGCCGCCATGTTCCCGCTCGTCACGAGTGCCAGTGTGGCCTGCGGACTGCACGCCGGGGACCCTGTGACCATGCTGGACACGTGCCGTGCGGCCTACGAACTCGACGTCAAGGTTGGCGCCCACCCCGGCTACCCGGACCTGGCCGGCTTCGGCCTCCGTTCCCTGGATATGACGTTCGATGATCTCTTCGGCGCCGTGCTCTACCAGCTCGGCGCACTCGACGGCGTGGCCCACGCGGTCGGCGCGTCGGTGGACTACGTCAAGTTGCACGGGGCGTTATACGACCGCACGGTGCGCGACGCCGAGCAGGCCTCCGCTGTGATCGCCGCCATCCAGGCCTACGATCCCGGTCTTCCCGTCCTGGGCCTACCGGGCTCCGCCCTGCTGGGCATCGCCCGGGAAGCCGGTCACCCGGTGTTCGCCGAGGCCTATGCAGACCGCGCCTACCTCCCGGACGGCACCCTCGTGCCGCGCTCGCAGGAAGGCGCGCTGCTGCACGACGAGGGGCAAATCGCCGAGCGCGCCGTGCGCCTGGCCACGACGGGCGAAGTCGAGGCCGTTGACGGCACCGTGCTGCGGCTCGAGCCGCAGTCTCTGTGCCTGCACGGCGACACCCCGGGCTCCGTCGCTACGGCCGCCGCGATCCGTGCCGCGCTCGAAGGCGCCGGGGTTGAGCTGGAGAGTTTCGCCTGAGTTTGTCGTGAGGAAGGCCGGCGGGATTCCACCGCCGGCCGGTGCCTGCCCGGTGCCTGCCCGGTGCCTGCCCAGTGCCGTAAGGCCCTATCGGGCCCAGAAAGCGCCACCTAGCTTGAAGGCATGACTGCCGGAGGCCCCGCGGGGTTAGATGGACCTGCCTCGGATGCAATGTTGAAGCTTGGCCGATTCTTCACGAAATGGGACCAGACCGACGACGGCAGGGCGGTGTTCAGGGAGGGCGGCCGCAAGGGCGACATCTTTTACCGCGACCGGTGGAGCCACGACAAGGTGGTCCGCTCCACGCACGGGGTGAACTGCACCGGATCCTGCTCGTGGAAGGTGTACGTCAAGGACGGCATCATCACGTGGGAGTCCCAGCAGACCGACTATCCGTCCGTGGGGCCGGACAGCCCGGAATACGAGCCGAGGGGCTGCCCGCGCGGGGCGGCCTTTTCCTGGTACACCTACTCACCCACGCGGGTGCGCTTCCCTTACGCCCGCGGCGTCCTGGTGGAAATGTACCGCGAAGCCAAGGCCCGGCTGGGCGACCCGGTGCTGGCCTTCGCCGACGTCGTGGGGGACCCGGAACGGCGCCGCCGCTACCAGCAGGCCCGCGGCAAGGGCGGCCTGGTGCGCGTTTCCTGGCAGGAGGCGATCGAAATCGCCGCCGCCGCGCACGTGAACACGATCAAGGCCTACGGGCCGGACCGCTGCGCCGGCTTCTCGCCGATCCCGGCGATGTCCATGGTCTCGCACGCGGTCGGGACCCGCTTCATCCAGCTGATCGGCGGGGTGATGACGTCCTTCTACGACTGGTACGCGGACCTGCCGGTGGCCAGCCCGCAGGTGTTCGGCGACCAGACCGACGTCCCGGAATCCGGTGACTGGTGGGACGCGAGCTACCTCATGATGTGGGGCTCCAACGTCCCGGTGACCCGGACCCCGGACGCGCACTGGATGGCGGAGGTGCGGTACCGCGGCACCAAGGTGGTCACGGTCAGCCCGGACTATGCGGACAACACGAAGTTCGCCGACGAGTGGCTCCCCGCCCAGGCCGGAACGGACGCCGCACTGGCGATGGCCATGGGGCACGTCATGCTCAAGGAATTCTTCGTCGACCGCGACGTGCCCTTCTTCTCGGACTACGTCCGCCAGTACACGGACCTGCCGTTCCTGGTCCGGCTGGAACGGCGCGACGACGGCTCACTCACGCCGTCCAAGTTCCTCACCGCCAGGGACCTCCCGGCCGAGGCCGGGGCAGAGGATGCGGCGTTCCGCACCGTGCTGTTCGATAAGGCCACCGGCCGGCCCGCGGTCCCCAACGGCTCCATGGGATTCCGCTACTCCGGCAGCGGCGAGGGCAAATGGAACCTGGACCTTGAGGGGATCGAACCGGCGTTGTCGCTCCGCGAAGTCTCCGGGGAAAGCGCCGAGATCCTGCTGCCGTGCTTCGAGGACGCGGGCGGGGCCGGCAGCGTGTTCCGGCGCGGCGTGCCCGTCCTTGAGCTGGAAGGCCAGCTGGTCACCACAGTCTTCGACCTCATGCTTGCGCAGTACGGCGTGGGCCGCGAGGGGCTCCCGGGCGAGTGGGCCGCCGGTTACGACGACGCCGCCACCCCGTACACCCCGGCCTGGCAGGAGGAGATCACGTCCGTCCCGGCGCAGGCCTGCATCCGGGTCGCGCGGGAGTTCGCCCGCAACGCGGAACAATCCAAAGGCCGGTCCATGATCATCATGGGTGCAGGGATCTGCCAGTGGTTCCACGGCGACGCCACCTACCGGGCCGTGTTGGCCCTGGTGATGCTGACCGGCTGCATGGGCCGCAACGGCGGGGGCTGGGCGCACTATGTGGGGCAGGAGAAGACCCGGCCCGCCACTGGCTGGGTGTCGCTGGCAAACGCGCTGGACTGGGCCCGGCCGCCGCGGACCATGATCGGCACCGGCTACTGGTACATGCACACGGACCAGTGGCGCCAGGACGGCTACTCCGCGGACGCGCTCAAATCCCCGCTCTCCACCGGAGCGTTGGACGGGATGCACACCGCGGACGCGCTGGCGCAGTCCGCCCGGCTCGGCTGGATGCCGTTCTACCCGCAATTCGACCGGAACCCGCTGGACGTGGCGGATGAGGCGGAGGCCGCCGTCGCCGCCGGAACGGCCAAGGACACCCCGGGCTACATCGCCGACGCCCTGAAGAACCGCACCCTCAACCCGGCGATCGAGGACGTGGACGCCCCGGAAAACTGGCCCCGGACCCTCGTCCTGTGGCGCTCCAACCTGTTCGGCTCCTCGGCCAAGGGCAACGAGTACTTCCTCCGGAACCTGTTGGGAACCCACAACAACGTCCTCGGCCAGGACCACGCCGAAGGGCTCAAGCCCCGGGACGTGAAATGGCACGAGCAGGCGCCGGAAGGGAAACTGGACCTGCTGGTCTCCGCGGACTTCCGGATGACTTCCACCACGCTGCTGTCCGACGTCGTGTTCCCGGCCGCCACTTGGTACGAGAAACACGACCTGTCGTCCACCGACATGCACCCCTTCGTGCACGCCTTCACTCCCGCGATCGATCCGCCGTGGGAGACCAAGACCGACTTCGAGACCTTCCACCTCCTGGCCCGGGAGTTCTCCCGGATGGCGAAAACCCACCTCGGGGTCCGGCGGGACCTCGTGAGCGTGCCGCTGCAGCACGACACCCCCGGCCAGCTCGCGCAGCCCGGCGGGATAGTCCGGGACTGGAGGGACACCTCCATCCCGGCGGTGCCCGGGCAGAACATGCCCATTTTTTCCGTCGTGGAGCGGGACTACACGGCCATCGCTGACAAGCTGGCCGCCGTCGGGCCCCTGGCGGACAAACTCGGTTTCACGGTCAAGAACGTCACCTACAAACTCGCCGGCCCGCTGGAGAGACTGAGCCGCTCCAACGGCGTCATGCTCGGCGGCGCCGCGGACGGCCGCCCCGCGATCGACACCGACGCGAAAATGGCCGAGGCCATCCTGGCGTTTTCCGGCACCACCAACGGGGCGCTGTCCGTGCAGGGCTTCAAGGACCTGGAAATCCGCACCGGGAGGAAGCTCGCGGACCTGTCCGAGGGTTCCGAGGAAAAATTCATCACCTTCGCCCAGACCCAGGCCGGCCCGGTTCCTGTCATCACCTCGCCGGAATGGTCCGGGTCCGAAACCGGCGGCCGGCGCTACGCCCCGTTCACCATCAACGTCGAACGGCTCAAACCCTGGCACACGCTGACCGGACGGATGCATTTCTTCCTCGACCACGACTGGATGATCGACATCGGCGAGGCCCTGCCGATCTACCGCCCGCCGCTGGACATGCACCGGCTGTTCGGGGAACCCAAACTCGGCCAGGACGGGGCCATGGAAGTCGTGGTCCGGTACCTGACCCCGCATTCGAAATGGTCCATCCATTCCGAATACCAGGACAACCTGCTCATGCTCTCGCTGTCCCGCGGCGGACCCACGGTCTGGATGAGCCCGTCCGACGCCGCCGCGATCAAGGTCAAGGACAACGACTGGGTGGAGTGCCTGAACATCAACGGCGTCCTCGTGGCCCGGGCCATTGTCAGCCATCGGATGCCGGCCGGCGTGGTCTACGTGCACCACGCGCAGGAACGCACCATCGACGTGCCGAAGTCGGAGGCCACCGGCCGGCGCGGCGGCATCCACAATTCTGTGACCCGGCTGCTGGTCAAGCCCTCGCACCTGATCGGCGGCTACGCCCAGCTGGCCTACGCGTTCAACTACCTTGGCCCCACCGGAAACCAGCGCGACATGGTTGCCACCGTCCGCCGTCGTTCCCAGGAGGTGCAGTACTGATGCGTGTCATGGCTCAAATGGGCATGGTCATGAACCTGGACAAATGCATCGGCTGCCACACCTGTTCCGTGACCTGCAAGCAGGCCTGGACCAACCGTGCGGGCACCGAATACGTCTGGTTCAACAACGTCGAAACCCGCCCCGGGCAGGGGTATCCGCGCCGCTACGAGGACCAGGAGAAATGGCAGGGCGGCTGGTCGCTGAACAAGCGCGGAAAACTGGTCCTCAAGGCGGGCGGCCGGGTCAAGAAGCTCTTCGGGATCTTCGCCAGCCCGGTCCAGCCCGAGCTCAAGGACTACTACGAACCGTGGACCTACGACTACAAGACCCTCGTGGACGCACCCCTCGGCGACGACTTCCCGGTGGCCCGGCCCAAATCCCTCATCACGGGGGAAGACACCAAGATCACCTGGTCCGCCAACTGGGACGATGACCTCGGCGGCTCCACTGAGCACGGCCACCTTGACCCGATCGTGGAGAAAATCCGGCGGGAATCCGAGGACAAGATCAAGTTCGCGTACGAGCAGACCTTCATGTTCTACCTGCCGCGGATCTGCGAGCACTGCCTGAACCCGTCCTGCATGGCTTCCTGCCCCTCCGGCGCGATCTACAAGCGCGTGGAGGACGGGATTGTCCTGGTGGACCAGGACAAGTGCCGCGGCTGGCGCCAGTGCGTCACCGGCTGCCCGTACAAGAAGATCTACTTCAACCACAAGACCGGCAAGGCCGAGAAATGCACCTTCTGCTATCCGAGGGTGGAAGTGGGGCTGCCGACGGTCTGCTCCGAGACCTGCGTCGGGCGGCTGCGGTACCTGGGCCTGTTCCTGTACGACGCCGACGCCGTCACCGAAGCGGCGTCCGTCACCGACCCGCAGGAACTCTACGACGCCCAGATGGACGTGCTGCTGGACCCGAACGACGCCGCCGTCCAGGCGGAGGCGCGGGCGCAGGGCATCCCGGAGGACTGGATCGACGCCGCCCGCCGCTCGCCCGTGTACGCCCTGGCCAAGGTCTACAAGGTGGCGCTGCCGCTGCACCCGGAATACCGGACCATGCCGATGGTCTGGTACGTCCCGCCCCTCTCGCCCGTAGTGGACCTCCTGCGGGACCAGGGGCACGACGGCGAGGACGCCGGCAACCTCTTCGGCGCCATTGATGCTCTCCGCATCCCGGTGGAGTACCTCGCGGAACTGTTCACTGCGGGCGACGCGGACCGCGTCACGGCCGTGCTGAAGAAGCTGGCCGCGATGCGCTCCTACATGCGCGGGATCAGCCTCGGCAACGACCCCGAGGATTCCATCCCCGAGGCCGTGGGCATGGACGGCCAGAGCATGTACGAGATGTACCGGCTGATGGCGATCGCGAAGTACGAGGAGCGCTACGTCATCCCGAAGGCCCACGTGGAACAGGCGCACGACCTCGAGGAAATGGGCTGCTCACTGGACTTCGAAGGCGGCCCGGGCATGCAGGACTCCGCGCCGTTCGGCGAGGCCAGCGGCAGGCCCGTCCCCGTGGCGGTGGAAACCTTCAATGCGCTGCGGGACCGGCAAACCTCCGGCTCCGCACCCGGAGAGGCGAGCCTGCGCGGCAGGGTGAACCTGCTCAACTGGGACGGCACCGGCGCGCCGGAGGGGATGTTCCCGGCCAAACCCGGTCCGTCTGGTCCGCCGCCGGCGGGGGACCAGCGGTGACGCGGCGCACCCAGGTCCTCTATCTGGCCGCGGCCTGGTGCCTGTCCTATCCGGACGAGGAACTCATCGGCCGCGTGCCGCTCATGCGGGCCGCGCTCGCCGAGTTCCCGGGCTCTGCGGCGGACTTCGCGGAGGTCCTGGACCGGCTCGAGTCCACCGCTCCCATGGAAATCCAGGCACACTACGTGCGCGAGTTCGATCTCGGCAAGCGCCACGCGCTGCATTTGTCCTACTGGACGGACGGGGACACCCGGCGCCGCGGCGAAGTACTGGGCAATTTCAAGAAGGCGTACCGGCAAAGCGACATCCTCGTCGACACCCACGGGGAGCTGCCGGACTACCTTCCGATGGTCCTCGAATACGCCGCGGTGGTGGACATGGCTGCCGGCCGCGAGCTGCTGACACGCTTCCGGGCGAGCCTGGAGATGCTGCGCTTCGGGCTGCTCCGGGATGAGCTTCCGCATGCGCGGATCCTGCAGGCCGTCTGCGCGACTTTGCCCGGAAAGTCCCCGGCGGACGAGCAGGCCGTCATGCGGATGGCCGGGTACGGGCCCCCTACCGAGGCCGTGGGGCTCGATCCTTACGATCCGCGGCTGCTGCCCGTGAAGGGGGCCTGACCATGCTGGTACTCGAGACCGCGCCCGGATCCGCCGTCGACATCTCCGCTGTGGACATCCTGCTCTGGGGAGTCCTGCCGTACGTCATGATGGTTGTCCTGGTGGGAGGGCTCGTCTGGCGCTACAAATATGACCAGTTCGGCTGGACCACCCGGTCCTCCCAACTCTACGAGTCGAGGCTGCTGCGCATCGCCTCCCCACTGTTCCATTTCGGCCTGCTCGCCGTAATCGCCGGCCACTTCTTCGGCCTGGTCATCCCGATGGTGTGGACCCAGGCCGTGGGCATGAGCCAGGAGTTCTACCACTTCAACGCGTTGCTGGTAGGTGGCGTGGCCGGGGTGGGGACCCTGGGCGGGATCATCCTGCTCATTTACCGGCGCCGCACCACCGGGCCGGTCTTCATGGCCACCACCCGGAACGACAAGACCATGTACGTCGTGCTCACGGCGGCGATCGTCTTCGGGCTGTGGACCACCCTCGCCAGCGTCTTTGAAGGCGAACACGGCCACAACTACCGGGAGACCGTCGCCCCGTGGTTCCGGTCCCTGTTCATCTTCAAGCCGGACATCGCCGCGATGGCCGCCGCCCCGTTCTCCTTCCACCTGCACACCCTCGTGGGCATGTCGCTGTTCGTCATTTGGCCGTTCACCCGCCTCGTCCACGCCTTCACTGCCCCGTTCCACTACCTCTTCCGGCCCTACATCGTCTACCGCTCGCGCGACCGTGACAAGGCCGGGGCCGCGGGCACAGCCGGAACCGCGGGCGCGCGGACCACGGGCACAGCCGCCCGCCGCGGCTGGTCCGCCGTCGGAACCCGGGACCGGGACACCCGGAACCGCTGAGCACAACGTCCGAACCGAAGTCCCGAACGAAAAAGGAGAACACCGTGGCCGGAGCAGCGCCCCTGTCCGCAGCCGCCCCCGCCGGCCGGACACTCAACCTGGTGCTCGCCACCTGTGCTTCGGTGGTGTGCTTCTGGGCGTGGAATTCCGTGGCGACCCTGGGTTCCTTCTACACCCAGAACCTGCACCTGAACCCGGCCGCCACCGGCGTCCTCGTGGCCATGCCCGTGTTCGTGGGATCGCTCGGGCGGATCGTCGTCGGAACCCTTGCGGATAAGTACGGCGGCCGCGCCATGTTCACCTTCGTCCTGCTCGCCGCCATCCTCCCGATCCTGGGCGTGGCGCTCGGCGGCACCCTCAACTCCTTCGCCGTGGTCCTCGGCGCGGGGCTGCTGCTCGGGGTCGCCGGAACGGTTTTCGCCGTCGGCATCCCGTTCGTCAGCGCCTGGTTCGAGCCCGCAAGGCGCGGTTTCGCCACCGGCGTCTTCGGCGCAGGCATGGGCGGAACGGCGCTGGCCGCGTTCCTCAATCCCCGCCTCGTCGCCGGAATCGGCTACTTCCCCACGCACCTGCTGATCGCGGGGCTCCTGGCCGTCATGGCCGCCTTCATCTGGTTCTTCATGAAGGAATCGCCGGGCTGGACCCGCAACACCGCACCTGTGCTGCCCAAGCTCGCCGATGCGGCCCGGACCCCGGTCACCTGGAAGATGTGCTTCTTGTACGCCGTCGTGTTCGGCGGCTTCGTTTCCTTCGCCACCTACTTGCCCACGTACCTGCGGGATGTCTACAGCTTCGACCCCGGCGGGGCCGGGGCCCGCACCGCAGGGTTCGCCCTTGCCGCGGTGCTCGCCAGGCCGGTGGGCGGGGTGCTTGCGGACAAGCTTGGCCCGAAGCCGGTGGTCATCACCTCCCTCCTCGGCGTCGCGGTGCTCGGCTGGGTGGTGAACCTGAAGGTCGACGGCGAAGTCCCCGCCGGGCTGACTTTCGTCGCGATGGCAGCGGCGCTGGGCCTGGGCACGGGAGGGGTATTCGCCTGGGTCGGCGTGCTGGCGCCGGAAGGAAAGGTCGGCAGCATCAGCGGCGTGGTCAGCGCCGCCGGCGGCCTCGGCGGCTACTTCCCGCCACTGGTGATGGGCGCCACCTACGACGCCGCGACGCACAGCTACTCGATCGGGCTGCTGCTGCTCGTGGTCACGGCGCTCGCGGCGCTGGCGTTCACGGTCTTCGCCGTCCGGGGGAGGGCCAGGCGCGGCACGCCGCCGCCCAGCGGGGCCGTCAGCCCCGCCTAGACGACGAGCCGCGCTTAGACGGCGAGCCTCGCTTAGCCGAAGACCAGGTGCGCCAGCGTGAAGATGGCCAGCCCAGCGAGGGCTCCCACCACGGTGCCGTTGATTCGGATGAACTGCAGATCCTTGCCCACCTGAAGCTCGATCTTCTGCGAGGTTTCCTCGGCGTCCCAGCGGGCCACGGTGTCGGTGATGACGCCGGCAATATCCGAGCGGTACGTTTTCACGAGGTAGCCCGCGGCGTCGCCGATCCAGGCGTTCACCTTGCCGGCCAGCTCCGGATCGACCACCAGCCGGGTGCCGAAATCATGCACGGCGGCCTTGAACTTCACCGTCAGTTCACTGTGGGGATCGTCGACGGCGGTCAGCAGCGCCGCCTTGATGGTGCCCCACGTGCGGGAGGCCAGCTCCCTGACCTCGGGATCGCCGAGCACCTGCGCCTTGATGCCCTCGGCCCGGGCGATCATGACGGGATCGTGCTGCAGGTCCTTGGCCAGCGACTTGAGGTACGTGTCGATAGACTGGCGGACCTGGTGCTGCGGATCGGACTGCACCGCCTTGGTGAACTTCAGAATCTCCAGATAGACCTTGTCTCCGACGAGGCCGTCCACGAACTGCGGAACCCACTGCGGGGAGCGGTCCGACACCAGCCTGCCGACGGTCTCGTGGTTGTCCCGCACCCAGTCCACGGTACGGTCCACGAGGAGGTCCACGAGGGTGTGGTGGTGGCCGTCGGCGAAGATCCGCTCCGCGAGCCGTCCCACCGGCGGCCCCCACGGGGGAGTGAGCAGGTGCCTGCGGACCATTCCCTCGATCACGGACTGGACGTCGTCGTCATTGAGGACCTTGAACGCGCCGCGGATGACGGCCGCGCCCTCCTTCGCGACGCGCTCGGCGCCGCCGGGACCGGACAGCCATGCGCCCGCCTTCCGCGCGATGTCCGCCGACGCCAGCTTCTCCTGGACCACCTCTTCGGACAGGAAGTTGGTCTCCACGAATTCGCCCAGCGAGGCGCCGATCTGGTCCTTGCGGCGCGGAATGATGGCGGTGTGGGGGATCTTGATGCCCATCGGGTACTTGAACAGGGCCGTGACGGCGAACCAGTCGGCCAGGGCGCCCACCATGCCGCCCTCGGCCGCGGCCCGGACGTACTCAAGCGACGGATACTGCTTCTGCAGGGCGAAGGCGGCCACGAAGACGATGGCCATCGCGATCAGCAGGGACAGGGCCAGCAGTTTCATGCTCCGCAGGGCCGCAGCCTTTTCGACGTCGTTGGATGCGTCGCCTTGCCGGCCGGCCGGGCCGGCTGCCTGGACGGCAGGCGGCACGGAGGTGCCGGCCGCGCCGCCGGAACGGGTATTTGCCTCAGTGTTCACCTGCATGTGCCCAGCCTAGTCCCGCACGGGCAGGGGCTGTCCGCTAACGTGTCACCATGACGACTGACGTGTCCATCCCCGCCCGTCCGCTGGTGTACGCCCACCGGGGCTCGAGCGGAGCTTTCGCCGAGCACACCCGGGCCGCCTATCTGCAGGCAATCACCGACGGCGCCGACGGCGTGGAGTGCGACATACACCTGACCCGGGACCAGCACGCGGTGCTGCTGCACGACGCCAACCTGGACCGGACCTCGGACGGCACCGGGCCCGTGGCCGACCGAACCCTGGAAGAGCTCCGGCTGCTGGACTTCTCCTCCTGGAAAGGTGCGAGAATCCCGGATGAATACGGTGCCCGGTCCGAACAGCTCCTGACCCTGCCTGAGCTGCTCGACATCCTGCGCTCGGCCGGACGGGAGATCGGCCTGGCGATCGAACTCAAGCACCCCAGCCCCTTCCAGCTCAAACTCGAAGACCGGATCCTCGAAATCCTCACGGCCGAAGGCTGGAATCCGGAGTCGTCGATGCTGGGGAACATCACGGTGTCGTTCATGAGTTTCAGCCCGGATTCAGTCAAGCACCTGCTCAGGTCCGTTCCGGCGTCGTCCGTCTGCCAACTGGTGGACGACGTGGTTGTGGAGGAAATCCGGGAGGAACTCGGTCTCGGGGCCCTCACCGGAAGCGCACTGGCCAACGTCATGAAAGCCGCTCAGACCGAAGCGGAGCGGATCCTCGATGAATGCGAGGCCGGCATGGCCGGCCCCGGCGTTGACTATGTCCGCAGCCACGCGCGCACAGTCCAGCGCTGGCTCGACTCCGGGCGGCGGTTCCGGGTATGGACGGTGGACTCAGAAAACGACGTGACCCTGTGCCAGGGGCTCGGCATCCACGAGATCACCACAAACCGCCCTGCCGAGGTCCTGGCCCAGCTCACGGCCGGCAGCCAGCCGCTGCGCTGAACTCCACCCCTCCGGCCCGGCTGCCTCCGGATTACGGTCGGCACTGTGGCTGTGGTTGAGTGGTTCCATGCCATTTCCCTGGTCCGGCCCGGCCACCCAGACACTGTCCGCGGCCGCCATGAGTGCCCTGCTGCTGGCCAGTGCCGGAAAGCACTTCCGCGAGCCGGAATTCTTTGACCACGTGGTCCCGGACGTTCTCTGCCGCGACGACTCGGGGGACACTCCGAACGGGCCCTTCGCCGTTCTCTCCCGCGGGGAGTGGGTCGCGGCGAGCGGGCTCCTGGAAGCCGCCGCCGCCGTCGGGCTGCTGGTCCCGGCCACCCGCCGGGCCGCGGCCGGCTGCGTCACGGCGATGTTCACCCTGTTCCTCGCCGGTCACGTTGACGCACTGCGCAAAGCCTACGGCCCGGCGGGAACGCCCCGCGGACGGAAGGCACACACAGTACGGCTGCCGTTCCAGGCTCCCCTTATCCTTTGGGCCTGGACCCTGATGAAACGGCCCGTGCGGCACCCGGCTCCGCGGAAGCCGGGTCCGGGACTGCGGCTGTGAAACTCCTGCAGTCCCCGGCTGTGCGGATCGGGCTCTCCATCAGCATCGCCACCGGCCTCTACGGGGTGTCCTTCGGTGCCCTGTCCATCACCTCGGGACTCGACTTCTGGCAGACCATGGCCTTGAGCCTTTTATTGTTCAGCGGCGGGTCACAGTTCGCCTTTATCGGGGTGGTGGCCGGCGGTGGCTCCGGGGTCGCCGCCCTGGGCGCCGCGACCCTGCTGGGCATGCGCAACGGGATTTACGGCATGCAGGTCAACGCCCTGCTGCGGCCGCGCGGCTGGCTCCGCTTCGCCGCGGCCCAGCTCACGATCGATGAATCCACCGCGACGGGCACGGGGCAGACGGACCCGATCGAGCAGAAGCGCGGTTTCTGGACCGCCGGGATCGGCGTCTTCTGCCTCTGGAACCTGTTCACGGCGCTGGGGGCCCTGGCGGGAGGTGCCCTGGGGGACCCCAAGCAGTGGGGCCTCGACGGCGCGGCTGTCGCGGCTTTCCTGGGCCTGCTGTGGCCGCGGCTGAAAGGCCGGGAACCGGTCGCGATCGCCGTCGTCTGCGCATTGGCCACCGTACTGGCCGTGCCGTTCGTGCCCTCCGGCGTTCCGATTCTCGTCGCGGCCGTCGTCGCGGCAGCGGTCGGCTGGTTCAGCCGCGGGCGCCGTGACGAAGGCCTGGAACCGGACCTGGACCCCTACGCCGGGCACCACGTTGTCCATCCCCCCGATAGCCGTCCGGGGAGCGCCGCATGAACCTCTGGATGTGGCTGCTCCTGTCCTGTCTGCTCGCCTACGCCTGGAAGCTGCTCGGATACCTGGTGCCGGCCAGCCTGCTCCGCGATCCCCGGACATCCCGGATCGCCGGAACCATGACGATCGGCCTGCTGGCGTCCCTGACGGTCGTCAACGCCGTCGCCTCGGGCCAGTCCCTCGCGTTTGACGCGCGGCTGGGCTCGCTTGCCGCGGCCGGAGTCGCGCTGTGCTTCCGGGCGCCCTTCCTCGTCGTGGTGCTGGCCGGGGCCGCCGCGGCCGCCGGACTGCGCCTCATGGGCTGGGACTGACCGGCCGCCCCCGACCGCCCGCCTCTGACCGACCGCCCCCGACCGCCCGCCTCTGACCGGCCGCAACGAATCGGCCGGAGCTCACTGGCTCCGCCGGGCGCAGCGGAATGGTCTTTAGTCCCTATTGGGGGCAGAAACCGCGTGGGAGCATTCGAAGATGAGTGAAAAAGAGGACCCGGAGGCCACTGGGGGAGCCACGGGCGAGCCAGGCAAGGGGCATCGTGCCAAGCCCCACGAGCCCTTCGTTCCCCCGGGCGCCGAGTCCACTAGGGAACTGCGGGAGATGGCCCGACGGCGCCGGGAAGCCGAGGAGAAGCTTCAGCACCACCTTCTCGAGGCCAAAGAGAAGCCGGCGGAGGACTGATGCCGGGGGCCCGTCTGTCGGAGCGGCTGCAGGACCTGGTGCTTGAGAATGCGAGCCTTGACGAGTTCCTCGACGAGCTGTCCGGCGTCTCCGCCGAGTTTGCCGTCTTTGCTGCCGGGTGCCCGGTTCTGTGTTCGGTGCGGCTGACCCGGCACCGGCTGCCGGCGGCCGTTGCCGGCAGCGCCCCCGAGGCGCTCGCCCTGGAGCAGCTGCAGGAGCGATTCTTCGGCCCGGGGCTGGAAGCCCTGAAGACCGGCAAGGCATCACGGCTCAACGGCGCCGTCGCGGAGCCGCGGATGGTCCGCTACCAGCAGGCCGCGGCCCAGCGCGGCAGCCGGAGCATTTTGAGCGTGCCGCTGGCGCTTGATCACGGGGCCGCGGCCGTCCTGACGTTCTTCGCCGCCTGCCCCGACGCGTTCGACGGCGGGATTGCCGACGCGTGCGAGGCCTTCGCCGCGACGGCCGGCAAGTCCATGCGGCTGGCCGTGCGGCTCGGGTCCGTCGAGAGCATGAACCGGGACCTGCTGCAGGCCATGAAGTCGCGCACCATCATCAATCTCGCATCCGGAATTCTCATGGCCCAGAGCCGCTGCTCCCAGGCTGAGGCCTTCAACCTCCTCAGCAAGGTCTCCAACAACCGCAACGTCAAGCTGCGGACCGTGGCCGAGGAGATCCTGCGCCGGTTCGACTACGGTGTGTGTTCCACCGACTTCAGCGCCCGGGCGTAGCCGGCAGCGGCATTAGCCCAACACGGCCTCGAATGCCGTGCCGGGAAACGGGGCCTGCGGTGGCAGGGGACGGTGCGGCCGCTCGGTCCGGATGGCGTCTTCGATGAGCGCCACAGGCCGGCGCCAGGCGTCCGAGCCGGGCTCCATGGTGTCCACGACGCCGATCAGCATGGCCAGGAGGCGGATCATGTCCGCCATTGAGATATCGCTGCGGAGGGTTCCCTGCCCCTGCCCCCGCCCCAGCAGCACTGCGACGGATTCGATCAGGCCGCCGGTGATCCCGGTCAACAGTCCCCGGCGCCCCGCGACGGCGCCCAGGAGGTTGGCGTCCTCACTGGCAACGCGCATCAGGGCATTGATGACCCGAAGCAGGCCGTCGGCGGCGTCGGGACCCGCAAGCGCCTCGTCAATGACCGGATCGACCTGCTCCCGGAGCTGCCGGTTCAGTGCCGCGAGCACGAGTTCTTCCTTGTCCGCGAAATTCCGGAACAGCGTTGCCGGCCCCACTCCGGCCGTCACGGCGATGGTCTGCAGGGGAACTTCCGGGCCGTGCTCGCGGAAGCAATCCATGGCCGCGGTGATGATCTTGTCCACGTTGCGCGCCGCGTCAGCGCGGAGCGGCCTGCGGTCTACTGCCCGGTTCATTTGCCTAGGGTAGCAACGCAGAGGTTGGAGAAACCTGTTACTTCCGGGTATCCCGTTATGTGACGTTTTCGGCCACCTGTCCGGGGCGCTGAAGCCTCTCATGCACGTGAAAGACTAGGGCCCGAAGGCCTGCAAAAGTGGCCGGAAGGCCGGATCGCGTGAAGGGAAACAACCACATGCTCGTAGCATTTTCCGTGGCACCGTCAGGAGCGCCCGCCAACGGCCAGGCGCCCGGGGACGCTTCGGTCCACGACGCCGTCGCCGAGGCCGTGCGGATCGTCCGGGAGTCCGGGCTGCCGAACCACACGGACTCCATGTTCACCACGATCGAGGGCGAATGGGATGAGGTGTTCGCTGTTCTCAAGCGGGCCACCGAAGCCGTCGGGCGCTATGGCAGCCGGGTTTCGCTGGTCATCAAGGCGGACATCCGTCCCGGGTTCTCCGGCGAACTCACCGGCAAAGTGGAGCGGCTCGAGAAGGCGATCGGCGAGGCCAGGAACGCCCGCTGAGGCCGGACCCCGGACAGCCTACCGCCCGGCCCGGGCAACTGGGAGACTTGGGGCATGATCGAGCATCAGGCCGCCTCCGGGTGGGTTGCCGTCGAGGACTTCCTTTCCGCCGTTGTGGTCCGCCCGGACCGGTCGCTCCAGCGTGCCGTGACCACCGCCCTGGAAGCGGGCATGCCGCCCATCGAGGTGGCACCCAACGCCGGCAAACTCCTGAAACTGCTGGTGCAGCTCTCCGGCGCCCGCCGCGTGCTGGAGATCGGAACACTGGCCGGCTTCAGCACTATCTGGATGGCCCAGGGGCTGCCCGACGGCGGCCGGCTGGTGACGTGCGAATACCTCCCCAAACATGCCCGGGTGGCCCGGGCAAACGTCGACGACGCGGGACTGGGCCACAAAGTGGAGATCCGGGTCGGTGCTGCGCTGGACACATTGCGGGCCCTCAGCAAAGAGGCCGTGGCGCCTTTCGATTTCGTCTTCATCGACGCGGACAAGGAAAACAACCCGCACTACCTCGACTGGGCCATCCGGCTGGGGCGGCCGGGCACCACGATCGTGATGGACAACGTGGTCTGGGAAGGCGCAGTGCTTGATCCCTCGATGGACACCGTGAACGCTCCGGGCATCATCAGCGCGCTGCAGATGATGGGCGAGGACCCTCGGCTGGACGGAACAGTGATCCAGACCGTCGGCTCCAAGGGCTGGGACGGGTTCGCCCTTGCGCTCGTGCGGTAGGGGCGGCCAGGCCATGCGCGGCAGATGCAGTAAGTCGCGGGTGGCCCGCCCGGCCGGAAGCAAGTGCTAAGTATGCTTAGATTTACTAAGCGGCGCCCCTGCCGGCGGCCGCGGACGCGAACGGACCAGACGCACTTCCCGAAGGAAAAACAGGCCTCCGAATGAACGGGACCCCCGACACCACTCTCCCTTCCGCTGTGCGGATAAGCTCTTCGGCGGCGGAACTGGACGCGATCCGTCCGTTGCTCGCGGCCGCGCAAGCGGCAGCCGGCGATGTCCCGGCGCTCCTGGACCTGGCCAAAGCCGCGGCACGGACGGCGCCGAGGCCGGGGGAGGGCACCACCGCTCTCCTGTGGGAGATCCTTGCCTCCGTCACCGCAGTCGACGTCGCGGCCGGCCGGGTGCTGGAACCGCATCTGGACGCCGCGGCCATCCTCGCCCAGGCAACCCATGACGCGACGGCGGAGGACGGAGATGTCCAGGATTTTGGCGGGGCCCACTTCGAGGGAACCTGGGGCGTGTTTGCGGCCGAGGCCCCCGGGCTGCGCCTCGGTGCCCGGGACGCCCCCGGCGGATTCCTGCTCGACGGGTCCAAGCCGTGGTGTTCCCTGGCCGCGCAGCTGGACCATGCCGTCGTAACGGCCCATGTCGAAGGCCGCGGCCGGGCCGCCTTCGCCGTCGACCTCCACGCCGACGGGGTGAGCTTCGCTGACCCCGGCTGGACCAGCCGGGGTCTGCGTGAAGTCCCCAGCGGCACCGTGCACTTCGACGCTGTGCCGGCCGTGCCCTTGGGCGCCCCGGGCTGGTACTACCAGCGCCCTGGCTTCGCATGGGGCGGCATGGGCGTTGCCGCTTGCTGGCTGGGCGGGGCCGTCGCGGTGGCGCGGAGCTTCAGGGAGTCCCTGCGGAAAGCCGCCGTCGGCGGACGCGAGCCGGACCAGATCGCCCTGGCACACCTCGGCGAGATCGACCGCACCCTGGGCTCCCTGACCGCCTATCTGGCGTTGACCGCCGCCCGGATCGACTCCGGCGAGCTCTCGGGGACGAACGCGCGGAGCGAGGCCCTGCGCATCAGGGGCAACGTCGCGGCCGCCGTCGAACGCATCCAGTCGCTGGTGAGCCAGAACCTGGGACCCGGCCCGCTGGTATTCGACGAGCAGTACGGAAAACGGATGGCGGACCTTTCCCTCTACATCCGCCAGCATCATGCGATGCGGGATGATGCCCAGCTGGGTGCCCTGACGCTGACTGGAGAAAGCCCGTGGTGAGCTTCACGCACAACGACGCCGGGACCAGCGAGGACGCCTGGGCAGCCAGCGGCCTTGCCGTGCTCCCGGAACTGCCGCTGGACGCAGCGGAACTGGCCGGCACCGCGTTCCTCGTCCTGGCCGCCCACCCCGATGACGAATCGCTCGGCGCCGGCGGCCTCCTGGCCCGGCTGCGCGCCCTCGGCGCCCACGTCCGGGTCCTGCTGTGCACGGCGGGTGAGGCCTCGCACCCCGGATCGCCGACCACGACGCCGGAACAGCTGGCCGCAGTCCGGCTCCGGGAATTCGGTGGTGCCCTCGCGCAGCTCCTGCCGGACGCCGCATGGGAGTATCTGGCACTGCCGGACGGCAAGCTTGCCGAACACCGGGAGCCGCTTCGCACTGCGCTGCAGGACGCCGCCGCTCACAGCGGCCGGGCCGCCGACAGGACCGTCCTCGTGGCCCCCTACCGCCACGACGGCCACACCGACCACGAGGTGCTGGGATCCGTCGCCGCCGAAGTCAGCGCCGCCCGGGGCTACGGGCTGCTGGAATACCCCATCTGGTACTGGCTGTGGGCTGAACCTGCCGACCCGGCGTGGCAGTCCTGGCTCCGGGTGCCCCTGAGCCCGGCCGAGCAACGGGCCAAACACGACGCCATGGCAGCCCATGCCTCCCAGGTCCGGGCCTTGTCCGGGCTGCCCGGAGACGAAGTGCTCCTGCCGGCGGCCTTCCTGGAACACTTCGAACGGCCCTGGGAGACCTTCGCCTGGCAGCGGCCGGCTGCCGCGTCTTCGGGTGCCGGGCCCGGCCGCGCCTACGCCGCCGATGACGCGGAGACCGTCTTCGACGCCGTCCACAACCGCAGCGAGGACCCTTGGCACTACACCACCAGCTGGTACGAGCACCGCAAACGATCCCTCACCCTGGCGGCTCTCCCGGGCCGGAGCTACACGTCCGGACTCGAAATCGGCTGCTCCATCGGAGCCCTGAGCGTGGAGCTTGCGCCACGGTGCGGCAGCTTCCTGGCGGTGGACGCGAGCAGTGCGGCCCTCACACACGCCGCCAGGCGGCTCGCCCACCTGCCCGCAGCCCGGACCCGGCACCTCACCGTTCCGCAGGACTGGCCGGACGGCTCCTTCGATCTGATCGTGGTCTCCGAGGTCGGGTACTACCTCTCGCCTGCGGAACTGGCCGGGTTGTTCGAGCGGGTTGAGGGCGCCCTCCTGCCCGGCGGGACCCTGGCCCTGTGTCATTGGCGGCACCCGCTCACAGGCTGGGAGCTCGACGGCGACGCCGTCCACGCCGCGGCGCGCCGGCAGCTCGGCTGGGCCGGCGGCGGCCTCTACCGGGAGCGCGATTTCGTGCTGGAGGTCCTCCTGGCGCCCGGCGCCGGACCGGAAACACCGGCGCCCGACGCCGGACCGGGCCGGTGACGGGGATGGCAGCACTTGCCCTGCCGCTGCCGCGGGGGCACCGCATCGAACGAATCGCCGTCGTCATGCCGGCCCACAACGAGGAAGCCCATCTTGACAGGGCCCTGCTGGCCCTGCAGCGGGCCGCCGACGCCCTGCACCGGGTCCGCCCTGAGGTGGACGTCCGGGTGACAGTCGTGCTGGACAGCTGTACGGACCGCTCGGCCGCCATCGCCGCAGGATATGTTGCCTCGGACCACCGCTTCAGCGCCGTCGACGTCCGTTTCCGCAACGCCGGCGCCAGCCGCGAAGCCGGGATCAGGGCCGCCGGAATCGGGGTACCGCGGCGCAGGCCGCCGGGCAAACGGTGGACCCCGCCGCCGTGGGCGGGACGGACCTGGCTGGCCAACACCGACGCCGATTCCCGGGTCCCGGAGAACTGGCTGGTGCGCCAGCTTGAGTTTGCCGAGGCGGGAGCCGACGCCGTCCTGGGGTCCGTCGAACCGGACCCCGCAGGAATGGATCCCGAACTGCTCCGCCGGTGGCTGGAACGCCACCCTTTTGAAGAAGACCACCCGCACGTCTACGGCGCCAACTTCGGGGTGCGGGCATCGGCCTATCTCGCGGCCGGCGGATTCCCCAAACTGGCATCCCAGGAGGACCGGACCCTGGTCCAGAACCTCCGCAACCGTGCGTTCGCCATCACGGCGACGGACAGCATGCGGGTGCTGACCTCCGGGCGGACCCAGGCGCGGGCCCCGCACGGCTTCGGCGCGTACCTCAAGAGCCTTGGCCGGTCCCGGCCGCCGGGGGCCGGCTGACGCTTCGCACCGGCGACGGGACGCGCCAGGAACCACGGGGCCGGCCACGCAATGACCTTTGGCCCTTACGGCCAGTGCCCGCGGGGTCCATGCTCGGTCGATGAGGGACCTGCGCGGGGACGCCGTATGGTGCTGCCCCTGAAGGGCGGAGCGGCGCTGTGAATCCCGGCGCGGTCAACCGCGGTGCCGGGCCGGTTGCGCTGCCGGGCGTCGCCGGCCTGAGCTCCGAAGAGGCCGCCCGGAGACTGCTGGAAATCGGGGCCAACAAGCTGCCCGAGGGACGCGCCGTCCCGGGCTGGCAGAAGCTGCTGGCCGAGATGACCCATTTCTTCGCCCTCATGCTCTGGGTGGCCGCCGCACTCGCGTTCGTCGCCGGCATGCCGCAGCTGGGCATCGCCATTATTGTGGTGATCGTCGTCAACGGGGTGTTCGCCTATATCCAGCAGGAGCGTGCCCAGCACGCCGCCGCAAAGCTCCGCGAACTGCTCCCGGCCATGGTCTCGGTCCGGCGGGACAACCGCGTCATCAAGGTGCACACCACCGAGCTGGTCCCGGATGATGCCGTCGTGCTGGTGGCCGGTGACCGGGTCCCTGCAGATCTCCGCCTGGCACTGGCGGCCGGATGCTCGGTGGACGAGTCGATGCTCACCGGGGAAAGCGAGGCCGTCAGCAAGGCCGCCGGGGACCTGGCCTTCGGCGGAACCTTCCTGGTCAACGGCCAGGCCGAAGGAGTCGTCGCCGCCACGGGACGCCAGACCCGGCTTGCCGAAATCGCCGCGCTGACCGGCAAGGTGGAAGCCCCGCCAAGCCCCCTGGCGGTCGAACTGCAAAGGATCGTCCGCATCATCGCCGCCGTGGCCCTGGGCATCGGCGGCCTCTTCTTTATGCTTTCGCTGCTCGTCGGTATCTCCTGGCGTGACGCATTCCTCTTTGCCATCGGTGTGGCGGTCGCACTGGTGCCCGAAGGCCTGCTTCCCACGGTCACGCTTTCACTGGCCGTCGGCGCGCAGCGCATGGCCCAGCGGAACGCGCTGGTGCGGAACCTGCAGGCGGTGGAGACGCTGGGCTCCACGACGTTTATCTGCACCGACAAGACCGGCACCCTGACCCAGAACCGGATGAACGCCGTCGAAGTCTGGACCCCGTCCGGTCTGCTCAGCATCATCGGCCAGGGATACGGGCCCGACGCCGAGATCACAGGCGGAGGCGTCCCGGAAGCACGGCAGCTGAGCGTCGCCGCACTGGCAGCCTCAGTGGGACGCGCCGTGCTCCACGGGGACAACTGGATCGCGGAGGGCGATCCGATGGAGGCCGCCATAGCTGCCCTGGCAGCCCGCCTGGCCGAGCCGGGCGGCCATCCGGAGGAACCGGCGCCGTCACACCGCTTCGCCTTCGACCCCCGCCGGCTGCGGGAGTCGGCAATCGTCGGAACAACCCTCTACGTGAAGGGGGCCCCGGAGTCCGTCATTCCGCTCTGCACCGTCGGCGGCGGCGAGGGAACCCACGCCGACCGGGCGCGGGAGATGGTTGACCAGATGGCCTCCCACGGCCTGCGTGTCCTCGCCGTCGCCGAGCGCCAGCTGCCGGGGCTTCCGGGGGCCGCGTTCAAACTGGAGAACGCAGAGATCGGGCTGACCCTCCTCGGGTTGATCGGCCTGCACGATCCGCCCCGGGCCGAAGTGCGGCTGGCCCTGGAGGCCGCCCGGAAGGCCGGGATCAAGGTGGCCATGGTCACCGGCGACCACGCTTTCACGGCAGCCGCCATCGCCCGGGAGACCGGGTTGCTGGGAGCCACGGCCACCGTGCTGCAGGGCCCGGACCTGCCCGAGGACGACGACGTCCTGGCCGCACTGCTGGACCGTGACGGCGTGGTGCTCGCACGGGTGACCCCGGAACAGAAACTGCGCGTGGCCCGCCTCCTGCAGGGCCGAGGCCACGTCCTGGCCATGACCGGCGACGGCGTCAACGACGGGCCGGCGCTCCAGCAGGCGGACATCGGGGTCGCCATGGGCCGCAGCGGCACCGACGTCGCGCGGGAAGCCGCCGACCTCGTCCTCCTGGACGACGACTTCGCCACCATCATCGCCGCGGTGGAACAGGGCCGCGCCACGTATGCGAACATCCGGCGCTTCCTGACCTACCACCTGACGGACAACGTCGCCGAGCTCACCCCCTTCGTCTTTTGGGCCATGTCCGGCGGCCGCTTCCCGCTGGCGCTGAGCGTGCTGCAGATCCTCGCCCTGGACATCGGCACGGACCTGCTGCCCGCCCTCGCGCTGGGCAGCGAGGCTCCGAGCAAGGGAACGCTGCAGCGCCCGCCGGAGCGCAGGCATTTGATGGATCGGGCACTCATGTTCCGGGTCTTCGCCCTGCTGGGCCCGGTGGAGGCCCTCTTCGAAATGTTGGCCTACACCGCTGTGCTGCTCGGCGGAGGGTGGCGGCCGGGCGCGGAACTGCCGACCGCCGACGTGCTCATGGCAGGCTCCGGAGCGGCCTTCACCACGGTGGTCCTGGGCCAGCTGGCGAACGCCTTCGCATGCCGCAGCGCCACCGTCCCGCCGTGGCGCCTGGGCTGGGTCAGCAACAGGCTGCTGCTCTGGGCCGTGCTGGCCGAGCTGGGGCTGCTGGCCGTGTTCCTGTTCCTGGGTCCGGCGGCAACGCTTCTGGGCCACGCCCCGCCATCCCCCGGCGGGCTGGCCGTCGCGCTTGCCGCCATTCCCGCCGTCCTGGTCGCGGACTGGCTCTACAAACTCGCCCGGCACCGCCGGACCGGCGCCCCGCCTGCGGCACAAAGGTCCTAAGCCTCTGACCCCCGGGACGTGAATCCCCGCAGTATCAGTCCATCGCCAATGCCAGGAGCGCAGACATGGTTGAATCGCAGGTTTTGTGGTTTGAAGAGATCGGCATGGGCGACGTCCCGCGCGTGGGCGGCAAAAACGCCTCCCTCGGCGAACTCATCCAGTCGCTCAAGACCCAGGGCGTGCGCGTCCCGGACGGCTTCGCCACCACGGCCGACGCATACCGGAGGTTCCTCGACGCGAACGGGATCGAGGCGGCCATGCGCTCGCGGATCCTCGACTACCGCTCCGGAGACGCGTCGCTGCGCGCCACCGGGGAAGCCATCCGGGAGCTGTTCCTGGGCAGCGAATTCCCGGACGACATCGCCGAATCGATCCGCGCCCACTACCGGACGCTGGGGGAGCGCGCAGGGGTGGATAAACTCTCCGTCGCCGTCCGCAGCAGCGCCACGGCCGAGGACCTCCCCGACGCGAGCTTCGCGGGACAACAGGAGACCTTCCTGAACATTGCCGGGGAGCGGGAGCTTCTGGACGCCTGCCGCCGCTGCTACGCCTCGCTCTTCACCGACCGGGCCATCAGCTACCGCGAGGTCAAGGGCTTCGACCACATGGACGTGGCCCTCTCGATCGGCGTCCAGCGGATGGTGCGCTCCGACGTCGGAGCCTCCGGGGTGATGTTCTCCATCGACACCGACTCGGGATTCCCCCGCGCGGCCGTGATCAGCGCGGCCTGGGGCCTAGGCGAGACCGTCGTCCAGGGCACCATCAACCCGGACAAATACCTGGTCTTCAAGCCTCTCCTGGCCGAGGAGAAGTTCACGCCGATCATCGAGAAGACCCTCGGTTCCAAGGACCGCAAGATGGTCTACAGCCAGGGCGGCAGCGCGCGCACCCGGATGGTGGACACCTCCGAAGCGGAGCGCCGCGCCTTCGTGCTCGACGACGCCGAAATCCTCGCCCTCGCCCGCTGGGCGGTGAGCGTCGAGAACCACTACGGCCGGCCGATGGACATGGAGTGGGCCAGGGACGGGCAGACCGGAGAACTTTTCATGGTCCAGGCCCGGCCGGAGACGGTCCAGTCGCTCAAGACCGGTCCGCGCTTCGCCCTCCACCACCTGCTGGAAAAGGGCCCGGTGCTCGCCACCGGGGCGGCGATCGGCGACTCCATCGCGCAGGGCACCGCCTGCGTGATCAGGAGCGCCTCGGACATCGGGAAGTTCCGCGACGGCGCCATCCTCGTCACCGAGATGACCGACCCGGACTGGGTTCCCATCATGAAGCGGGCGGCCGGGATCGTGACGGACCACGGCGGTCCGACGAGCCACGCGGCAATCGTGAGCAGGGAACTGGGGGTGCCCGCCGTCGTCGGAACCGGAAACGCCACGACCGTCCTCGCCGAGGGCCTCGCCGTGACCATCTCCTGCGCGGAGGGCGACCAGGGCCGGGTGTACGAGGGAAGCCTGGCGTTCGAAACCGAGGACGTAAACCTCGGGGAGCTGCCGGAGACGCACACCCTGGTCATGGTCAACATCGCCAGCCCCGCAGCAGCCTTCCAGTGGTGGCGGCTGCCCGCCGACGGCGTCGGGCTGGCCCGGATGGAATTCATCATCTCCAGCCTGATCCGGATCCATCCGATGGCGCTGGTCCACCCCGAGCGGGTCACCGATGCCCGGGAAACCGCACAGATCCGCGAGCTGACGCGGGGCTACGCGGATCCAAAAGAGTACTTCGTGGACGCCCTCGCCCGGGGCATCGCGAAGATCGCTGCGCCCTACCACCCCCGGCCGGTGATCGTCCGGCTCAGCGACTTCAAAACCAACGAGTACGCGCACCTGGTCGGTGGCGCCTCCTTCGAGGAACCGGAGGAGAACCCGATGCTCGGCTTCCGCGGCGCCTCCCGCTACTACGACGACCGCTACCGCGACGGTTTCGCCCTCGAGTGCCTGGCGCTCAAACGGGTCCGCGAACAGCTTGGCTTCGGCAACATCATCGTCATGGTGCCGTTTTGCCGGACCCCGCAGGAAGCGGACAAGGTGCTGGCCGTCATGGCAGAGCACGGTCTGGTGCGCGGGGAGAACGGGCTTCAGGTCTACATGATGTGCGAGATCCCCTCCAATGTGGTCCTGGCCGAGAAATTCGCCCCCCGGTTCGACGGCTTCTCGATCGGCTCCAACGACCTCACGCAGCTGGTCCTGGGCGTGGACCGGGATTCAGGCCAGCTCGCGGCGCTCTTCGATGAGCGGGACGAGGCCGTCATGGCCATGATCAGCGAAGCCATCCGCAAAGCCCACACCGCCGGGATCAAGATCGGCATCTGCGGCCAGGGCCCCAGCAACCACCCCGACTTCGCGGCGTTCCTCGTCCGCGAGGGCATCGATTCGATCTCGTTGAACCCGGACAGCTACCTCAGGACCGTTCCCCGGATCGCCGAGGCAGAGAAACTGGCTTCAGGCGGGTAGCGGCAGTGGCTGTCCGGCCCGCGCCTTGCCCTCCGGCGCCTGTCCCGCCCGAGCCCAGGGCGCGCAGCGCGTTGAGGATGGTGGCCAGGTCCACTAGTTCCTGGGACAGGGCGCCGGCAATGGCGGTCACGTAGCCGGCGGCGGCGGCCAGCATGAGGCCGACGCTGAGGGCAATCCCGATCCAGATACTCTGCAGGGCCACCTGCACCGTCCGCTGCCCGATCCTGACAGCCGAGGCCACCTTCGACAGGTCGTCCAGGATGATCACGACGTCGGCGGACTCGCCGGCCGCCGTCGAACCGCGGGCACCCATGGCAATGCCGACGTCGGCGACGGCGAGGACGGGAGCATCGTTCACACCGTCCCCGACCATCATCACCGGGCGTTCAGGCAGAGACCGGACCGCTTCGACCTTGTCCGGCGGCAGGCATTCGGCACGGACATCCGTCAGTCCGGCCTCCGCCGCTATGTGCTGGGCCGTGGCGAGCGCGTCACCGGTCAGCATGACGGTCCGGGTCACGCCCAGGGACCCGAGTTCAGCCAGGGTGCGGCGGGTCTCCTTACGGATCGGATCGCTCATCACGAGGCAACCGACGAATTCGCCGCCTACCCCGACATAGATGCCAAGCTCCCCGCTGGCCAACTCCGTCTCCAACACCCCGGGGGCAGATTCCGCCACGAAACCGGGCTTGCCGACCACCACGTCCTGGCCGTCGAAGCGTGCCCGGACCCCGTGGGTGGCGAACTCGGTGGCCTCGGTGGCGGTCGAGAAGGCCAGCCCCCGGGACCGGGCGGCGTCCATCACCGACGCGGCCAGGACGTGGGAGGAATACTGCTCGGCCGAGGCCGCCAGCCGCAGGACCTCGGCCTCGGGCACGGATCCGGCCGTCCTCACGCCGACCATCGCGGGGCGGCCGTAGGTCAAGGTTCCCGTCTTGTCGAAGGCCACGGTCCTGATCCGGCTGAGCTGTTCTAGGACGCCGGCGTACTTGACGATGATGCCGGAGCGCGCGGCCCGGCTCATGCCGCCCAGGAACGCCACAGGGGCGGCGATCAGCAGCGGGCAGGGGGTGGCCACCACCAGTACCTCGGCGAAGCGCGCCGGGCTGCCGCTGACGATCCAGCCGATGGCGCCAAGGATGTATGCGAGGGCAGTGAAGGGGACGGCGTACCGGTCGGCCAGCCGGACCATCGGGGCTTTGCTCTCCGATGCTTCCTTGACCAGGGCAACGATCCGGCTGTACTGCGAATCCTCCATCAGCGCCGTGACCTTCATCCGGACCGCGGCCTCGCCGTTGAGGGAACCGCTCATGAGGCCCTCGCCGGCGCTCCGCTCCACCGGAAGGCTCTCTCCGGTGAGCGAGGATTCGTCAAAAGTCCCCGAGTCGGAGAGCAGGATGCCGTCCAGCGGCACGACTTCACCTGGTTTTATGAGCAGGATGTCGCCGATTTCGACGTCGGTGGCCGCCACGTCTTCGTGCTGGCCGCCTGTTTTGGTTTCGCCGGATTGGGTTCCGGCGGCGGAGGTGCCGTCGCGTTCCCGGTGCGCCGTCTGCGGGACGCGCTCCAGCAGCGAAGTCAGCTCTTTCTTGGCCCGGCCCGCGGCGTAGTCCTCGAGTGCCGTGCCGCCGGCCATCATGAGCACGATGATCATGGAGGCGATGAATTCGCCGACCAGCACGGTGCTGACAATCGCGGTGACCGCCAGGATGTCGATGCCCCACTGGCGGCGCAGCAGCCGGCGGACCATCCCGACCGACAGATAGGCCGCCACAGCCAGCGCGTAGATACTTGCGGTGACCTGGGCGGTTCCGGCATGTCCGGACTGCAGGAGTACGAGCACCGCGAGTAGGGCAACGAGTGTGCCTGCTACAAGCGGATACCGGAGCATCAGTTTCACGGATATCCCGCCTTAGCATTCGCGTTGTCTTCACGCGTCTTCCACTACGTGCATCCTACTGCGGGGCCGGCCGTCAGGGGGCTCCCGGGACGCAGGTTAAGAGGCTCGGGCGGCCATTCCTCAGCGGCATGAGACGCTGGAGCGGGGCGGATGAGCATCCGCCCCGGCCGGACCAGCCCGACCGGCCGGACCAGCCCCGCGGGCGGTGACGCCGACGCGGGACGCTACCAGGAGGACATGGCGTGCGAAGCAGTTCAGATACAGTCGAAACCCCGGCTGCCCTCGTGGTGGGGGCCAGCGGCATTGCCGGATCCGCACTGGTGGACAGGCTTGCCGATGATGGCTGGAACGTGGTGGGGCTCTCCCGCAATCCGCTCCGCCGCCGCGACGTACGGCATGTGAGCGCGGACCTGAATTCCGCGGACAACCTGCGCGAGGCCCTGGCCGGAGAATCACCCACCCATGTCTTTTACGCGGCCTGGTCCAGGATGAATACCGAACAGGAAAACATCGAAACAAACGCGGGCATGCTCCGCAACGTCCTCGCCAGCCTGGGCGGTAAGCCGGTGAAACACGTCGCCCTCATGACGGGACTGAAGCACTACCTGGGCCCCTTTGAAGCGTATGCGGCGGGGGAGATGCCGGACACTCCGTTCCGCGAGAGCGAGCCCAGGCTGCCTGCTCCCAACTTCTACTACGCCCAGGAAGACGAATTGTGGGCAGCCGCCGGGAACCAGGGATTTGGCTGGTCCGTGCACCGGGCGCATACGGTGATCGGGCATGCCGTCGGAAACGCGATGAACATGGGACTCACCCTCGCCGTCCAGGCCTCCATCTGCAGGGAACTGGGGCAACCGTTCATCTTCCCGGGCTCCGAGACGCAGTGGAACGGCCTCACGGACATGACAGACAGCGGGCTGCTGGCCGACCACATGATCTGGGCAGCCACCGGGGATAACGTCGGCGACGAGGCCTACAACATCGTCAACGGCGACGTCTTCCGCTGGCGGCGCATGTGGCCCGCGCTGGCCGCCTATTTCGGTGTTGAACCGGTGGGCTACGCCAACGAACCCCGCCCCTTGGAGCAGCAAATGCGCGGCATGGAAGGAGTGTGGGCGGACATCGCCGCCCGGCATGGCCTGGCCGAACCCGAACTCGCGCGCGTCGCTTCCTGGTGGCACACAGACGGTGACCTGGGGCGGAACCTCGAAGTCGTCACCGATATGAGCAAGAGCCGCCTTGCGGGGTTCACCGGGTACCGCCGAACGGAAGACTCCTTCCTCCGGCTCTTCGACCGGTACCGGGCGGACCGCTTGATTCCGGCCGCGGCCTCCGGCTCGGCCTAACAACGCGGGGTCAGATCGCGCCCATCCAGAGGGGTCGTCATGGGCGCGATCTGACCCGCGTTGCTTGGGAGGTTTGGCTGATGCGGGGCCTTTCAGCCCTAGCCCGGCTGTGACCGGTGAGGCCACAGTGAACCATGTGGTCGATTTTCTCCGGCCGGCCTGTTTTTTCCGACCGGCGCAGGGCGGTGGCGGCTGGTGCCGCCGTCGTGCTCGTGCTGGTCGTGGTGATCCTGGCACTGGTCCTTTTCCCACGGCCTCCAGGGGCTGCCCCGGCGGCGGCGCCGACCGGGCCAGCGACCAGCACTCCGACTCCGACGGCGTCCGCCAGCCAGACGCCGTCGGAGACGCCCGTGCCGTCGGTCACCGCAGATCCTTCGGTGACGCCGTCACCGGCGCCGGGCAGCCCGGGCACCGCTGAGCCGGCGCCGCTGCCGCCGGCCCCCGAACCTCCCGCCCCGGAACCTCCTGCCCTGCCCGCGGTGCCGTTCCCCGCCGCGCTCGCCGGCCGCGACGTCGAGGCCATTCCGTCCGCGGGACCCGTGGTGGCCCTGACGTTCGACGCCGGGGCCAACGCTGCCGGCCTGCCTGTCATACTCCAGTCGCTGGCCGCGGCCGGGGTGCAGGGGACGTTCTTCCTCACGGGCAGCTGGGCCGCGGCCAATCCCGCAGGGGTCGCCGCGATTGTCGCCGGAGGGCACCGGGTGGGCAACCATTCGATGACGCACCCGGGCTTCACCGGGCTTTCTGATGCCGCCATCGCCGACCAGGTCGTCGCGGCGCAGAAGACAATCCAGGCCGCGGGCGCCGACCCCCGTCCGCTCTTCCGCTTCCCTTTCGGCGACCGGGATGCGCGGACCATCGCCACGGTCAACTCCCTCGGCTACCTCCCGGTGCGCTGGACCGTGGACACGCTCGGCTGGAAGGGCACCAGCGGCGGGGTCACGGCGCAGCTCGTGGCGGACCGGGTCCTCGCCGGTCTCCAGCCAGGGGAGATCGTCCTGATGCACATCGGCTCCAATCCCGATGACGGCACCACCCTGGATGCCGACGCGCTGGGCGGGATCATCACCCGGATCCGCGCGGCAGGCTACGGCTTCACCACCCTGGACCGGCTGCTGGGGTGAGGGAATACCGGGACGAACGCCACTGTCGCCCGGAGCCGAACACTGGTACCACTAAGCCATGACGGAGTCGCCCACAGTTGCCGCTGCGCTGGCGCCCGTCGACGCCGTCATCTTCGACCTGGACGGCGTGGTGACAGATACCGCGGAACTTCGGGAGGCGGCGTGGAAGCAGCTCTTCGACGAGGTCCTGCAGGACCCGCGGCTTCCCGCCGACGCCCGTCGCGGCCCTTTCACCGAGGGCGACTTCACCAGCTTTGTCGAGGGCCGGACCTGGGAGGACGGGGTGGCCACCTTCCTGGCGTCCCGCGGAGTCTCCCTCCCGCTGGGGTCGCCGACGGACGGGCCCGGCGAGTGGACGGTGTTCGGCTTCGCGCAACGCCAGAACGAACTGTTCGAGCGCCTGCTCGGCGGTAGCCCTGTCCGGGTGTTCCCGGGCACGGTGGCCCTGCTGGAGCGGCTCCGGGCGGGGCGGATTCCCGTGGTCCTGGCCACGTCCAGCCGCAACGCCGGAGCGATCGTGGCCGCCGCGGGACTCAAGGATGCGTTCGACCACATCGTGGACGGCCAGACAGCGCTGGATCGCGATGTTGCCGGCAAGCCCGCCCCGGCACTCGTCCTCGAAGCGGCGCGCCGGCTCGAGATCGTGCCCGCCGGGCAATGGTCATCGCGGATGCCGTCCCGGGGGTCGAGGCCGGCCGCCGCGGGGGCTTCGGCCTGGTTGTGGGCATCGACCGGACCGGGCGCCGGGCGGCGCTGGAAGCCGCGGGCGCCGACGTCGTCGTCGAGGATGTCAGTGAACTGGACATCGGGCTGGTCATCACGCACCCGTGGCTGCTGGTCTACGAGGGGTTCGATCCCGCGCACGAACGCCACCGGGAGGCACTGACCACCCTCGGCAACGGCTACCTGGCCACCCGGGGCGCCGCGCCCGAGCACCGCGCCGGTGACGTGCACTATCCGGGCAGCTATCTCGCGGGGGTCTACAACAGCCTCAGCAGCGTCGTCCAGGGCCAGGAAACCGTCGATGAACACATGGTCAACATCCCGGACTGGCTGCCCCTGGATGTCCGTATCGAAGGCGGTACCTGGTGGTCCGCGGGCGGGCTGACACTTCGCAGCGAGCGCCGCACCCTGGACCTTACGCGCGCCGTGTTGAGCCGGGAGGCCTTGCTGGAGGACGACGCCGGGCGGCAGCTGCAGCTGCTCCAGCGGCGGCTCGTGTCCATGGCGGAGCCGCACCTGGCCGCGCTGGAAACCACGCTGACCGCCGTTGGCTGGAGCGGCAGCATCAGCATCAGGAGCGGCTGCGACACGGGGGTGACGAATGCGAACGTGCCCGAGGACGCCCAGCTGGCCAACCGGCACCTCACGTCCGTCGCGGTGTCCGCGTCCGACGGCGGCCCCGACGCCGGTCCCGGAGCACGCCTGACGGTGGAGGTCCGGACGAGCCAGAGCAGAATCGGCATCGCCCTCGCGCTCCGCACCGAAGTCACCGGACCCGGAGAACCCGGTGACGGCGTTCCGGAGCAGTCCGGGGGGCTGCACGTGCACCGCTTCGAGTGCGCCGTCACGGACGGGGTGCCCGTCACGGTGACCAAGACGATCGCCGTCGCCACCTCCCGGGACCATGCCATCTCCTCGCCCCGGACGGCGGCCGCGGCCGTACTGGCGCGGTCGGCACACAGTTTCGCGGTCCTGCTGGCCGAACACGAGGCGGCGTGGAGCGTCCTGCTTAAGCCCTTCATCATCGAGTCCGACGCACCCTCGCAGGCCCAGCTGATCCTGAACCTGCACGTCTTCCACCTGCTGCAGACCCTCACGACGCACACGGCAGAGCTCGACGCCGGGGTGCCGGCCCGGGGACTGCACGGTGAAGGCTACCGGGGGCACATCTTCTGGGATGAGCTCTTCGTCCTGCCCGTGTTGAACTCCAGGCTGCCTTCCGTCGCCCGTGAACTCATCGATTACCGGTGGCGGCGGCTGGGCACGGCGAAGGACTCCGCCCGGGCCGCCGGGCTCGAGGGCGCGCTGTTCCCCTGGCAGAGCGGCAGCGACGGCACGGAACAGACGCCGAAGCTGCAGTTCAACAGGCTGTCGGGGCACTGGATGCCGGACTACTCCCACCTCCAGCGCCACGTCGGACTGGCCGTCGCCTACAACGCGTGGCAGTACTTCGAGGCCACCCAGGACCGGGGGTGGCTAACCCGGCACGGCGCGGAAATTGTGGTGGAAGTCGCCAGGCTGTTTGCCTCCCTCGCGGACTACGACTCCGCCGAAGACCGGTTCCACGTCAGGGGAGTGATGGGCCCGGACGAATATCACACCGGGCGCCCCGGGAACCCGGGCGGCGGCCTGGCCGACAACGCCTACACCAACATCATGGCCGCCTGGGTGTTCGACCAAGCCGTCTGGATCATGCACTCCGTGCAGGGGTTCGACATGGATGAGCTGCGGGTCCGGCTGGGGATAACGGGCACGGAAATCGAAGCGTGGGGCCACCTGAGCCGCCGCATGTTCGTTCCGTTCCACGACGACGGCATCATCAGCCAGTTCGACGGCTACGGTGCCCTCCAGGAACTGGATTGGAACCACTACCGCCGCACCTATCGGAACATCGAACGGCTGGATCTGATCCTGGAGGCGGAAGGCGACAGCGCCAACCACTATCGGCTGGCCAAGCAGGCAGACGTCCTCATGCTCTTGTATGTCCTGGGCGAGGACCAGCTCCTGGGATTCCTGGGGCGCATGGGCTATCACGTGACGTCGGCGCAGATTGCCGCGACCGTGGACTTCTACCTTGCCCGGACGGCGCACGGCTCCACGTTGAGCCGGGTCGCGCACGCCTCCGTGCTGGCGCAGCGGGATCCCGAGCAGGCATGGACGACCTTCCGGGAGGCCCTGGACGCGGACCTGGACGACACCCAGGGCGGAACGACGAGCGCGGGCATCCACCTGGGGGCCATGGCCGGTTCGATCGACGTCGTCCAGCGCAGCTTCGCCGGCCTCCGGATCACCCGCGACGCCCTGGACTTCACCCCGAGGCTGCCGGCGGAGCTGCGTCGGGTGGAGTTCCAGGTCCGCTACCGTGACCAGCTGCTGGCCGTCCACCTCGGGCCCGGCCGGCTGCGCGTCTCCGCCGCCCCCGGCGATGCCTCCCCGGTGCTGGTCCGGGTCGGGACCGAGCGGGTGCTGCTCCGGGCCGGCCAGGAGCATGAGTTCCTGCGCGACGCCGGGTAGCCTGACTGGGCCGCGGCCGCACCCCGCTTCCCCACACCGCTGCCTTAAAGAGGCGAGGCCATCCGCAGGACGGCGGCGCCGGTGATCCGGTCCTCCGCCAGGTCCCGCAGCGCCTTGTCCGCAGCCGAGAACGGGTACGGAACAGTGGTGGGGCGGATCGGAATCTCCGCGGCGATGCTGAGGAACTCTTCGCCGTCGTCCCTGGTATTGGCGGTGACGCTGCGGAGCTGGCGTTCCTCGAAGAGCTCGGAGGCGTAGTGCAGGGGAGGGATGTCGCTCAGGTGGATGCCGGCCACCGCGAGGGTCCCGCCGCGGTCCAGCGCACGCAGCGCCACCGGTACCAGGCCGCCGGCGGGTGCGAAGAGGATGGCGGAGTCCAGCGGGTCCGGCGGCGGCTCGTCGGCCCCGCCGGCGAAGGTGGCGCCGAGCTCCAGGGCAAGCTTGCGGGCTTCCGCGGAGCGTGTCATCACGTAGACCCTGGCGCCCCGGTAGATGGCGATCTGAGCGGCCAGGTGCGCGGAACCGCCGAAGCCATAGATGCCCAGCCGGCCGCCGATCGGCAGCTCCGCCCGGCTCAGGGCGCGGTAGCCGATGATGCCCGCGCACAGCAGCGGCGCGGCCTCCTGATCGGAAAAAAGGTCCGGAATCCGGTAGGCGAAGTCCTCGGCCACTGTAACCAGCTCGGCATAGCCGCCGTCGCGGTCCCAGCCCGTGAACGTGGGGGTCAGGCACAGGTTCTCCTGCCCGCGCAGGCAGAAGCGGCAGGAACCGCATGTGCCCCCCAGCCATGCGACGCCCACCCGTTCGCCGGTACGGAACCGCCGTGCCCCCGGACCTCGTTCGAGTACTTCTCCGACGACTTCATGGCCGGGGATAATGCCGGGGTGCTTGGGTGTGAGGTCCCCTTCGGCCAGGTGCAGATCGGTGCGGCACACCCCGCACACACGGACCCTGAGGAGCACTTCCCCGCGCCCGGGCCGGGGAACCGGGCACTCGGCGGCTTCGAGTGGGCCGCTGGACATGGGTCCGGGATGTCCTACCCGCCAGGCTCGCACGGTGGCCTCCTCTTCTTGCGGTTCCGATGATCTGGGAATCAGCGTGTAATCAGCACGTTGCAGCGCGCCTTGTGCAGGACGGCGGAGACTGTATTGCCGGGGGCGTCTTCCCGCGTGTGGGGTCCGAGCACCAGCACATCGGCGTCGGCTGCAGCGGCGAGCAACTCTTTGGCGGCGGCACGACTCTCCTTCAGGACCCCGGACACGGCCAGTCCGGGAGCTGTCCTGCGGGCCGCGTCGAGGGCGTGATCCAGCAACTCCTGGCCATGGAGCGGGGAATGGCGGCCGTGGTCCTCGTGCCGGCCCGGGGTCTGGGGATCAACGTGGATGAGCTGCAGGGGCGCATGCAGTGCGGTCGCCAGCCGGACCGCGCCGGCCAGGGCTGCAGGGTTCCGCGGCGAGGCATCGACCCCCACGACGACGGGGTGCCCCGGGCTGCGTGGGCGCCGGATGACCATGAGCGGGCAGGGTGCGGAGCCGGCCAGTTCCAGGCACACGGATCCCGCCAGCGTCCCCAGCACGGCGCCGATGCCGCGGCTGCCGACCACCAGCATCCGGGCGTCCCGGGCGGCTTCCCGCAGCACCGGCGCGGGGAGCCCGGCGACCATAACGCCCTGCACCGTGCCCTCGACGGCGGGCGCGGCCAAGTCCTCCGCCGCGGGCGCGGCGCCCTTGCCCGAGTCCGCCGGCGCGGGCGCCGCCGCGACGATGCTGCGCGCCAGTTCGAGGCCCTCGGCCAGGATCGTTTCGGCCGAATGCCGCAACCCGCTGCCTGCCACGCCGTCGACGGGTCCCAGGTTCCTGGTGAAGACGGGCCACACCCAGGCGTGCACCACCTTGACGCCGAGGCCGAGCGCGGCGGCGTACTCGGCGGCCCAGCGGACCGCCACCTGCGCGGCGTCGGACCCGTCGTAGCCCACCGCCACGGGACCGCGCTCTTGCCCTGCGGATGCCGACATGCTTCCTCCAGGATCGGCGGCCGTGCACTATCCCCAGCAGTATTGCCCAGTAGAGCGCACAGGGGCCGGCTGGGGTAGGGGCTTTGGTCCCGCGGGGGGCTGCTACCGCGCGGTGTTGTCGCGGTCGTTGCCGTGCTGTTCCCGCAACTCGCGGCCGCGCCGGATGTCCTCGTCCTCGCGTGCCTGCAGTTTGTCGCTCTGCTTGGTGTCCCGCGGCGGAAGCTGGATGGTCTCTTCGGCCGCAATGCCGGCCTGGAGCTGGCGGCCGCGTTCGGTTTCGGCGTCGAACTCGGCGCCGAACAGCAGCGACATGTTCAGGATCCACAGCCAGAGCAGCGCGATGATCACACCGCCGATGGCCCCGTAGGTTTTGTTGTAGTTGCTGAAGTTCGCCACGTAGAAGCCGAACGCCAGGGAGGCCAGCAGGAACACCACCAGTGCGATCGCGGATCCCATGCTCATCCAGCGGAATTTCGGCTGCTTCACGTTGGGGGTGGCGTAATAGAGGAGGGCTATCGCCAGAATGACCAGCACCAGCATCACCGGCCACTTGGCGATGTTCCAGACGGCCAGGAAAGCGCCGCCGAGCCCGACCAGGTTGCCGACCTGCTCGGCCACCGGGCCGCTGAGGACGAGCATGGCAGCGATCACGGCCACGATCAGCACGGTGGCGACAGTGACAGCCAGCATGGTGCCGCGCAGCTTGAGGAACGGCCGGCCCTCATCGATTTCGTACACCCGGTTCATGGCCCGCCCGAAGGCGCCGACGTAGCCCGATGCGGACCAGAGGGCGGTGAGGAGGCCAAGGACCAGCGTGAAGCCGGCTCCGGGGGAGCTTGCCAGGTCTTCGATCACCGGGCGGATCGTGTCCACGGTCTGGCCCGGCGCGATGCCCTGGACGATGTCGAGCAGGGCGGAGGTGGTCTTCTGGGCGTCCCCGAAAATCCCCAGGACCGACACCAGAGCCAGCAGCGCCGGGAACAAGGAGAGGACGGAGTAGTACGTCAGCGAGGCTGCGAGGTCGGGGCACTGGTCCTTCGTGAATTCGCGCAGGGTCTTCTTTGCGATGAATTTCCAGGAAGGTTTGGTGACATCGCTCGGGTTACTCGGCTTGCGGGCATCGTCAGGGGCGGGTGCTGTCCGCGCCTTGGCCGTGCTGCTCTCCTGTGTTTCGGCGTCGTTCATGGTGTCATTTTCTGCCTTGGCACCGGTCTTGGCCATGGGAATCATCCTTCTCGGGTTAATTACAGCGGCCGGCCTGCCCGCGCGGAAGCGGGGGCAGGCCGGCCTGGGTCCGGCGGGGCTTAGGCCTGCTGGACGTTGTCCTTGGCGTAGGCCGCACGGTCCTTGACGTCCCCGACCGCGCCTTGGCCTTCGGACTTGACGTGGTCCGCGGCGTCGGAGGCGGTTGCCTTGACGTTCTCCACGGCCGCCTGGGCCGGTTCCTTGAGCCCCTCGGCCAGCTGCTTTGCGGCATCGCTAAGCTCCGTGGTGAGCGGCTCGGCGGCAGTCTTCAGGGCGTCGGCGGCTTCGCGTTCCTTCGTGCTGGCCGGAATCAGCGACGAGACCAGCAGTCCGGCACCGAAGGCGATCAGCCCGGCCGCGAGCGGGTTGCCCTGGGCCTTGGTTGCCACACGGTGCGGTGCATTGGCGACGGCGGAGCCCGCGTCGCTGAGGTGCGCGGTGGTGCTTCCGGTCGCGGAATGCAGGCCGGCGCTGGTATGGTCGGCTGCTCCCATGACTTTCTCCTTCACTCCGAAGACAGCGTCCTTCACCTTGTCGGTTTGACGCTGGACGATGTGGGACGGCGTGACTTTGTCGGCCACGGCATCGACGTTGGTGCCGAGCCGGGCGCGGGTTGCTTCAATGTCGGCTCGGATGGCATCCGGGTTTTCACTCATCGTTATTCCTCGCTTTAGTGGCTGGGCTTGAGGGTGGGCGGAATTTCCTGCAGGGTCTCGGCCGTCTGGGGCATACCCTTGATGGCTTTGAGCTCCTTGCGTCCGATCGAGGCGAGCACGGCGCCGATGACGCCCCAGATGACGGCGACGACGACGCCGGACCATCCCAGCCCCATCAGGGTTCCGAGCCCCCACCATAGGGCGAGGGACAGGAACAGCAGGACGAAGTGGCCCGCTATGCCTGCGCCGGCGAACATCCCGCCGCCCTTGCCTGCGCGGGTGGCCGACTGCTTGAGTTCGGCCTTGGCGAGTTCCACCTCCTGGCGCATGAGGGTGGACATGTCCCGCGTTACGTCGCCGAGCAGATCACCGAGGGACGTCGTTTCGGCTTTCACGTGGGCCTCGGGCGGTGGCATCGGGGCGCCCGTCGTGGGCATTTCGGTACTCATCGGCGCCCGCCGTCAAAGGGGTCCCCGTCCAGCGGGTTCCGGCGGTCAGGGTCAATGGCGGGGTCGATCCGGTACGGATCCGCGGCCAGCGGATCGTCGGCCCACTGGTCGGCTGCGGTGCCGGCACCCTCCACCGGGTTCGGCGGGTAGGTGTCGGCGAAGCCGGCCGTCGTGGTTTCCGGCGCCGGCATCTGGACGGGTGGCGGCGGGACTGCCATCCCGGTGTCCGGCACCCGGGTGGCCGGGGAAGGCTCGCCGGCCTGGGCCTTTGTTGCAGAAGCGTCCGTCGCCGCGGGGGCTCCAGCGGAGAGGCTCCGGCTGAGGCGTCCGGCAAGGATGCCGGCGCCGGCCGCGAGCATGAGGAACGTTCCCGGGCGCTGGCGGGCGAAGGATTTCACTTCGGCCAGCAATGAACCGGGATCACGCTCGTCGAGCCAGCCTGCGACGGCGGAGGAGCGCTCTGCGGCCTGCCGGACGAGGTCCGTTGCAACGCCGGGCTGCTCTGATGCCGAGGCCATGGAATGGAGCTCGGTCGAAATGGACCGAAGGCCTCCGGCGACTTTCTGCTGCTGGGCGGCGGCCTGGCCGGTGAGGTCGGACTGCGCCTGGTACAGCAGATCCTTGGCGTTGGTCTTGACCTCGGCGGCAACGTTGGCCGCTTCCGACTTGGCGGTTTCAGCCACGTTCTGGGCGGAGTCTGCGGCCTGCCGCGTGACTTCGCCCGCCTCGTCCTTGGCGGTATCGGTCTTCGAGGGCGTTTCGCCGGGCGTTTCCCAGACCGTTGTCGGCGCTGTTGCCGGCGGGGTGGCAGACGGGAAAATTGCGGGTTCGCGCAGACCCGGCTGCTGGGCAGCCGTCTGGGTTCCGTAGCTTCCGTCCTGGGGCCATTGGTTCTCTGTCATCGTCGCTCTCTTTCGTTGAAGATCGGCTACTGATCACACCAGTGCTGAACTCAAATACTAAGCATGATTACCAAATAATAGTAAGCATCCTTTCCATTTGTTTTCAAGCCCTGCCACGATGGCGGAAAGTGTGGTGGCGGATGGTGGCCGGGGAAACCGGGTGGCCGGTGAACTAGGGTTGAGGCATGGGAAATGAGGCGGACGGCTGATGGCGAAGCGGGGCAGGGCGGCCGCCCGGAATGCCGCAGCCACGTCCCCGGGAGTAGTCGACGTGCCCAGGGGCGCCCGCCCGGACGGGCCGGTGGAAGGCGTCTACTACATCGATACCGGCGACTGCGAACTGATCCCGGACCAGGACAATTCCAACGGCTGGCTGCTGCGGATCAATGGTGTGATGAGTTCGCACATCGATCTGGCCGACCCGCTGTTCCTCGACTTCGAATACATGCGCTGGATCTCGGCCCTCGTGGAATCCCGCTGGCCCCGCGAATCAAAGCCGAAGCTGCGCGCCCTGCACCTTGGCGGGGGAGCATGCTCACTGGCGCGGTACTTCCATGCCGCGTACCCGGACGCCCGCCAGGTGGTGGTGGAGCTGGACGGCAAACTCGCCGCGTACGTCCGCGGCTGGTTCGATCTCCCCAAGGCCCCGCTGCTCCGGCTTCGGGTGGGGGAGGCGCGCGAGGTCACGGAGAGCCTTACCCCGCACACGCGGGACCTGGTCATCCGCGACGTCTTCGCCGGATCCATCACGCCCCGGCCGCTCACCACCAGGGAATTCAATGACCATGCCAAGCGGGTCCTGGCGCCCGGGGGGATCTATGTGGTGAACTCCGGCGACGCCCCGGCGTTGTCGAACGCCCGCGAGGACGCCGCCACCATTGCGGACACCTTCGAGCACACGGTTCTCATCGCCGATCCGGCCATGCTCAAGGGCCGGCGCTACGGCAACATGATCATGGCCGGCAGCGACCTCCCGTTCGAGGACGATCCCCGGCTGGCGCGGCGCCTGCTCGGCGGCGCGGTGCCGGCGCACATCTGGAACGACGCCAAGGTGCGGGCCTTCGCGGCCGGGGCGGCCGTCCGCCACGACCCGGAAACCGGACCGGAAACCGGACCGGAAACCGGACCGCCGACGGGGCCGCCGCCGCCGCCGTCGTCGACTGCTCCGTAGCGGCCCTTTTGCGGCCCCGAAACGGCGCTTATGGAGCAGTCGATGCGTTCCCGCCCCGGCCCAGCAGGGCCTCGCGGTGCGCGGCGGTCTGCTCGCGCAGCGCCTGCACCACGGCCGCGACGGCGGGCCGGCGCATGGAGTCGGGCCGCAGCACCATCCAGTAGGGCAGCAGCTCCGCGAACTCGTCCGGCAGCAGCCTGACCAGGTCCTGGTGCAGGTCCGCCGCGAAGCAGGGCAGGAACCCGATCCCGGCGCCGGCCCGGGTCGCCTCCACGTGGACGAAGACGTTGGTGGAGCTCAGGCCGTCCCGCATGGCTGGCACCAGGCGCCGGGGGGCGTCCAGGTCATCCACCTGAAGCATGGAATCGACAAAGTACACCAGGGCATGGGCCGTCAGCTCCTCCGCTGTGGCAGGCGTCCCGTACTCGGCCAGATAGCTGCGGGAGGCATACATGCCCAGCATGTACTCGCCCAGCCGGGCGGCCTCGGCCCGGTGCACCTGGGGTTCGCCGACCACGACCTCGATGTCCAGTCCGGAGCGCTGCTGTAGCGCCCGCCGGGTTACCGTGACGATCTCGACGCTCAGCCCGGGGTGGTCGCGGCGCAGCCGTGCCACGGCTGGGGCGGCGATGTAGGCGCTGAAGCCGTCCGTCGCGGTCATCCGGACGACGCCGGTGACGGGATCCGGCGTGTGGCCGGGCTGCTCGAGCGTGCGCACAGCGCTTTCCACCTGCTCGGCCACCCGCACGGCCTCGGCGCCCAAATCCGTGAGTTCCCAGCCGCCCGCGGCGCGGGACAGTACCCGGCCGCCGAGGGCCTTCTCCAGCGCCGTTATCCGCCGGGACACCGTGGTGTGGTTCAGGCCCAGCGCCAAGGCCGCCGTCGTGAATTTCCCGGAGCGGGAAACTGCCAGCAGGACCAACAGGTCGTCAGGGTTGGCGTTCATATCTGCAATTCTGCACATACTTCGTGCCTGTTTGGCCATTGAACCGCCGACTTTGTGCAGCAATACTCAATGGAGCCATTTCAGTGCTGTGCGTCACAGCGCGTGTCACCGTGGACACTAAGGAGAACCAGATGAGCGTAAACCAACGCTCTGCAACACCCCCCGCCGCGCCCGCATCCAAGGGTTCCGGGCTCATAAGAATTGTCGCAGCATCGATGGTCGGTACCGTCGTTGAGTGGTACGAATTCTTCCTCTACGCCACCGCCGCCACCCTGGTGTTCGGCAAATACTTCTTCCCGGCCTCCGGCAACGAGCTCGACGGCATCATCCAGGCCTTCCTGACGTACGCTGTCGGCTTTGTGGCCCGCCCGCTCGGTGGCATCGTCTTCGGACAGATCGGCGACAAGCTGGGCCGCAAGCCCACCCTGCAGCTCACCATCATCATCATCGGTGTATCGACGTTCCTGATGGGCTGCCTCCCCGGGTTCGCCGACCTCGGCTACCTCGCACCGGCACTGCTGGTCCTCCTGCGCTTCATCCAGGGCTTCGCCCTGGGCGGAGAATGGGGCGGCGCCGTGCTGCTCGTGGCCGAACAGAGCCCCAACGAGTCCCGCGGCTTCTGGTCCAGCTGGCCCCAGGCCGCAGTGCCGGTGGGCAACCTGCTGGCAACCCTGGTCCTCTACATCATGTCCAATGTGCTGAGCAGTGCCGAGTTCCTCAGCTGGGGCTGGCGGGTGGCCTTCTGGCTCTCGGCCGTGATCGTTTTCGTCGGCTACTACATCCGCACCAACGTCTCCGAATCGCCGATCTTCCTGGCAGCCAAGGCGCAGCTGGAGAAGGAGCAGGCCGTCAGCTACGGCGTTCGCGAAGTCATCCGCAAATACCCCAAGGGCATCCTGCAGTCCATGGGCCTCCGGTTCGCGGAAAACATCATGTACTACCTCGTCGTCAGCTTCTCGATTGTCTACCTCAAGACGGTCGACAAGTACGACACCTCCTCGCTGCTGCTGGCCCTGCTGATCGCGCACCTCGTGCACTTCCTGATCATCCCGCAGATCGGCCGGCTCGTGGACAGCTGGGGCCGCAAACCGGTCTACCTCCTCGGTGCCATCACAGGCGCCACCTGGCCGTTCTTCGCTTTCCCGATGTTCGACACCCGCAACCCGGTGGTCATCGTCCTGGCCGTGACCATCGGCCTGTGCCTGCACGGCTTCATGTACGCCGGCCAGCCGGCCCTCATGGCCGAGCTTTTCCCGACCCGGATGCGGTACGCCGGCGTCTCGCTCGGCTCGCAGGTCACGTCGATCTTCGCCGGTTCGCTGGCGCCGCTCCTGGCCACCCAGTGGCTCAAGGACACCGGTTCCTGGGTGCCCACCGCGATCTACCTCCTCGTGGCCTGCGCCATCACCGCCGTCGCAGTGCTCACCCTGAAGGAAACGAAGGGCATCGCCCTCGAGGAAGTGGACAGGGCCGACGCCGAACGTGAAGGCCTCGCGGTGGCAGCCGCACGCTGAGCTGCTTGAGTGCTGAGCTGCTTGAGTGCCGGGCTGCTTGAGTTTGGGGCCGGCCCCGGCAGCGCTGGGGCCGGCCGTCACGTCAAAATTTTGGATGGAAGGCTGAGTAATGGAAAACACCTTGAATGGACGTAAGGCCCTCGTCACGGGCGGAGCCGGCGGGATCGGCGCAGCGAGCGTGCGCGCCCTGGCCGCACGCGGTGCCAAAGTGGTGATTGCGGATGTTGACGAAGCCGCCGCCACGGCCCTCGCTGACGAAGTAGGCGGCACGTCCTGGGCCGTCAACCTGCTCGACGTCGATTCGCTCCAGGCGCTCAGCCTTGACTGCGACATCCTCGTGAACAATGCGGGGATCCAGCGCATCAGCCCCATCGAAGACTTCGATCCGGCCGACTTCCGCCGGATCATCACGCTCATGCTCGAGGCGCCGTTCCTGCTGGTCCGCGCGGCGCTCCCGCACATGTACGCCAACGGCTTCGGCAGGATCATCAACCTGTCATCCGTGCACGGTCTGCGGGCTTCGCCATTCAAGAGTGCCTATGTCTCCGCCAAGCACGGCTTGGAAGGGCTGAGCAAGGTGACGGCGCTGGAGGGCGGCGCGCACGGCGTCACGTCCAACTGCATCAATCCCGGCTACGTCCGGACGCCGCTGGTCGAGTCGCAGATCGCCGACCAGGCCAAGGTCCACGGGATCCCGGAGTCCGAGGTGCTGGCCAAAATCATGCTGACGGAGTCCGCGGTGAAGCGGCTCGTCGAGCCGGAGGAAGTTGCGTCCCTCGTGGCATGGCTTGCCTCCGACGACGCCGGCATGGTCACCGGCGCCAGCTACACGATGGACGGCGGCTGGTCAGCCCGCTAGGAATTCAGCACCCTATCTTGGCCCGCTGAGGCGGGACTCCGCGCCGGTTCTTGTCCAGAGCCTGGGTGCGGAGTCCCGCCTCAGCGCGTTTGATGCCGGTCCCGCGCCGCCCGCCCGCCGCGGGCCCTGTGCCGCCGCCGCAGCGGTGCGTTACTTGCCCGGCTGGAGGTCCGCCGGGTTGCCCAGCAATGCCAGGGTGCCGCCTAGGCCGATCATCATCACACCGCCGGTGGTGCTCAGGGTGGCAATCCGCCGGGGCGATCGGGCGAACCAGCGGCGGGCGGTGCCTGCCGCGAGGGCCCAGGTACTGTCTGAGACCAGGGCGATGAGCAGGAAGACCGCCCCGAGTATGCCCAGCTGCAGGGCAATCGCGCCGGCGGAGTAGTCCACGAACTGCGGGAGAACCGCCACGAAGAAGACAATCGATTTGGGGTTCGTGGCGCCCACGACGAATCCTTCCCGGAGGACGCGGGCGGCGGACGCCGTGCGCGAGGGGTCGGCCGCCGTCGGACCCCTGCCGCGGTGCCGGATCGCCTGGACTCCCAGGTAGATGAGGTAGGCGGCGCCGGCGAACTTCACCACGCTGAAGAGCATGATGGACTGGGCCACCACCACCCCCACGCCCAGTGCCACCGCTGCAATCTGCACCAGCTCGCCGATCGCGTTCCCCAGCACGCTCAGCAGCCCGCCCTTGCGCCCCAGGGCCAGCGTCCGGCCGATCACGAACAGCACGCTGGGTCCCGGGACCGCGATCAGCAGAAGGGCGGCAAGGGCAAAGGCCAAGAGGTTGGTGGCGGGAACCATGCCTGATCTTAGCCCCGCCGGGGCGCGGGCCGAAGGCCTTCCCGGCGGCGACGTGCGCCCCGTCGGAATGTCGAAAACTCTTGACGCCATGTCAGGTTATCCATACGTTCAACATGGCGGGTTCGTCTGACATTGGGAGCAACTTCCAGTACCCGGTCCTGAAGGAGAAGCACGATGAAGGCGATCATCCAGGATGTTTATGGCCCTGCGGAGGTATTGGAGCTGCGCGACGTCGACAAGCCGGCGCCGGGCGAGGACGAAGTGTTGCTCCGCGTCCGTGCTGCCGGCGTCGACCAAGGCGTCTGGCACCTCATGACGGGACTGCCGTACCTGATCCGTGCCTTCGGCTTCGGGTTGAAGGCGCCCAGGAACAGCATCCGCGGCCGGGAGGTCGCCGGCGAGGTGGAAGAGATTGGCAGGAACGTGGTCGGGTTCCGGCCCGACGATGAAGTGTTCGGCACCTGCGAAGGATCCTTTGCCGAATACGTATGCGCAAAGGAGGGAAAGCTGGCGCTGAAACCGGCGAACCTGAGCTTCGAACAGGCCGCGGCCGTGCCCATCTCCGCCGTCACGGCTCTCCAGGGCCTGCGCGACGCCGGTCAGGTCCAGGCCGGGCAGGACGTCCTGGTCATCGGCGCGGCCGGAGGAGTTGGGGCCTACGCGGTGCAGCTCGCCAAGGGGTTCGGGGCCCACGTGACAGGGGTATGCAGCACCGCGAAGACGGACCTCGTCCGGTCGATCGGCGCGGACCGCGTCATTGACTACAAACACGACGACTTCGCCGACGGTGCGAGGCAGTACGACCTCATTCTCGATACCGCCGGCAACCGCCCGCTCTCCGTCCTCCGGCGGGCGCTCAAGCCCCGGGGGACTCTCGTCATCGTGGGAGGAGAAGGCGGCGGCCGGCTGACTGGCGGGTTCGAACGCTCGCTGCGTGCGGCCATGCTGTCCCCTTTTGTGGGCCAGAAACTGAAGGGGCTCATGGCGGTCGAGCGCGCGGAGGACCTCCGGTTCCTGACGGGACTCATCGAGGCCGGCACCGTGCGGCCGGTCATTGACAGGACATACGCCCTGGCCGACGCCCCGGAGGCCATTCAGTACATGCACGAGGGCCGGGCACGCGGCAAGGTCGTGATCACCGTCTGAGCGCGGTGCTTACCGGGCCTGTTGCCCCTGGAAGCGGGCGACGAAGCGCCGTTGCCATGGCGTTTCCACCGTCCGACGGCGGTACTGCCGGCGCACGAAGGACACCGCTTCCTTAGGCGGGACTCCGTCCAGGATGGCGATGCAGGCCAGCGCCGTGCCCGTACGGCCAATGCCGCGCCAGCACGCGACTTCGACCCGCTCTGTTTCGGCCCGGCGCCACGCCTCCCTGAACGCGTCCAGCGCATCGGGTTCGTCGGCCGGCAGCCGCAGATCCGGCCAGGGGACCCACCTGGAAGCCCACTCCACGTCGGGCGGACGCGTACCCAGGAGGTAGAGCCCGAATTCCGGAAGCGGTCCGGCGGGAAGGGGATCATGCAGGCCGCGTCCGCGGATGCGCCGGCCGGAGGGAAGGACCATGACGCCGTCCTGGGATGGCTCCCACGTCTGCTTCATGGTCCAGATAGTAGCCCTTCGTTCTGCTGTGCCGAAGAGGCTGACGAGTGTGGAGCCCCGCGGGACAGGGGAGCCTGCGCCGGCTGCGGGTCCGCGGGAGCCGCCGGTTCCGCCGGGAGCGGGAAATGTCCGGGATTCCAGACATGCGGGAACGCGGTGGTCTGGCCGAGGACGGGAACCGGGCGCATGCTTAGGTACGGGATACCGGACACTGCCCGATTTCGAAGAGGATCCATGCCAATGACCAGCACTACCCTGAACCCCGCCGCGGCAGACCCGGTGGCGGTCCCAGCGGCCGCCGCGGCCGCCGTCGGGACCCCCAAGACCGCTGCCCCGAAGGTGACGTCCAAGGTGCCGGCAGCGGAGAACACCCTGCGCATCCTCAAGCTGCTTGCCTCCAAGCGGGGACCCATGGCGGCGTCGAACATTGCCACGGCACTGGGCCTTCCCCGCTCGAGCGTCTACCACCTGCTCGGCGTCATGGAGGCGAACGGCTTCGTGCTCCATCTGCACGAGGAACAACGGTACGGACTAGGCATCAGCGCGTTCGAACTCAGTTCGGCCTACTCACGGCAGGAACCGCTGTCCCGGCTGGGCCGGCCGATGCTCGCCTCGCTGGTGGACGTGATCGGCGAAAGCGCCCACCTGGCCGTACTGCACGGCCGGGACGTGCTCTACATCGTCGAGGAGCGGGCTAAGAACCGCCCGTCCCTCGTGACCGACGTCGGCGTCCGGCTGCCCAGCCACCTCACCGCCAGCGGGCGCGCGATCCTCGCGGCACTGCCGAAATCGCAGGTCCGCGCGCTGTACCCGAACGCCGCTGCGTTCACCGCCCGGCACGAGACCGAATCGCCCATCATGAAGTACTCCGCGCTGTCCTCGCACCTGGATCAGGTGCGGCAGCGCGGCTACGCCACCGAACACGGCGAGGTCACGCCCGGTTTCGGATCGATCGCCGCCGCTGTGACGGACCACGTGGGGTGGCCCACGGCCGCCGTCGCCGTGACCTTCCTCGAGGACAAGCTGCCCCCGGACCAGTGGCCGATCCTGGCCGCCCGGGTCCAGAAGGTCGCGGACGAACTCTCCATCCGGATCCACGGCCGCCCCGCCTGACGCCGCTGCCCCACCCAACTAGCTAGCAGCAGGGGCCCTTTTGAGCGCTCAAAACGGCCCCTGCTGCTAGCTAGTTGGGAAAAGACGGGCGGGTCTGGAATCCCGGACAGCACCCCTCCGCAGGCACTGTTTCCGGGGCCGCCGGCAGGCTTTAGTTGATACAGAACCTTGTTTCCCTCAAGCCCAGGCTTGGCCAACCAGTACACGAAGGAGCCCTCATGGCACCCGCCGATTTCACCACCGGTGCCCGCCCGGTCAAAGCAGCCCGCGGCACCACGCTCACCGCCAGGAGCTGGCAGACCGAAGCCCCGCTGCGCATGCTCATGAACAACCTGGACCCCGAGGTCGCCGAACGACCCGATGACCTCGTGGTTTACGGCGGCACCGGCCGGGCCGTCCGGTCCTGGGCCGCGTTCGACGCGATCACCCGCACCCTGGAGACCATGGAGAAGGACGAGACCCTCCTGGTCCAGTCCGGCAAGCCGGTCGGGGTCTTCCGCACCAACGAATGGGCGCCCCGCGTGCTGCTGGCCAACTCCAACCTCGTCGGCGACTGGGCGACCTGGCCCGAGTTCCGCCGGCTCGAGGCCGAGGGCCTGATGATGTACGGCCAGATGACCGCCGGGTCCTGGATCTACATCGGCACCCAGGGCATCCTGCAGGGCACGTTCGAGACCTTCGCCGCGATCGCCCGCAAGCTCACCGGCGACGAGAACGGCACCCTTGCAGGCACCCTGACCCTCACGGGCGGCTGTGGCGGGATGGGCGGCGCGCAGCCGCTGGCCGTCACCCTGAACGACGGCGCCTGCCTGATCGTCGACGTCGACGAGAGCCACCTGCGCCGCCGTGCCGGCAAGCGCTACCTCGACGAGGTGGAGACGGACCTCGACACCGCGATCGCCAAAGTCCTCAAAGCCAAGGAGGAGCGGCGCGGCTGGTCCGTGGGCTACGTCGGCAACGCCGCCACGGTCTTCCCCGAGATCCTGCGCCGCCACAACGCCGGCGAGCTGACCGTGGACATCGTCACGGACCAGACCTCGGCCCACGACCCACTGAGCTACCTCCCCGAAGGCATCACCGTCGGGGAGTGGCACCGCGAGGCCGCGGCCGACCCGGAAGGCTTCACCAAGAAGGCCCAGGCCTCCATGGCCAAGCACGTCCAGGCCATGGTGGAGTTCCAGGACGCCGGCGCCGAGGTCTTCGACTACGGCAACTCCATCCGTGACGAGGCCCGCAAGGGAGGCTACAACCGTGCCTTCGAATTCCCCGGCTTTGTCCCGGCCTACATCCGGCCGCTGTTCTGCGAGGGCCTGGGCCCGTTCCGCTGGGTGGCCCTCTCCGGTGACCCCGAGGACATCGCGGTCACGGACAAGGCCATCAAGGAACTTTTCCCCGGGAACAAACACCTGCACCGCTGGATCGACGCCGCCGCCGAACGGGTCGAATTCGAAGGCCTGCCGGCCCGCATCTGCTGGCTGGGCTACGGCGAACGTGCCAAAGCCGGGCTGCTGTTCAACCAGCTCGTCAAGGAGGGCAAGGTCAAGGCGCCCATCGTGATCGGCCGCGACCACCTCGACTCCGGCTCCGTTGCCTCCCCGTACCGCGAGACCGAGGCCATGGCCGACGGCTCGGACGCGGTCGCCGACTGGCCGCTGCTCAACGCACTGCTCAACACCGCCTCCGGTGCCACCTGGGTCTCCATCCACCACGGCGGCGGCGTCGGCATCGGCCGTTCCATCCACGCCGGCCAGGTCTCCGTCGCCGACGGCACCGACCTCGCCGCGGAAAAGCTCGAACGCCTGCTCACCAACGACCCGGGTATGGGCGTCATCCGCCACGTCGACGCCGGCTACGACCGCGCCGTCGAGGTCGCCAAGGAACGCGGCGTCCGCATCCCCATGAACGAAAACCACTAACGAGCCTCCAATCAACATCGATTGCTCCGTAACCGCCGTTTTGGGCCTTGAAAAGGGCCATTACGGAGCAATCGATGCCCACAAGCCCCTTAACCTCGCAAGTCCCCGCCGGCTCCCAGCCTTCGCAAGCTCCCGCCGGGTCCCTCGCCGGCCGGGACCCACGGCCAGGGAACCCTGCCTGCGTGGCCCCAATGAAGTAGGAACATCATGTCTGTACTGACCCACTCACCGCTCACCGTCACCCTCGGCTCCAGCGGCGTCACCCCCGAGGACGTCGTCGCCGTCGCCCGCCACGACGCCCAGGTGGCCATCTCCCAGGAAGCCCTCGACGCGGTCGCCAAGGTCCGCGCCCACATCGACGACCTCGCCCACAGCGAGGTCCCGGCCTACGGCATCTCCACGGGCTTCGGCGCGCTGGCCAACCGGCACATCCCCAACGAACTGCGCACGCAGCTGCAGAAGTCGCTGATCCGCAGCCACGCCGCGGGCATGGGCCCGGCCGTGGAACGCGAAGTGGTCCGCGGCATCATGTTCCTGCGCGCCAAGACCCTGGCCTCCGGCCGCACCGGCGTCCGCCCCGTCGTGCTGCAGACCATGGTGGACGTGCTCAACGCCGGCATCACCCCGGTGGTCCGCGAATTCGGCTCGCTCGGCTGCTCCGGCGACCTCGCGCCGCTGTCCCACTGTGCCCTGGTCCTGATGGGCGAAGGCGAAGCGACCGGCCCCGACGGTCAGCTTTATGGAGGGAAAAACAGTACCACGGGCGGCCGTAGCGTCGCGGAACTCCTTGACAAGCACGGGATCGAACCCGTCACCCTGGCCGAAAAGGAAGGCCTGGCCCTCGTCAACGGCACGGAAGGCATGCTCGGCATGCTGCTGATGGCCATTGCTGACATCCGCCAGCTGCTCACGACGGCGGACATCACCGCCGCGCTCAGCGTCGAGGCGCTGCTCGGCACCGACCAGGTGTTCCTGCCCGAGCTGCACGCCGCCCTCCGGCCGCACCCGGGCCAGGCCGCCGCGGCGGACAACATGCTCCGGGTCCTGTCCAACTCCCCGATCGTGGCCTCGCACCGGATCAACGACACCAAGGTCCAGGACGCCTACTCGCTGCGCTGCGCACCCCAGGTCGCCGGCGCCGTCCGCGACACCGTGGACCACGCGGCCTTGGTCGCGTCCCGGGAACTGGCCGCCGCGATCGACAACCCGGTGGTCCTGCCCGACGGCCGGGTCAGCTCCAACGGCAACTTCCACGGCGCCCCGGTGGCCTATGTGCTGGACTTCCTCGCGATCGCCGTCGCGGACCTCAGCTCCATCGCCGAGCGCCGGACCGACCGGATGCTGGACCCGGCCCGTTCCCACGGGCTGCCGGCCTTCCTGGCCGCGGACCCCGGCGTCGACTCGGGCCTCATGATCGCCCAGTACACGCAGGCCGGGCTAGTCTCGGACAACAAGCGGCTGGCCGTCCCGGCGTCGGTGGACTCGATCCCGAGTTCGGCGATGCAGGAAGACCACGTGTCCATGGGCTGGCACGCGGCCCGCAAGCTCCGCCGCGCCGTAGAAAACCTGCGCCGTGTCCTGGCGATCGAACTGGTCACCTCTGCCCGGGCACTGGACATCCGCACCCAGCTCTCCGGCGGCAAACTCACCCCGGGCCCCGCAGGTACCGCCGTGATCGCGGCGCTGCGCGACGTCGTCGACGGTCCCGGCACGGACAGGTTCCTGTCTCCGGAGCTGGAAGCGGCCGACGCTCTTGTGGCCTCGGGCAGGGTCCGGGCGGCGGCCGAATCCGCCGTCGGAAATCTCGCCTGACGAGAAACAAAATGCAGTACAGCTGAAGATTTCCCGGCGCCCCCGAAATACTTGGCAACACGGCCATCGGGGACCCGGGAAGTGTAGTAAAAAGGGAAAGTCCACACCAATGATGTTGTGGCGAAGAACATATACAAAGGGGTAAAAGTTCAATGAAAGCACGCGGGACGGTTCTGTCCAGACGCCAGGCGTCAGCCACTACGGTTTCTGACTGGAGAAGCCTCAAGGCAGGTGACCGGGTTGAAATCCTCAAGCACGCGCAGGTTCTGGCCGCCGGTGGGGTCGAAGAAGTCTCACTCAGCGGCAACGTCCTCTGGCTCGTCCCGGTGGGCCCGCCGGTGCCCTCGGAGAACGTGCTCTTCTTGAAGTCCGACGGCGTTCAGGTGCGGCGCAGCTGACCGCACGTCGTCAGCAGAAAGTCCCCGTCCCCCGGACCGGCCGCCGCATTGCGTGGCGCGCCCCGGAGGGCGGGGACTTTCTGCTTCCGCGAAATTCGTCCGGGTGCACAGCCGGTCACGCCGGCCTGCAGAACGGCAGGTGCCTCGAAGGCCGCGGCCGCAAGAAACTCGGACCGCCCTCCTAGATAGAGTCGTACCCCGCGGATATGATGTGGTCACGAAGTCTTGGGGGATAACTTCCGGGACGTTTCTCGCCGTCCTGCCGCCGTTGATCGGGCAGGACCCGTAGTTCCAGGAGTTGTCCCCGCGTGTTCTTCAAGACTTTCGGTTGGTCCTTAGCGGTCGCCATACTTGCATTGGCGGTGGCTTTTCTTTACGGCGGCCCCCAGGCGCTCGTTCTTTGCCTCATCCTGGGCATCCTTGAAATCAGCCTGAGTTTCGACAATGCCGTCGTAAATGCGCGGATCCTCGAGCGCATGAACCCGTTCTGGCAGAAGATGTTCCTGACCGCGGGCATCGTTATCGCCGTCTTCGGGATGCGCATCCTTTTCCCCCTTCTGATCGTGGGGATCACGGCCAAACTGAACCCGGTTGAAGCTGTCAGCCTGGCTTTGGAAAAAGGCGACCCCCACACTCCAGGCACCTATGGATTCCTGCTGCACGAAGCCCATCCGCAGATTGCGGCCTTCGGCGGAATGTTCCTTCTGATGCTTTTCCTGGACTTCATTCTTGAGCACCGTGAAATCAAGTGGATCAGGTTCCTTGAAGTCCCACTCGCCAAGTTGGGCAAGCTCGATAGTGCATCTTTGATTTTGGGCATGGTCGCATTGGCCGCGGCCGGGGCTTTTGCCGGCGAAAAACAGGGAATAGTGTTGCTGGCCGGCCTGCTCGGCATGATTACGTACTTCCTTGTCAACGGTCTCGGAAACCTGTTCGACGTTGACGAAGACGGCGACATCGACGCCGACGACGCAGAAATCGTGCTGCACTCCGGGCCCACCGGTGCCGCCAAACTGGCCGGAAAAGCCGCCCTCATGCTGTTCCTGTACCTGGAAGTCATTGACGCCTCCTTCTCCTTTGACGGTGTCATCGGAGCCTTTGCCATCACCGCGGACCCGATCATCATTGCCCTTGGACTGGGCTTCATTGGTGCCATGTTCGTCCGCTCCCTGACCGTCTTCCTCGTCCGCCAGGGGACCCTGGATGAATTCGAATACCTGGACCACGGCGCGCACTGGGCGATCGGTGCCCTGGCGGTAATCCTGCTGATCACCATCGTGGTCCCTGTCAACGAGATCGTCACGGGCCTCATCGGCGTCGTGTTCATCGGAGCTGCGTTTATCGGCTCCGTTCGACGCAACAAGCGGACCGGTGCCGCCGAGCAGGAAACGCTCCAGCCGGTCGACGCGATCAACTAACCGACCAGCAAACGACACAAGTTTTACGACAACCACTACTAAGAAATGCGGGTAAACCAATGGGTTTGAGTTTGCAGAAGGGCCAGTCACTGTCGCTGACCAAGCAGAACGGTGACTCCCTGACGAATGTCCGCCTCGGTCTCGGATGGGACTCCGCTGTCCCTGTCAAGAAGGGGTTCTTCGGCGGGACCAAGACTGTCGAGATTGACCTGGATGCCTCAGCCATTTTGTTTGACGCAAACCGGAACCACATCGACACGGTCTTCTTCAATCAGCTCGCCAGCAAGGATGGTTCCGTCCGCCACACCGGCGACAACCTGACCGGTGCCGGGGACGGCGACGACGAGACGCTCATGGTGAACCTCCCCGGTGTCTCGCCCGCGGTCCAGCACATCGTCTTTGTGATCACGAGCTACAGCCAGCAGACCTTCAACATGGTGGAGAACGCATTCTGCCGGGTCATCGACGACTCCGTCCCGGGCAGCCCGGAGGTCGCCCGCTACGACCTCACCGAGTCCGGTCCCTACACCGCGATGATCATGTCGAAGCTTTCCCGCAATGGCGGCGTCTGGACCTTCCAGGCAATCGGCACACCGGCCAACGGCCGCACCGCTGGCGATGTCCGCGGCATCGCGGCTTCCGCCATCTGACCTTTTCTTGTTTCACAGCACACCAAGGAGCAAAACTTGTCTAGCCTGACTCTGAGCAAGGGCAGCAACCTGTCCCTGACAAAAGCCGACCCCGGACTCCGCAAGGCCATGATCGGCCTCGGCTGGGACCCACGGACCACCGCGGGTGAGCAGTTCGACCTCGATGCCTCGGCACTCCTGGTCCGGGCTGACGGCAAAGTCCGTTCGAACGACGACTTCATCTTCTACAACCAGTTGACCTCGCCCGACGGCTCAATCGTGCACCAGGGCGACAACCGCACCGGCGAGGGCGAAGGCGACGACGAACAGATCCTTATCGACCTTGATTCCGTGTCCCTGGACATCGAAAAGATCGTCATCGTCGTGTCGATTGACCAGGCCGAGGCTCGCCGCCAGAACTTTGGCCAGGTGCGCGACGCGTTCTGCCGCGTCGTGAACCAGGAAACCGACAACGAAGTTGTCCGCTACGACCTCACCGAGGACGCGGCCGCGGAGACGTGCATGATCTTCGCGGAGATCTACCGCAACAACGGCGAGTGGAAGTTCCGCGCCGTGGGCCAGGGGTACGCGTCCGGCCTCCATGGCGTAGCGACGGACTTCGGCATTGTCCTGAGCTAGCCGCAGGGTGGTCCGGGGACACCGGACCACCCTCCAATAACTTCCTCCCACGTACAAGGAGCTAAATCATGGCTGGGCTCACCCTCACCAAAGGCAGTAACCTCTCACTCACCAAGACCGATCCGGGGCTGGCCCACGTTCTCGTCGGACTGGGATGGGACCCCCGTACGACAACCGGCGACGCGTTCGACCTCGATGCGTCGGCGCTCTTGCTCGGGGCCAACGGCAAGGTGCGCTCCTCGGCCGACTTCATCTTCTACAACCAGCCGGCGGCCGCCGACGGTTCGGTGCACCATAAGGGAGACAACCGGTCCGGCGTCGGAGAGGGCGACGACGAAGTAATCGCTGTTGACCTTTCAGCTGTTGCCATGGACGTTGAGCGGATTGTCTTCGTCGTCTCCATTGACCAGGCCGAGTCGCGCGGCCAGAATTTCGGCCAGGTCCGCTCCGCCTATTGCCGCGTGGTCAATAAGGACACCGAAGCTGAGGTTGTCCGCTACGACCTCAGCGAGGACGCCGCCCCGGAGACCTGCATGATCTTCTCTGAGCTCTACCGGCACAACGGCGAATGGAAGTTCAAGGCGGTCGGCCAAGGTTACGCCACCGGGCTCGCCGGAATCGCCGCCGACTTCGGCGTCCAGCTCGGCTAAAAACCTGTGACCCAAGAAAGAGAGAAGTAACCATGAGCATGCAACTCACCCCGCCGGACACGTCCGCGTCGACCCCGCTCGTCTTGAACGCCCCCGAGCCGGTGGGGGTCGTCAAGGTAGATGACGCTCCGGGGATGGTCCCGGTCCCGGCCGAGCGGCAGCAGGAGATCAACGCCCAGGCGAAGGCCTTCGTCAGCGAAGTCGCCGCGATGAGCCCGTTCAGCCCCGAGTACACAAGCAAGATCGATGGCATCAACCGCTTGGGCGGCCAGCAGCTCGTTGCCTCGGCGAACACCTCGAGCCGGCTGCTGGAACGGTCATCCACATCATTGGCGGGCGCGAAGAAGTCCGGCAGCAGCGCCCAGGTCCAGGTCGCGTCGACGCTCGGTGAACTTCGGTCCACCGTGGAAGACCTCACCCCCAACAACGCTGACTTGAGCGTGGGGCGGAAGATCCTCGGGATTATCCCCGGCGGCAACAAGCTGGCGAAGTACTTCCAGAAGTACGAAACCGCCCAGACCCAGCTCGACAAGATCATCAAGTCCCTCATGGCCGGGCAGGACGAACTCCTCAAGGACAACGCCGCCCTTGCGCAGGAAAAGACCCAGCTGTGGGAGACCATGCAGGGACTGAGCGAATACGCCGTGTTCGCGAAGGCACTGGATACTGCGACGGCAAACAGGATCGAAGAGATGAGGATGTCGGGCCAGATCGAAGACGCCGGCAAGCTCGACTCTGACGTGCTCTATCCGATCCGGCAGCGCCACCAGGACATCCTCACCCAGCTGGCGGTCTCGGTACAGGGCTATCTTGCGATCGACATGATCCGCAAGAACAACACCGAGCTGATCAAGGGCGTCGAACGGGCGCGCACCACGACGATCTCCGCGCTGCGGACGGCCGTGATCGTTGCCCAGGCCCTGGCCAACCAAAAGATGGTGCTGGACCAGATCGACGCCATCAACACCACGACCAACAACATGATCCTCAAGACCAGCGAAATGCTCAAGGATCAGACCGCACGGATCCACCAGCAGGCGGCCAGTTCGGGAGTCAGTGTTGAAACCCTGCAGCGGGCCTTCGACAACGTCTTCCAGACGATGGATGCGATCGACACCTTCCGCTCCCAGGCCAATAAGAACATGGAAGGTACCGTCAAGGCCCTTGAGACGGGGCTGGAGCGGGCTCGTCCCTACCTGGACCGGGTACGCAAGCAGGAGGGGAATTAGCGACCGCCTGCCCTGAGCAATAGGCTTACGGGCTATGGTCGCAAAATTCTTAGGCTCGCTGTTCGGCAACGGTGCTGTTCATCAATCCGTTGTCGAACAGCAGCCCATGGCGGATCCCGTCCGGGATGAGCTGTCGGCGACGGCGGCCGCGCTCGAAGAACTCCGCGGCAGGACATTGGGTGGGGGAGCGCAGCTGCCTACTTTGGTGCTCTCCCAGGTGCTGCAGCTGATTGATGTGCTTCGAGCGTTGATCGGCTATATCGGACAGTCAGGGGCGTCAACGGAGCAGCGCGTGCTTCTTGACGCTGTTATCACCGACTACCTGCCTTCGCCGCTGCGCGCCTACGCCAGGATGACGGCGGACGCACGGGCGGACGATTCGGCGAATACGGCGGCGTTGCTTGAACAGCTGGAAACCCTTTATTCCACTGTTCAAAACCTGGACAACCAGGTCCGCACCGGCGCCATTACGGAACTGGCCGTCCATGGGCAGTTCCTCAAGGACAAATTTGATATTGAAGGTCTTCATTTGGAGGGACGCTAGTGGCTTCGATGGTCGCGGGCAGCAACGCCGCCCTGACTGCAGAGAACCCCGGACTCTGTGCTGTGATGCTGGGGATCGGCTGGGACATCGTGCCGAGCCGCGGCCCGCAATCCGAGCCTGTTCCGATGGTCATCATGTGCGGACCGGACGGCCGTGCGGTCTCGGATGATCACCTCGTCTTCTTCAACCAGATCGCCAGCCCGGAGGGCAGCGTCGCGTTCGCCGGAGCGGAAGATCAAGAACAGATCGACGTCGACCTTAACAGGGTGCCGGATGCCGTCAGTAAGATCGCGATTCTCGTCTATATCGACCCGGATGTCCGCGGTCCGGGCACCTTCGGTGCGGTCAGAAACGCCTACCTGCGGGTTGCCGATGAGCGGAACCGCGAGCTGCTGCGCTTCAGCGTCCCGCAGGTGAACATGGATAAGATCAACGCCATGATCCTGGGGGAGCTGTACCGGCACGCAGGAGGCTGGAAGTTCCGCGCCATCGGCCAGGGCTACGAGACCGGCCTGGCGGCGGTTGCTGCCGATTTCAAGTTGAACCTCTGACATGCTTCGGGATTCAAGCACCGTCCGGCCGGACCTCAGCTATCTCAGCCGACGCCTAAAAGTGGCAGTACGGCCCGTGGAAGTCCGGCCCCTTGCGGCCGACGCAGCCGCCTCTTCGGGCACCGCGACCCCGAAACCGGCAACCTCGAGTTCCGGGCTCACCCTCAACACCGCTCGTGCCCGCCGCGCTCCAATGACGCAAACGCCAACGGCAAAAAGTCCAGCGTCACGCCCGAGCCCGGCACGGGACCCCGAGCAGGTGGCGGCGGGGCGTGCCTTCCCGGCGCCCGCCTTCGGCCAGCTCCGCCAATTGGGCGAGGCGGCCCCGGTGGCCCGCCTGAACGCCAGGCAATCAGCCATTGGGTCGCTCCTGGTAACAGGCGCCCGGTCGGTCGCCTGGGAAGACGCGCGCCTCACGACGGGCGCGCATCACATCGACGGGCGCATGGCGGGGACCCGTGTCAGCACCCCGGGGAACCGGCCACTGGTCGGTATCCAGGACGCATCCGGGGTGGTGTCCCTGCGCCACATACGGATGCTCCGCCGCGCGCTGTTCATTGCGGGGGAAACACCATTGACGATCGGGGTCTTCGACGGTGCCGCGGCGGCCGTCGCCCCGCGGGACGGCCGGGGGTTGCGCACCGTGCTTTATGCGTCGCGGATCGGAACGGTCGTTGAGCTGCGTGCGGAGTTCGTGCCGGCCGATGCCTCCGATGAAACCGTGTGGTCCATTTTCGGGTTCGCGATGACATTGCCTGTGGACCAACGGGTCCTCCGCCGCTAGGCGGACACCACTGCGCAGCTACCACTTTGGGGGAAAATGCAGCACTTCAGAACCTTGGCCGAGTCCGTCAAGGAGCGGCTCTTCCTCGTCCGGCCTGAGGTGCTTCACCGCGCGTCGGAGCCGCAACTTCTGGCTGTGGCGTTGGGCGCCACACTTTACACGCCAGCGAACAAGACGAACTTAGCGCAGGGCATCCGGAAGCAAGCCAGATCAGGGTGCATCAGCACCGTCATCTGCCTCGAGGACGCGGTGCCGGACGATGAAGTGCCCGCGGCGGAGGAAAACCTGCTCGCCGCACTGAGGGAGCTCAACGCCGACGACGATCCCGGCGAGCTGCCGCTGATCTTTATCCGGTGCCGCACACCCGAACAGCTGCTGGACGTCGGAGGACGGGCCGGGTCCGGCCTGAAGGCCGTCGACGGTTTTGTCCTGCCCAAGTTTGAGAACGAAACCGGGCGGGGTCGGGACTTCCTGGAGGCAATACAGCTGTTGAACGAGGCCTCCGGCCGTCCCGGAGCCCCGAATGCACACGTGCTGCGGGCCATGCCCATCATCGAGGACCCCGTCACGACTCATCTGGAGTCGCGAGTCCGTGTGCTGACCGACAACCTGGCGCTTATCAAGGAATTTCGCGAGCTGGTGCTGTGCGTCCGGATCGGCGCGACCGACATGTCCAGCGCCTTCGGGCTGCGGCGCTCCCGGGACCTGACGATCTACCACGTCAAGGTCGTGGCCAACATCATCGGCGACGTCGTGAACATCTTCGGCCGCCCGGAGGACGGCTGGGTCATTTCCGGCCCCGTGTGGGAGCACTTCGTGAACAAGGAAAGGGTTCTGCGGCCCCAGCTCCGGTCCACCCCTTTCGAAACCGCCAACGAGGGCGGGCTGCGTCAGCGGATCCTGATGGACAACCTCGACGGACTCATCCGCGAGATTGAATTGGACCAGGCCAACGGACTGCTCGGCAAGACCGTGATCCACCCTAGCCATGTACCCGTGGTGCACTCGATGTCCGTCGTGAGCCACGAAGAGTATCTCGACGCCCTCGACATTGCGGGGGATGCGCGCGGCGGCGCGAAGGCCTCGGCGTACGGCAACAAGATGAACGAGTTGAAGCCCCACCGGGCCTGGGCCGAGCGGACGCTGCTGCGGGCCCGCGCCTTCGGCGTCGCCAGACCGGGCGTAAGTTTCGTCGAGCTCCTGGAAGCGAGCATGCGATGAGTGCGGCCCCGACCCAAGCGCCCTGGAGCGGCGAGTATGTGCGGGACGCCCTGGGCGTCGATGTGGCCACGACCCCCGGGCGCGGGTTGCTGCCGGTGGAATCCTTGGTGGGGTTGGCGCTCCGGCGTAATCCTAAACGGGCCTTTCTGCTCGTGTCCCGGGTTCTCGCTAAGCACGTGCCTACCGAACCGGGGATCGCGACGGCGGCCGGCCGGCTGCTGGCGCTCCTGGTCCGGGAGGAAATCCAGACTTCCGCGGCAGAGGGCCCGGCCCGGCGCCAGGTGCCGCCCGCCGGGTCACTTGCCGCCGTCATCGACGAGGCCGCCGCGAAGCTCGGCGGCCTACTGGCTTCGGACGCTGCCGGGTATGGCGGTACCGGAACCCACAAGGGCGGGACACGGCACGCCCGGATGTCCGCCGTCGCGCAACTCCTCGAACTGCTCGAAACTCAGCGAACAGCGCTGCCCGGCGCCGCAACCATTGGCTACGCGGAAACCGCCACCGCCCTCGGGCAACTCGTCGCCGGTCATCTGGGAACCTACTACATCCACTCCACCAGGCACACAGCGGACGACGACGGGGTGGCGCCCTACGGCGCATTCGAAGAACTTCATTCCCACGCCACGTCGCATCGGCTCCTGCCCACGAGCCGTGCAGCCCTCGAGCTCGCCGAAACGGTGATCCTGGTGGATGACGAGCTCAGCACCGGAGCCACAATTATCAATACCATCCGTGAACTTCACCGGACGGCCCCGCATGGCCGGTACGTCATTGCGTCCCTGGTCGACCTGCGGTCCGCAGCCGACCGGGCCAGGCTTGACGCATTGGCCCGGGAACTCGGCACACGGATCAGCGCGGTGGCGCTGGCCCAGGGAAGCATCCAGCTGCCGGCGGCGCTGGCCGCGAACGCGACGGAACTCATTCGCGGCATCCTGCCTCCTGGCGGAGCGAAGCGCGCCGCGGGACAGGTCCAGCTGGTGGACCTGAACGACGTCGTCCCGCCCGTCCGGAGCGGGCGCTTCGGTGTTGCGGGCCGGCCGGACGCCCGGCAGGCCGGGGATATCGCAGCGGCCCTTGCAGCCACTCTTGAAGCCGGGGTGGCAGCGGGTGACCGCCTCCTGGTGCTGGCTACCGAGGAATTCATGGCCGTGCCGCTGGCGGTCGCTGTCCGGCTGCAGGAACTCCGCCCCGACGTCGACGTCCGGTACTCGACCAGCACGCGGTCACCTATAGCGGCCATGGACGAACCGGGCTATGCCATCCGTTCGGCTGTGGCTTTTGAGGGCGGTGACGATGTGGCGGGCGGATCCGGACCCAGGTTTGCGTACAACCTCACGGCCGCCGCGGGACGGTTCGATACTGTCCTCATCATGGCGGAACCCGGAACTCCGCCCGCACGGTTGACGGCCCCCGGCCGGATCGCGGGCGCCGTGGCGGCCAGCGGCGCCGCCGTCAAGCTCGTGCTGCTTCCCCGGCAGGCACCGTTCCCGGATCCCCTTGCCGGGCCGGCCTTCGGCACCTACGCCCCCGATGATGTGCAGTGGCTGCTCAAGGACCTGAGCTCCGCGCAGTTGGAGGCGCCCCAGGCCGAACGCGAAGCTGCAATCCAGTCCGGCCGCGCCAGCTACGCGGAATCATTGCCCCAGGAGTTCGAGCCCTCGACCGAGTACGGGGCACTCTTCCAGGTGGCGCTGGAGAGCTCAGCGGGCCGGATGGCGCACGCCGTCGGCACCCTCACGGAGCAGGTCCTGAAGCTGCGCAAAAATGCCCCCGTACTGGTTTCGCTGGCGCGCGCCGGCACACCGGTCGGGATCCTGATGAAACGCTGGGCCCGGGAAGTTCGCGGCCTGGACGTGCCTCACTATTCCATCAGCATCGTCCGGGGGCTGGGCCTGGACCAGGCGGCGCTTGGATACCTGGCCGCACACCACAACCCGGAGCAGATCATGTTCGTGGACGGATGGACAGGCAAAGGCGCGATCGCCCGCGAACTCACCGATGCTGTCGAGCTCTTCCGGAAGACCGACGGGGCAGCGTTCCAGCCGGACCTGGCGGTCCTGGCGGATCCTGGACACTGCGCGCGGATCTTCGGCACGAGGGAGGACTTTCTGGTTCCATCGGCCTGCCTGAACTCCACCGTCTCCGGTCTCGTTTCACGCACCGTCTTCAACGAGGAGCTAATCACCCCCGGCGATTTCCACGGCGCCAAGTTCTATTCGCATCTGAGTGGCAGCGATGTTTCCAACCACTTCCTGGCTGCCGTGACCGCGCAGTTCCCGGCAGTGCGGGATGACGTCTTGGCGGCTGCGGCCCACGCCCCTGTCGACGCGTTGCCCGAAGCCGACTGGTCAGGGTGGTCCGCGGTGGAAGACATCAGCCGGAGTTTCGGCATCAACAATGTAAACCTCGTGAAGCCGGGGGTCGGCGAGACCACCCGAGTCCTCCTGCGCCGCGTGCCATGGAAGGTCCTCGTGCGCCCCGACGCCATCCGCGACATCGCCCATGTGCTGCATCTGGCCGACCAGCGGGGCGTCGAGGTACTCCAGGTGCCGGGGCTGCCCTACAGCTGTGTCGGCCTGATCCATCCACTCCACACCCCGGGGGCGACGGGCGCGGACGGAAAGACGGTGATCGACGTATGAGCCCCGAGGCCGGCAACGCCCCGACCGCAGTGCTGCCGGTCATCGTGGCCTGCGACCTGGACCGGACGCTGATCTACTCGGCGAACTCCACGTCGCTGACGGGAAGCGACCAGCTGGCGCCCCGGATGGTGGTGTCCGAAGTCTACGATGCGGCGCCGCTGTCCTTCATGACCAGGGCAGCAGAGGACCTGCTGGCGGCGATTAGCGAACGGAGCACTTTTGTGCCCGTAACCACCCGAACTCAGGCCCAGTTCGCCCGGGTGCGCCTGCCGGGCCGGGACCAGGGGTACGCCGTGACGACCAACGGCGCGGTCCTGCTACACGACGGCGAACCTGACCGCGCCTGGTCACGCCACATCCAGCATTCCCTGCGGGGACATTGTGCTCCCTTGAGTGAGGTGCTGGGCCATCTCACAGGCAGCGCGGCAGTCCCCGGGATTCTGCGGGTGCGAACAGCCGAAGAGTCCTTCGTGTACGCGATCGTCAACCGGCACGAACTCTCCGATGGCTATTTTGAAGAACTGACAGCATGGTGCCTGGAACGTGGCTGGACCACGTCCCTGCAAGGCCGCAAGCTGTACTGCGTGCCGGTCCCGATCACCAAGGAAGCAGCCGTCGCCGAAGTCCGGCGGCGCAGCGGCGCGGGACTACTCGTTGCGGCCGGGGACTCGCGGCTGGATGCAGGACTCCTCAAGCTGGCGGACATCGCTATCCGTCCGGCGCACGGAGAACTGGACAGCGACGGCTTCTACCGGGAGAACCTGACGGTCACGACGGCGACAGGGGTGCTGGCAGGGGAGGAGATCCTGCGTTGCATCACCGGTGTCCTGGAGCAGGCGGGCGCCCGCCGGCCGTCCAGCCCTGAGCTGCCTACCCCAGCAGCGTATTGACCAGGCGTGCGGCCACCTTGGCGGTCCGGCCGTCGATGTCGAACCGGGGGTTCAGTTCGGCCACATCCACGTGCAGCAGTTTCCCGCTCGCGGCCACCTGGCGGCACACGGCGCTGATGACCGGCAGCGGGACACCGTACGCGGCCGGTGCGCTCACCCCTGGCGCTACCGAGGCCGGCAGGACGTCGAGGTCGATGGTCAGGTACAGCGCGTCCACCTGCGCCAGGAACGCCGCCACGAACGCGTACGCTGCCTCCGGCGAGCAGTCCTCGTCCAGCAGGTAGTCCACGCCGAGCCCCTCCGCGGTCCGGAACAGCGCCCGGGTGTTGTTCGGCTCGGAGATCCCGACGACGGCGTACGTGAGTTCGCGGCCTGCGGCGGCTTCCGCCCGGGCCATCTGCAGGAACGGGGTGCCGGAACTGGGTACGGGTTCGTCGCGGAGGTCGAAGTGGGCGTCCAGGTTCAGCACGCCCACCCGCAGGCCCTCACGGACAGCAGCCGAGCCGGCCACGCCCAGGTAGCTGGCGTACGCGGTTTCATGGCCGCCGCCCAGGACCACGGGAAGCTGGCCGGCGTCGAGCAACCGGGTGATGGCCAGTCCGGCGCGCGCCTGGCCGGCCTCGAGCGCGTTGCCCGCGACGGTGACGTCGCCGGCGTCGTGCACTTCCCGCTGCAGGTGGAAGGCGAGCGGCCCGAGCGCGGCGCGGATCGCGGCGGGGGCGGCTGCGGCGCCGGTGCGGCCCTTGTTGCGGCGTACGCCCTCATCGCTGCAGAAGCCGAGGATGACGGCGGGCCGCGTGCGTGCCGTGGCGGCGGCCGGGATCGCCTTCGGGGCGGAATGGGTGACGGACTGCCACCAGCGCCGGTGGTCGGCGCCCTCGCCGTCGAACCGCCCGGTCCAGGGCTGCGGCGGGACATCAACGGTGAGCGCGGGAGAAACCATGGTCCTAGCTCACCCCAGCCGGCGCCCGAAAACCAGCCGCGCCCCCGTCGGACCGTCCGGAATCCCGGAAACTTCGCATTGAACGCCGCCTAGTGGATCCCGAGGGCGGCTTCGATGGTGCCGATGCCGAAGAACAGGAGGAACGCCGCGGCCACAGCCCACATGAGCGGGTGCACGTCGCGGGCACGGCCCTGGAAGAGGCGGATCAGGACGAACGCGATGAACCCCGCACCCAGGCCGTTGGCGATGGAGTACGTGAACGGCATGAGGGTGAAGGTCAGGAAGGCCGGGATCGCGATGCCCCAGTCCTGCCAGTCGATCTTGCCGACCTGGGAGACCATCATGAAGCCGACGACGACGAGTGCCGGGGCCACGGCCTCGAACGGAACGAGGTTGATCAGCGGGGTGAAGAACATGGCGACGAGGAACAGCAGGCCGGTCACGATCGAGGCGACGCCGGTCCGTGCGCCTTCGCCGATGCCGGCGCCGGATTCGACGTAGATCTGGTTGGAGGAGACGGACGCGCCGCCGCCGATGATCGCGCCGAGGGCGTCCACCTGGAGCACGCGGTCAACGTTGGGGATGTTGCCGTCCTTGTCGATCGTCCCGGCCTCGGTGGCGAGGCCCACCATGGTGCCCATGGCGTCGAAGAAGATGCTGAGCAGGATCACGAAGGCCAGGAGTGTCGCGGCGACGAAGCCCAGGTGCTCAAACGCGCCGAACGGGTTGGCCTTGCCGATCAGGGACAGGTCCGGGGCGGCCCACTCGGTGAACTTGGGCGCCACGAGGGACCAGCCCAGCGGGTTGTGGTTCTTGCCGTCGAAGCTGGGGCCGATGTGGAGGGTGAATTCCAGGATCACGGACAGGATGGTGGAGCTCACGATCCCGATCAGGATGGCGCCCTTGACCTTGCGGATCACGAGGGCGATGGTCAGGATCAGGCCGAAGACAAACACGAGGGTGGGCCAGCCGAGGAGCTTGCCGTCGAAGCCCAGGCCGACCGGGACGGTGGTGCCGGCGACGTCCGGGATGCGGCGCACGAAGCCGGCGTTGACCAGGCCGATCAGGGCGATGAAGAGGCCGATGCCGACGACGATCGCGGTCTTGAGCCCGTCCGGAACAGCCTTGAACACTGCGGTCCGAAACCCGGTGAGGACCAGGATCAGCATCGTGACACCGGACAGGACCACGAGGCCCATCATGTCCGGCCAGCTCAGGCCCGGGTTGGTGGCGACCGTGACGGCGACGAAAGCGTTGACGCCGAGCCCGGTTGCCAAAGCGAACGGGTGCTTGGCCCAGGCCCCCATCAGGATGGTGAGGATGCCGGCCACGAGAGCAGTGACGGCTGCAACCGCCGGGAACCCGAGCGTGGCACCGGAGGAATCGGGGCCGGAGAGAATCAGCGGGTTCAGCACCACGATGTAGCTCATGGCAAAGAACGTTGCGAAGCCGCCGCGGATCTCGCGCGAAAAGTTCGACCCCCGCTCGGAAATCTTAAAATACCGATCGAGTGCAGAGCCCTGCTTAAGCATTGGTCCTCCGGGAGTCTTGGATGTTACCTGCATCCTATTAGGCGGGCGCGGGCCCACCCGGCGTTTTCGCCTAGTCTGTAAGGAAGACAACACTAGGAGCCCTCCGTCCATGCGCCTCATCCGACAGCTTCTGAACGCCCTGCTGGGCGCCGTGGTCCTCGCCGCGGCCCTGCTGGGTGCCGTCGGTCCGGCGTCGGCGCACGATGCCGCCGAGTCCACCAGCCCGGCCGCGGGTGCCACGGTGCCGGCGCCGCCGGAGAAGGTCTCGGTCACGTTCAACCACAATCCGCTGGCGATCGGTTCGCAGATCGCCGTGACTGATGCCGCGGGGGCAAACTGGGCCGACGGCCCCGTGGAGATCGTGGACAACGTCGCCTCCGAGAAGCTCAAGCCGGGCGCCCCGGGGGGTCTGTTCACCGTCGCCTGGCGGGTGGCCAGTTCGGACGGCCACCCCATCGAGGGCAGCTTCACGTTCACGGCCACGGCCGGGACAGCGGGCTCGACGGCGCCCGCCGCCGCCGTCCCGACGCTGGGCACCGCCCAGCCGGGCACCACGCCCGCGCCGGAGAAGTCCCCGGACGCTTCGCAGCCGTTTCCCTGGAGCATCGTGATCTTCGTGGGAACGGCGGTAGGCATCCTGGTCGCGCTCGGACTGATGGCGAAGCGCCGCCTCACCCCTGGTGACGACGGCCCGGACGACGGCCCGGACGGCGGCAGCTGAACAACAGAAGCAACGCGGGGTCAGATATGGCCCACCGCAAGGCTTCGGATGGGCTGTACCTGACCCCGCGTTGCGTTTTGGAACGGCAGTACTCCGGGTTGGTATGCTCCGGCTATGCGGGAGCCGCCAGGGCGAAGCCCCGCGGCAGGACGGACGGAATGCCGCCCGGGTGGACCTTGACGGATATTGCCTGGCCCACCACCTTCGCCTGCCGCAGAACTTCCTTGGGCGTGGGGGTAATGAGTTCGCCCACGCCAACGAGGTACATCCCGAGGGCGTGCATCGCGGCCATCAGGTTCTGGCCGGCGGCCACACCCAGGTCGGAGAGCATCCGGCGCAGTTGGCTGTGGGCGCAGCGGGTCAGGACGAGGTGGTCCGCCAGGAGGACGCCGCCCGGCGTGCGGACGGCCCACTGTTGTGTCGCAGCACCGTCAGCATCGGCGTCCACGTGGTCCAGTTGCAGGGCCCGGATGTTGTTGCGGACGTCCAGTTTGTGGCTTGCAGCGTAGTTCCGGAGGTGGCGCAGAATCTCGTTGCGTTCCCTGAGGGTCGCGGCATCCGCGGCGTCGCAGCGTTGGAGCGAGGAGGTGTTGGCCGGATGCCCGGCGCCCAGCAGGTCGAGGCCGTCCACAATGATGGCGGCCACTCCGCGGCGTTGCAGTTCGCTGGCGACGGCCAGGCCGGAGAGCCCCGTGCCGATCACCACGGCGGTGGTCCGCTCGATCCCGCCGTATTCAGGCATGCTCGACACTGCAGGGTCCTTCCTCGAATGGTGCTGGTTGCGGGGCGCAAGCCCCAAGCGCCGTCCGAGACGCCGTCCTGACGCTAGCCCCTCGAGGGGGCCGCGTTCTGAAAGACGAGTCTCGGTTCAGCAGTGCCTCGAAGACTACCTAACATTCCGGCCCGTGAATAGGGCCCCCCGAACATTCGGCAGTGCTCCGGTTTCTCCGGATTTCCGCGGCCGTCGGCAGCCGTAAATCCCAAAGTCCTGCGCCGCCATTTTGCCGGGTTAACTCTGGGTAAAATTTCGCTGCCGGGGGTGTCGTAGGCACCCCGTGCAGCATCTTGCTTGTTGGCGACGACCCGGGAATAGTGAGGAAAACCAGGGGTTCCCGCGCCCAGTTTTCGGGGCGCGATGCCGGTGGACGCTGGATTCCGACACTTCTGGCAGAATAGCCGCAACATCAGGCAAGAATCGCGAGGAGGCGGACCCCATGGGCCGTGAACAGGTGCATCCGGAACCGTCAGGGAATTCCGGCGAGTCGGCGGCGCCCCGGGGGATCGTGGTTGGCGTGGATGGTTCGGACCACAGCCACTGCGCCTTGGTCTGGGCCGCCCGCGAGGCTGAGCGCCGCCAGCGCCCGCTCCACATTGTGACCGCCTACTCGGTGCCGATCTTCGCGGCGTCAGGGCTCGACGGCGGTTACGCCACGGTGGACGATTCCGTAATCCGTGAAGGCGCGGAGGCCATCCTCAAGCAGGCCCTGGACAAGGTCTCCGGCTACAACATCGACGTCGACGCCTCCGTTGAGAACGGCGACGCGTCCGGCGTGCTGCTGGAAATGACCGAAACCGCGGAACTGCTCGTGTTCGGCACGCGCGGCCGGGGCGGCTTCGTCGGCCGCCTGCTCGGCTCCGTCAGCAGCGCCCTGCCGGCCCATGCAAAGTGCCCCACCGTCACCGTGCCGCTGATCTGCTCCGACCGCCTCGGCGAAACCACGCAGGACAAGCACGTCCTCGCTGAGCAGGCAAAGTCCGGCCGCCAGCCCGTCGAGAACGTCGTGGTGGTGGGCGTGGACGGTTCCGAACAGGCCCGCGTGGCAGTGCTGGAGGCGGCGGCCCAGGCCGAGCGGCTCTCCGCCCGGTTGCGGGTGGTGTGCGCCGTGCCCCAGTACAGCGGATCGCTGGCATGGGTGCCCGCACCGATGGACCGTGAAGCACTCTTCGCCGATATCAAGGTCCAGCTCGACGCCGGCGTGGCGTGGCTGAAGAGCCACTTCCCCCAGCTAACGGTGGAGACGCAGCTCGTGGACGGCTCGCCGGTGGAAATCCTCGTCGAGGCCAGCCGGCACGTGGAACTCGTGGTGGTCGGCACGCGCGGCCGCGGCGGGTTTGCCGGAATGCTGCTGGGATCCACGTCCGACGGCGTCCTGCACCATGCCAAGGGCCCCGTCATGGTGGTCCCTGACCGCGAGGACCCGCGGCTGGCGGACCGGCCAAGCTTCGGACCCATGCTCGGCGTCTCCTAGCCCTCACTTGCCGAAGTCCCGCTTTCTTCGACGCTGAAGGGAAGAACGGCGCATGGAGCAGCCCGGCAAACCGGAAACGCCCCCGGACGCTTTGGTGCTGGCGCTGGAGCACACGGGCAAGGCCATGCTGGCCCAGGCCGGAGGCAAGGCGGCCAACCTGGGCGAACTGATGCGGGCCGGGCTGCCGGTTCCGGCCGGGTTCTGCCTGACCACGCAGGCCTACGTGCGCGCCACGGCGCCCGCGGGACTTGGCGGCATCCACAGCGCCCTTGCCGCCACCGCCCCGGATGATCTGCCCGCACTGGCCGCGCTGGCTGCGAAGGCCCGCGCCGCGGTCATGTCCGCCGATGTGCCGGACGACATTGCGGCTGCCGTGCGCGCGGCCTACGCCGCGCTGGGGGACGACGCCGCCGTCGCCGTGAGGTCCTCCGCCACGGCAGAGGACCTGCCGTTCGCCAGTTTCGCCGGCCAGCAGGACACGTTCCTGAATGTGGTCGGTGCGGATGCCGTGCTGGCCGCCGTCAGTCAGTGCTGGGCGTCGCTGTGGACGGACCGGGCCGTGACATACCGCGCCGCTCAAGGAATCAGCCCGGCCGCCGTTGCGCTCGCCGTGGTGGTTCAACGCATGGTGGAGGCATCCGTCGCGGGCGTGATGTTCACGGCGAACCCGGTCACCGGGCGGCGGCACGAGGCCGTCGTCGATGCCAGCCCCGGCCTGGGCGAGGCAGTCGTTTCCGGGGCCGTCAACCCGGACCACTTCGTGGTGGACGGCGCCACCGGGAGGATCCTGGAGCGACGGATCGGGGACAAGGGCGTTGTCATCCGCTCCCTGCCCGGAGGCGGAACGGAGCGGGTCGCGCAACCCGGCGCAGGGGCAGCCGCCAGCCTGGACGATGCACAGCTCGCGGCGCTGGAACGCCTGGGCCGCCGCGCCGAGGTGCACTTCGGCTCCCCGCAGGATCTTGAATGGGCCATCAGTGCGGACGGTTTCGTATGGCTGACGCAGTCCAGGCCGATCACCACGCTCTACCCGTTGCCGGACCGGCCGCCGGCAGGGGAGGGGCTGCGCGTGTATTTGTGCTTCAGCCTGGCCCAGGGCCTGACCCGGCCCCTGACGCCGATGGGGCTCGCCGGCATCCGGCTCATTGCCTCCTCCGTGGCCAAGGCGGCGCACTTTGAGGTGCCGGCGCCGCGCGAGGGCCCGTCTCCCTATACCCAGGCCGGGCAACGTATTTTTTTCGACCTCACGCCAGTCGTCCGCAGCACCGTCGGCCGCGCGATCGTCCCCAAGGTCTTCGATGTCATGGAGGCCAGATCGGCCACCGTCCTGCGCCGGCTTTTCACCGATGCCAGGTTCTCCGTCACCGCCACGTCAGCATGGCCGCTCCTGCGGCACGTCGCCCCGGTAGCCGCCCACGCCAGGGTGCCGGAGTCCCTGCTCCGCGGCCTGATCCGCCCGGAGGCCGCGCTCCGCCGGGCTGACCGCGTTGGCGAGCGGCTCAGGAGCTCGCTCGCGGTCCCGGCCGGATCCACGCCCGCCGAGCGGCTGGACCATGCCGAGCGCATCCTGGGCCGGGAGGTCTTCCAGGTGGTTCCCAACATCCTGCCGCTGCCGGCGCTGGGGTTTGCGTTGCTGGCCGTGGCCGGGAAGCTGCTGGGAGGCAGGGCGTCCGCGGCGGAACTGCAGACGGTGCTGAGGGGACTGCCCAATAATGTGACGACCGAAATGGACCTCGAACTCTGGGCACTTGCCGCCTCCATCCGAACCCACCCCGACTCGGCGGCGGTGTTCGCCGACGCGAGTCTGCCCGAGCTCGCGCGCCGCTACCGGGCCCGCGGGCTTCCCGCCGTCGTGCAGTCCGGACTTTCGGCTTTTCTTAGCCGCTACGGCCACCGTGCGGTGGCGGAAATTGACCTCGGAATGCCGCGCTGGTCCGATGAACCGACCCATATCCTGGGGGTCCTGGCCAACTATCTGCGGCTGGATGACCCGGCCCAAGCCCCGGACCGTCAGTTCAGCAAGGCGGCGCGCGAGGCGGAGGCCCAGGTGGAGCGTTTCGTAGCCACCGCCCGGGAACGCAGCCGCCTGCGCGCGGGCCTGGTCCGGGCGGCACTGAGACGGACGCGGATGTTCGCGGGCCTGCGGGAACTGCCCAAGTATTACCTCGTGGAGGCGCTGGGCGCGGTCCGGGGACAACTCACGGCGGTGGGGGAGGAGCTGGCCGCGGCCGGGCGCATTGACGCTGCGGATGATGTCTTCTTCCTGGACCTGGCCGAAGTCCGCCACGGGCTGGACGGCGCACCGTTGCAGGCGGTCGTGGAGCAACGCCGCGACGCCTACGCGGCCGAACTGGGCCGGCGGCACATCCCCCGCGTGCTGCTCTCGGACGGCACGGAGCCAGAGGCGCTTCAGAACGCCGCGGCCGGTGCTGATGCCGGAGCAGCCGGGATCCTGTCCGGCACACCGGCTTCCGCGGGCACGGTCACTGCCCGGGCCCGCGTGATCCTGGACCCGCAAGGCGCGCACCTGGAACCCGGCGAGATCCTGGTAGCACCCTCCACGGACCCGGGCTGGACGCCGCTGTTCCTGACGGCCGGCGGCCTGGTCATGGAAATGGGCGGGCCGAATTCCCACGGCGCCGTCGTCGCACGCGAATACGGGATCCCGGCAGTGGTCGGCGTACCGGACGCCACGACTCGGATTTCCACCGGGCACAGCATCACGGTCGACGGCGCAGCCGGCACCGTAGCGCCAGACGCGTCATCGCCCGCTGCGCCCCGTTCTCCCGGAGCTGCCGGCTGAAGCCAGCGCGGGCGCGGCAGAGATGTGGATTTGATCGCACCTTGGCGGCGTTCCGTGATCGCTTGTCGAGCGCTCGAGCGAAGTGGGGTCGTGAGGTTCGCGCCCGAGATCCATGTAGAGGTCATCGCGTCGAACCCTGGCGGCCAAAAGGACCGCCTGATGCCGCGTCGAAACGCGTGCGTAGCCGACCAGTTTCGTCCTGGGCTGCTCAGATGTGTCACGGCTCGCAACGCTTGTCCGTGAATTGATTGACAAACCCCTCCTCCATCAAAAATACTTAGGCCTGTGCCTAAGTATTACGAACAGCTCGACTCCGTGCTCCGCGCTCTCGCGGATCCCACACGCCGAGCCGTCGTGGAGCGATTGGCGAAGTCCCCGGCGGTCGTGTCCGAACTCGCCGCGCCGTTCGAGATGGCGTTGCCGTCGCTTATGCAGCACTTGCGCGTCCTCGAGAACGCGGGAGTGGTCAGGTCGGAGAAACACGGACGCGTCCGCACCATTAGCCTGCGCCCAGGTGCCCTCGACGTTCTGCACCTGTGGCTCGGCGAGCAGCGGACACCCGCAGAACACCAGGCGGACCGGCTTGGCATCCACCTCACCCTCACCAATTCGAAGGGAACCTGATATGACCCGCGTTCGCATGGACCTGTTCACCTCGTTGGACGGATATACGCCAGCCGACCCGACGCCCAACAATCCGATGGGCACGGATTGGGGGCGCCTCACGGAGACATACGGCGCGACCCGAACGTTCCGGGAGAAGGTATTCGGCGAGACCAGCGGCGCTGGAACGACCGGCATCGATGACCGATACGCCGTCGCGTCCTTCGAGGGCGTCGGTTCCGAGATCATGGGAGCGGGCATGTTCGGGCTCCACGCCTTTCCAGGCGACCCGGACTGGAAAGGCTGGTGGGGTGACAAGCCGCCATTCGGGACCCCGGTCTACGTCCTCACGCACACCGCACCTCGTCCGTCGATCCCGATGGAGGGCGGGACTACGTTCCACTTCCGCAGCACCGCAATTGAGGACGTGCTCGCGGAGGCGGCCGAGGCCGCCGGTGGCCTGGACGTACGCGTGGGCGGCGGGTACGGCACCGCCCGCGCCTTCCTGCGCGCCGGCCTCGTGGACGACTTGCACCTCACAGTGGCGCCGATCTTCCTCGGCGGGGGCAACCGGCTGTGGGATGACCTGCGCGCCTTCGAGCTGACCCACCAAGTAACGACCGAAGTGGCCGAAAGCGGCACGATCCACGTCACCCTGGCGCGATAGGAACGTGCTCATGACGATCAAACGACGACTCGCCCGCTCTGGTTTTACCCTGACCCGCGACTACCCGGCATCTGTCGAGCGCGTCTGGAGCGCGTTTGCTGACGAGAAGCAGAAGCTGGGCTGGTGGGGCGGCGGCAACAGCTTGGAGGCCCGCGATTGGGCCTTCGACTTCCGCGTCGGCGGACGGGACGTCGCGGAGGGCAAATTTCACAACGGTCCAGTCTCTCGGTACGAGGCCACATACACTGACATCGTCGAGCACAACCGCATCGTCACGACGTATGACATGTGGCTCGACGGGATCCACGCGTCGACGTCGGTGGCGTCCTTGGAGTTCGACCCGATCGATGAGGGCACCCGATTCACCCACGTCGAGCAGGGTGTCTTCTTCGACCAGTTCCGGGCTGACAGCGACGTCCGTGAGAAGGGCACCCGGGGCCTGCTCCAGGCCCTGGGCAACTACCTCGCGTTGGGCACCTAGCGCACCCGTCAGCGACTGCTCACGCGCCGGAAACTGGATCAGTCTCCGCCAAGAAGCCGCCGCAGACGTCCGGGAAAATCACCCACCCCAGTGGCAACCAAACCCTGGGCAAACCTCTGGAGAAACTATGTTTGAAACAGTCGTGCGAGACGGGGTCGTCCTGAAGCCTCTTGAGATATGGCACGCCGGCGAGTTTGCCGAGCATATGAGCAGGGCAAGAGACCATATCCGGCCGTGGGTCGGACCGACCTTTGTCACCGACACCGTCGACGGTGCCCGCGCTACCCTTCAGCGCTACGCCACAGCCACCGCGAATGATGGAGCGCGCATCTATGGCCTCTGGGACGAAGGCAAGATCGTTGGAGGCGTGATGTTTGTTGCGTTTGACCCCGTCTGGGGCATTTGCGAGGTCGGCTGCTGGCTCGAACCCGATGCTGTCGGAGGCGGCCTCATCACCCGGTCAGTCGAACTCCTCATGGAGTGGGCCTTCGTAGAGCGGGGAATGTCTCGCGTTGAATGGCGGTGCCGCACCGACAACGACCGCAGTGTTGCTGTCGCGCAGCGACTGCGTCTGCATTCGGACGGCGTTCTTCGCAGTAGCTGGGTCTACGACGGGAATCGTTACGACAAGGAGGTATTTTCAATACTTCGTGCCGAATGGATGAGCACACGACCGTTTATCGCTCAATGACAGACGCCGCCCCGACGTATGCATTCGCGACTACGTGATCGTCCGGCCCGACGCCGACGAGCTGTTGTTGGATCCCGTCCCAGGCTGAAGCCTGCGGGCCACGTGGTTAACTGGCAACGAGACGTGTTCAAGTGAGACGAGTAGTCGCAGCCAAGGCGCGTTGCCGAGCACGTCAGCCATGAGCGTCACCGTGGGGTGGGCCATTCTACCCGGAGGGAGTATCCGCATGACCGATACAGCAGCCGCACAGCACATCCCCGGTGTGGGCACCGTGTACCTCACGGTGAGCGATCAGGACCGTGCGCTCGCGTTCTACCGCGACAAGCTCGGCTTCGAGGTGCGCACGGACAACGACGTCGGCGGGGGCTTCCGCTGGATCGAGGTGGCTCCGGTCGGCGCGTATACAGTGATCGCCCTCGTGCCGCCGATGAGCGACGAGGACCCGCAACCTGGTGGCAGGGCACCGTTTGGCTTCGACACGCCCAACCTTGAAGCAGCCATGGCCGAGTTCAGCTCGCGCGGCGTCGAGTTCGAGGACGTGAGGGGCGGCGAGAGCGGTCCGATGCCGCCGATGGCGTACTTCCGGGACCCCGACGGCAATTGCATCGCCTTGGTCGAGGAGTCCGCGCGTTGACTGCCGCCGGCACCCTTGCCTTGGCGCGTACACGGTAACCGCTACACGTCCAACCCGCGTATTCCCGGGGGTGCAGGAAGTCTCGAGCAGTGTCTTGAGAACGGTCGTCCACGGGCGGCGGCTCCCAAGTCGGCCTACCGGGCCGTGCGGCGGGTGAAGACCAGGTGGAGAACTCCGGATGGAGAAGGGGTCGCTTCGATGTCAAAGCGTTGTTCGAGTCCTTCGAGTCCATCCCAGAGCCGTTCGCCCCGGCCCAGGACGATCGGTACGAGGACGATGTGCATGTGGTCGATCAGATCGGCCTCGAGGAACTGTCGAATTGTGCTGACGCCGCCACCGATCCGGACGTCGAGGTCGCCGGCCAGGGCGCGGGCCTGCTTGAGTGCGGTGACGGGGTCGGCGTCAACGAAATGGAACGTTGTTCCGCCTTCCATCTCAAGTACCGGCCGAGGATGGTGTGTCAGAACAACGACAGGAGTGTGGAAGACAGGGTTATCGCCCCACCATCCCTTCCATTCCTCGTCCTCCCAGGGACCGCGTTGAGGGCCGAACTTGTTGCGCCCCATGATCTCCACGCCGATCCCGGGCCCCCACGCGCTGGCGAACGCCTCGTCGACGCCGAAGGATCCCTCCGACTCCCCGTGAAAGCCCATCGCGCGGAAGGTGCGCGTCTCGAAAGCCCACTCCATTAGCCGTGAGCCTGCGTGACCGAACGGAGCCTCGAGTTGCTGGCCCTCGCCGGTGCCGAAGCCGTCGAGGGAGACCGAGAAGTTATGCACGCGGACGAGGGACATGTCATCTCCTGAAGTGCTTGTCGTTGGCAGTCACTCTATGGTGATCGAACCCAACGACTCAAGAGCGACGACGGGAGAATGGCGCCGCGATGTACACGGAACCGCGCAGCGGATGCCCATCAGTGCGGCGCTCGAGGTTCTGGGTGAAGCTGGCCTTTCCAGGCGTACTGTTGAACTATGAGCTGCAAAGTTGGAGCGCGGTCCTCGTGACCCGCAAATGGTTGCGTTGGTTGCCCGCCGTGGCCGTTCCCGCCGTCATCGCCGCCGGCGCCCTGACGGGCTCCCTTCCCGCGAGCGCCGGGGATCCCCTGCCGGCCAAGTCGCCGGAGCAGGTGCTGCAGCTGCTTGCCCAGCACCGCAAAACCGCACTGTCCGGAACGCTCGAGCAGTCCTCCGACATTGGCCTTCCCGAACTTCCCACCGCTGGTCCCGGCGGCTCCTCGGATACCGCGTGGCTGGAGCTCCTGACCGGTCCGCACACGGCCCGGGTCTACACCGACGGCGAGCACAACGCCCGCGTTCAGGTCATGGACCGCCTGGCTGAACGGAATGCCGTCCGGCGCGGCAACGATCTGTGGTTCTACAACTCCAAGGACAACACCGCCAGCCACGTCCAGCTGGCGGCCGACGCCACCGACCGGCATGCGGCCGACACCGGTGCCATGCCCACCCCCGAGCAGCTGGCCGCCAAGGTGCTGGCCAAGCTCGACCCGGGCACGGATGTGAGCGTCGGCGCCGACGTCCAGGTGGCCGGGCGGCCCGCATACAACCTGGTGCTGGCGCCGAAGTCATCGGCCACCCTGGTTGCCTCCATCGCGATCTCCGTCGACGGGCAGAGCGGATTGCCGCTGGGCGTCGAGATTAAGGCGCGCGGACAGGCTGATCCGGCCTTCCGGGTCGCCTTCACCAGCCTGACACTCGAGGCTCCGGACGCGTCGGTCTTCAACTTCACTCCGCCGCCGGGGGCGACAGTCAAGGAAATACCGGTCCCTGAGCACAAGTCCGATGCCACGAAACCGCCGGCCGACGAGCCCAAGGGCGCCCACCACCCCAGCGTCACAGGATCCGGCTGGGAAGCCGTCACCGGATTCCCCGCGGGAACGGGCATGTTCCCGAAGCCCGGGTCCAAGGACCAGCCTGACCCGAAGTCGCCGGACAAGGCACTTCCCGGCGGGTCGGCCTCCGGGGCGGCGTCGCTCCTCCAGCAGGCCACCGTTCCCGTCTCCGGCGGGAGGCTCCTGCACACGTCGCTGGTGAACGTGCTGATCCTCGACGACGGCAGGATCTTCGTCGGTTCCGTGCCCCTGGAGCGGCTCCAGGCCGCGGCCGCGCAATGATGACTCTGCGGCTGGCGGTCCGGGCGGCGGCCGAGTGACCCCCGCCTCGCCGGGTGAACTGAGCATCGAAACCACGGGCCTCAGCAAGCGGTTCGGCCACCAGTTGGCGGTCGACGGCGTCGATCTGGCCGTGCCGAGGGGCTCGGTGTTCGGCTTCCTGGGCCCCAATGGCTCGGGCAAGACCACCACCATCCGGCTCATGCTCGGACTGGCCGCCGCCACGGGCGGCTCCGTGCGCGTCCTGGGCGAGGAGATGCCCCGGCAGCTCGATTCGGTCCTGCCCCGCGTAGGTGCCCTCGTCGAAGGGCCAGCGTTCTACCCGTTCCTGTCCGGCGCGGCAAACCTGCACCGCATGGATGCCGCGGATCCGCACGGATTCGCCGCCACGCGGCGGGCCCGGGTCCGGTCCGCCCTGGAGCGCGTGGGCCTGACGCACGCCGCGGACAAGAAGGTCCGGGCGTACTCGCTGGGCATGAAGCAGCGCCTGGGTATTGCCAATGCCCTCCTCGCTCCCCGGGAGCTCCTGGTCCTGGACGAACCCACGAACGGCCTGGACCCGCAGGGCACCCGCGAGGTGCGGAGCCTGGTGCGTTCCCTCGCCGCCGACGGAGCCACGGTGTTTGTCTCCAGCCACCTCTTGGCCGAGGTGGAACAGATCTGCACCCACGCGGCCATCATGAGCGCGGGCCGGCTGGTTGCCCAGGGGACGCTGGCGGAACTGCGACAGGCGGGCCAGGCCCGGATTCGCGTGCTCACGCCGGACCCCGGTACCGCGGCGCAGGTTCTGGCGGCCCTGGGCCTGACCGCCAGCACCAGCCCCGACGGCGGCAGTCCCGCCAGCGCGGGAGCAGTGCTTTTTGCACCCCTGCCGACTGCGGCCGGCGACGGCGGTGTGGCGCCGGAAGCTGTGGTGGCGGCGCTCGTGGCCGCAGGCGTCCGCGTCCGTGGCTTCTCTACCGAGGAGGTCAGCCTGGAAGACCGTTTTGTGGCGCTGACGGGGGAGGGCTTCGACGTTGTCCAGTGACTCCGCCCTCCGGCACTCGGGCCGAACTTCCGTCCCGGTGTCCGTCCCGCGCCGCCGGTGGAGCGGCGGCCTCCTTGCGTCCGAACTCGGGGTGCTCTTCCGCCGCCGCAGAACCTGGGCCATGCTATTCGCGCTGGCGGCAATTCCTGTCCTGATCGCCGTCGCCGTGCGGGTGTCATCCGCGGTGCCTCCGGGCCGCGGGCCGGCATTCCTGGACCGGATCATGCAGAACGGATTGTTTGTCGGCGTCACAGCCATGGTGGTGTCCGTCCCGCTGTTCCTGCCGCTCACCGTGGGGGTCGTAGCGGGGGACACCATCGCGGGCGAGGCCGGGCTGGGGACCCTGCGCTACCTGCTCGTCGCCCCGGCAGGCCGGAACCGGCTTCTGCTCGTGAAGTACGCAGGGGCGGCGGTGTTCGTCGTCGTGGCCCCGCTCGTGGTGGCGCTGGTCGGTGCCGGCATCGGGGCTGCCCTCTTCCCGGTGGGTCCGGTGACGCTGCTCTCCGGCGACTCGATCGGGGCAGGCGACGCCATGGTGCGGCTGCTGCTGATTGCCGCCTATCTGGCCGTCTCCCTGCTGGGGCTGTCGGCAATCGGCCTCTTCATGTCCACGCTGACGGATGTGCCGGTCGGGGCGATGGCGGCCACCGTGGTGCTCTCCGTTGTGTCACAGGTGCTGGACGCGCTGCCTCAGCTGGACTGGCTGCATCCCTGGCTGTTCAGCCACTACTGGCTGGACTTCGGGGATCTTCTGCGCCAGCCGGTCTCCTGGGACTCCTTTGCCAGCAATGCGCTGCTGCAGGGCGGCTACGTCGCCGTCTTCGGGGCGCTCGCCTACGGCAGGTTCGTCACGAAGGACGTCCTCTCCTAGGGTGCCGGCCGGGCGGCGCCCCGGGTATTCCGCGCCGGCAAGGAGAGGCCGCGCACTGATTCATGACCCGTCAGTACCGGGCGGCGTAAGGGTAGAGCTGCATCCCGGACATGGAGGCAAGGTCAGTGACGGTGATGCCGGCGTCCGGGTTCAGCGCCTGGACCACCCGGCCGCCGCCAAGGTAGATCGCCACGTGGTAGAACCCCGGTGCCGAGCCCCAGACCAGCAAGTCTCCGGACTGCGCCTGGGCGAGAGGCACGTGCACAGGTGCCTGGGCGAACTGCTGGGAAGCCGTGCGCGGCAGGTACTTGCCGGCTGCCGCGAACGCGTTCTGCACCAGCCCGGAGCAGTCAAAGCCATAGGCCCCGGTCCCGCCGTACTGGTAGAAGTAGGGCGAGCCGATCTTTGCAAGGGCCACTGATATCGCGGTCTGGTTCGACCCGCCGGGCGCGGGCGACGGAACCGGTGCGGGAACGGGAACGGGAACCGGCGCCGGAGCGGGCGCTGGAGCGGGGACGGGGGCAGGCGCTGGAGCAGGTGCCGGCGGCGCCTGGGCCGGGGCGGCAGGGGCGGGAACAGCCGGAACGACGGCGGGACGCGGCTGTTCTGCCGGCGCTGCCGGTTGCTGGGCCGCCTGGTTTGCCGGCGCCGGCTGCGGCGCGGTTCCCGACGCCCCTTGTGCCGCCGCCGCGGTCACGGCAGCGAGCCGCTCCTGCTGGCGCTGGCGGTCCAGGGCATCCACCCGGGCTGATTCCAGCGCGACGGTGGTGTTCTTGAGGCTTGCCAGCTGGTCCACCAGGACGCTCCGCTGCGCCTGGGCGTCGGACACGGCTTTTCGCTGGGCATCGCTGGCCCGCTGCGCGTCCGCCTTCCGGGATTCCGCTGTCCGGGCCGCCTCATCCGCGGCGCGGTTGGCCTCCGCGGCTGCCGCCGTCAGCGACTCCGCAGCGGAGGCGGCGGTTTCCGCGGACTGGAACGCCCTCGTACGGCCGGCCGTCACGGCCTCGAGTGTTGCCGCCTGCTCCAGGGGATTCCCGCTGCCGCTGACCAGGCTGCTCAGGGCCGGATTCAGGCCGCCGTTGCGGTACAGATCGCCGGCGAGCTGGCCGATCTGCTTGCGCGTTTTCTGCTGTTCGGCCCCGGCCGCTGCAGCCTTCGCGGCGGCGACGGCGGCCGCATCACGCCGGGTTTGAAGCTCCACGAGGGCGTCGCCGTAGTTGTTGTTGGCCTGCAGGGACGCCGCGAGGCTGGATTCCTGGGCCGTGGAGGCATCCGCCAGGAGACTGTCGATTCGGGTGACCTCGCCCGCCGTGGCGCTTTCACTGGACTTCGCCGCGGCGATCTCCTCAGGAGAAGGCGTCTCGGGCGAGGCCGGCACGGCCGTGCGGGACAGCTGAGGGGATGCGGCCTGCGCCGGCAGCGCCAGCGATCCAAGAAGTACGACGGCGGCGCAGAGCACCGCGCTCTTTCGGCCGGATCCGGTCCAACTCATGGGCAAAACCTCGCTGAAGTATCAAGCTGGAATGAGCGAGGTTGGATTCTGGCGCATGGAAAGGCCCCTCTGCGGATCACCCAGCAGGGACGAGGCTACGTGCCAAAGGCCACTTTGGCAACACGAGTCACACCAATAACATAAACAACAACAATGTCATTTGGTCACATTTGAGCGGGGCGTGTCGGGGTGGGGGAGCCTGATTTCACGGCCGGCCGGCCGGTGGGCAAGGCGCGCAAGGCAGGCGGGCAGCCCGGCTGTCGCCTTGCGCGGGGGCGTGATCAGGCGTGCTGGTGGGCCTCGTGCTCGGAGTGCGTGGCCGGTTCCAGCTGGAAGGTGCAGTGCTCGGTGTCAAAATGCGAGCCGAGGCAGCTTGTGAGCTTGTCCAGGACCTGGTCCGCGCCGCGGGCACCCAGCGCCGCATCTTCCACCACCACGTGGGCGGAGAAGACCGGCACCCCGGAAGTGATCGTCCAGATGTGGATATCGTGCACGGAGACCACGCCCTCCACGGCGAGGATGTGCTCGCGGATCATCTGGACGTCGACGCCTTTCGGGGTCGCCTCCAGCAGGACATCCACGACGTCGCGGAGCAGATGCCAGGCCCGGGGCAGGATCATGAGGGCAATGAGGATGGAGGCGATAGTGTCCGCCGCACGGTAGCCGGTGACCATGATGACGATTGCCGCGGCGATGACGGCGAAGGATCCGAGCAGGTCGCCGAGCACCTCGAGGTAGGCGCCGCGCACATTGAGGCTTTCCTTCTGGGCTCCGCGAAGGATCAGCAGTGACGCCAGGTTGGCCACGGCGCCGAGGACGGCGGCGAACAGCATGACGCCGGTCTCCACCTCGGGGGCCGAGCCGAGCCGCCGGACGGCTTCCGTGAAGATGACCACCGAGATCACGATCAGGACCAGGGCGTTGGCCAGTGCCGCCAGGACCTCGGCCCGCTGGTAGCCGTAGGTGCGCAGGTCGCTTGCGGGACGGGCGGCGATCCAGGCGGCCAGCAGGGCGATGAAGACGCCGGCGGCGTCGGAGAGCATGTGCCCGGCGTCGGCGAGCAGTGCCATCGAGCCGGACACCATGGCCCCGACAATCTGTATGACCACGACGGCGAGCGTGATGCCCAGGACGGCCATCAGGCGCTTGCGGTGTTTGCCTGTGGCGGTCATTCCGTGCGAGTGGCTGTGGTCGTGTCCCATGGTTACAAGGCTAGTCCCAGCCGAGCTCGTGGAGGCGGTTGTCGCTGATGCCGAAGTGGTGGGCGATCTCGTGCACCACCGTCACGGTGACTTCCTCGATCACGTCCTCCCGGGAGGCGCAGATGTCCAAGATCGGCTGGCGGTAGATGGTGATGCGGTCCGGCAGTGAACCGGCGTCCCACCAGGAGTCCCGCTCGGTCAGGGGCACGCCCTCGTAGAGGCCCAGCAGCACCGTGTCCGGATCCTCTCCGGGCCGCGGGATGTAGTCGTCCTCGATGAAGACCGCCACGTTGTTCATCGTCCGGGCAAGGTCCTGCGGGATCCGGTCCAGGGCGTCACTTACGGCGGCCTCGAAGTCGGCTTCGGACATCGGGAACGGCCCCTCGGCCGGGCCGCCCGGATCGATCGGCAGGCCCGGAGGCAGCGAAGCGGACATAGCTGAACTGTACCGCTGAACAGTTAGCGGGAGCGGCGCCGGGTCAGCCCTACGCCTGCCAGGCAGATCACGCCGCCGACCAGGCCCCAGATGGTGGGGATCTCGCCCAGCACCAGCCAGGAGATGAGGATCGTGGTGCCGGGGACAAGGTACGTCGTCGCCGCGAGTCGTCCGGCGTCGATCAGAGAGAGCGCATACGCCCACGTTGTGAAGGCGATGGCGGTGGGGAAGACGCCAAGGTAGACGAGTCCGAGCGTGGCCGGCAGCGGTGCCGCCTGCAGCTCGGTGAGGAGCTGGCCGCTGAACGGCAGGCAGCAGATGGCGCCCACCATGATGCCGAACCAGGTGGCCTGGGCGGCCGGGAACTTCCGCAGCACCGGCTTCTGGACGATGACGCTGACCGCCGCGAGTGCAGCCGCCAGGAGGCACAGCAGCACACCGGCTACGTCCGCCGTCGACCGCTGCCCGGAACCGAGCGCGATCACGGCGACCCCGCCGAACGCGACCAGGCTGCCGATGATGAGCCAGCGCGGGAAGCCTTCCTTCAGGATGAGGCCGGCCATGACCGCGACGAGGATGGGATTGACGTTGATCAGCAGGGCGCTGGTTCCCGCGTCCAGGAGGTGCTCGGCGGCATTCAGGGAGACGTTGTAACCGCCGAACCACATCACCCCGTAGGCCAGGATGGGCCACCATTCGCGACCCCTGGGCAGGGCGCGCAGCTTCGGCAGCACCACGAGGCCGAGGACGACTGCGCCAACCGCCAGCCGGCCGAGGGTCAGCGGACCAGGGGAGAAGCTGGGGCCGACGGCCCGGATGCCGACGAAAGCGGAGGCCCAGAGCACGACGGTGACGACGACGGCGGCGATGCCGAGTCTGCTGATCGGGGCCGGCTGGCCAGGCTGTCCGGGCAGGGTGGGCGCGGGGCGGTTGGGGCGGGTGGGAAGGGCCGGGGGCACTTCGTGGGTGCTGTCCGGCTGCGTGGGGCCTGTTTCGGCGGTTGTTGCCATGCTGCCAATCTAGTGCCTGCAGGGCCGCGGCAGCTGGCGGAAATCGGTCACTTCTAGTCGAGTTCCTGCCAAGCGGGCAACCGCCCTTGGCTGCCCTCACCGGAGCGCCCGCGCCGCTGCCTGGATGATGGCCGTGGCGACGTCGTTCAGGGCCGTGGATCCATAGCGCCATTGCTGCCAGTGGAGCGGGACGTCAACGAAGGAATCCGGTGCCATGATCTGGAGCCTTGCCTGGTCCAGATCGGCCTCGATTTCGCTCTCCGGGAGCAGCCCCCACCCCATTCCCAACCGGAGGGCTTCGCCGAATTCGTGGGCGGCCGGAACGTAGTGCCTCGGCGGCTGGAGGTCTTTGGGGCTGAACCGCCGCAAGAAGCGGTCCTGGAGATCGTCCTTGCGGTCGTAGACGATCACTGGAGCCCCTGCCAGGGTTTCCTTCGTCACTCCGCCGCCGAACCACCGTCTGGCGAAGCCGGGCGTGCAGACCGGAAGGTAGCGCATTACGCCGAGCCTACGGGAGGTGCAGCCCGGCGCCGGCTTGGCCGTGGCCGTGATGGCGGCGGCAGCAACGCCGCTGCGCAGCAGGTCCAGGGAGTAGTCCTGGTCCTCCCGAAGGATTTCAAGCTGGACGTTGCCGGACACCGCGGCCAGGCCAGGCAGGGCCCAGGCGTGCAGCGAATCGCTGTTGATCACCAGGGTCAGGCGGGTCCCTGCGTGCGGGATGCCGGGCTGCAGCTCCTCCGCCAGCTCGGTGGAGAGCATGTCGAGCTGCCGGGCAAAACGCACCACCGCCTGTCCCGAGCTGGTGAGTTCGATGGGCCGGGTCCGGCGCAGAACCGGCCGGCCCACTGCCACCTCGAGGGCCCGGACGCGTTGGCTTACGGCCGACGGCGTGACCGACAGCTCGCTCGCGGCCCCCTCGAAGCTTCCGTGGGCGACGATCGCGGCCAGGGTCCGGGCCTGCTCGGGCTGGATATCGATCATTAGCCCAGCTTATGTTGCATCAATAGCTTTAACTGGTTTCACGGCGGATGCGCGCCTAACGTGGACTGCGTGATCCTCTCCGTATTTTCGGGCCTCGCCAGCGGCCTGTCCCTCATCGTCGCCATCGGTGCGCAGAACGCCTTCGTTCTCCGCCAAGGCATCCAGCGCACCCACGTCGCCCTCGTGGTGTGCGTGTGTGCGGTGTCGGACCTTGTGCTGATCGTGCTGGGCGTTGCCGGCCTCGGCATCGTCATTGAACGTGCGCCGGCGGTCCTCGACGTCGTGAGGTGGGCCGGGGCCATCTTCCTGCTGGCCTACGGGGTGCTCGCGGCCCGGCGCGCCATCCGCGGCGGACTGCCGGACCAACCCAAGGCCCTAAACGGCGGAAGCTGGGCGGCGGCCCTGGGCACGTGCCTTGCGCTGACCTGGCTGAATCCCCACGTCTATCTCGACACCGTGCTGCTGCTCGGATCCCTCGCCAACACCCACGGCCCGGACGGGAAGTGGTGGTTTGCCGCCGGTGCGGCGCTAGGCAGCACTCTCTGGTTCACGGCGCTGGGCGTCGGGGCCCGGTTCCTGGCGCCGCTGTTCCAGCGGCGCAGCGCGTGGAGGGTGCTCGACGCCGGCATCGCGGCAGTCATGGTCACCCTCGCCGTCGTCCTCATTGCCTGAGACTGCGGGTCCCTGGCGCGCCTATCGCTTGCGGTTTGACCACTCCAGCAGCCGTTCCACCGGCCACGTGGTGACTATCCGCTCGGCTGGGACACCGTTGAAAGCTGCGCGTTCGGCCCCGTACTGGAGGAAGTCCAGCTGGCCGGGGGCGTGCGCGTCGCTGTCGATGCTGAAGAGGCAACCGGCATCAAGGGCGGCCTGGATGAGATCGTCCGGCGGGTCCTGGCGCTCCAGCCGCGAATTGATTTCGACCGCGACCCCATTCTCTGCGCAGGCCGCGAACACCCGCCCGGCGTCGAATTCGGAGCGGGGACGCGTTCCCCGACTCCCTTCCACGATGCGGCCCGTGCAGTGGCCGAGGACGTTTATGTACGGATTCCTCAGGGCGGCCAGCATCCGGCGCGTCATGGTCCGCCTGTCCGAGCGGAGCTTGGAGTGGACGCTCGCAACCACGATGTCCAGGCGGTCCAGCATGTCCGCCGACTGGTCCAGCGTCCCGTCTTCGAGGATGTCGACCTCGATTCCGGCCAGGACACGGATGCCCGTGCGGCCGGCGCCGATCCGCGCCACGGCGCCCAGCTGGTCATCGAGACGCTCGGCGGTCAGGCCGTTCGCGATTCTGAGCCGGGGGGAGTGGTCGGTCACGGCGAGATATTCCCGGCCCAGCATTTGGGCGGCGTCAACCATGAGTCCGATCGGCGAACCGCCGTCAGACCAGTCGCTGTGGGTGTGGAGGTCGCCGCGGAGGGCCGCCAGGAGCGCGTGGCCGCCCTGTGCGAGAGGCTCGGCGCCGCGCTCCCGGAGGTCGGCCAGGTACCCGGGGATCTCCCCGGCCACGGCCTGGGCGATGACCTCGGAGGTTCTGTCCCCGATTCCCTTCATCCGCTTCAGCCTGCCGTCCCGGCTCCGTTCGGCCAGCTCCACCGGGTCCAGGCCGCTGATGATCCAGGCTGCCTTCCGGAAAGCCTGCACCTTGAACGTGGCCGCGCGCCCGCGTTCGAGCCAGAAAGCGATCTCATTGAGGGCAGCGACGGCGTCCATCTGTCCATCATCCGCCTGCCGGGACGGGGCCTGTCCAGCCCCATTGTCCGGGCAGCACCGCCCGATTTTGGATAATACGGAGGTTGGCCCTATAGTTTTATAGGTCCAGTTCGGAGCAACTCGAAAGGACAAAAATGAACGGCTTCGGCCCTTTATTTTTGCCCCTGATGAGCCGAATTGAGTTCTGGCCCCCATCGTCTAGCGGCCTAGGACACCGCCCTTTCACGGCGGCGGCACGGGTTCGAATCCCGTTGGGGGTACGCAAGGAACTGGTCAGGCCGGCTGTAAAAGTCTGGTAGGCTAAAGGCCTTGAAAAATTGCGGTAGCGATACTGCAGAGAAGCAAGAAAATAGCAAGGCCCTGTAGCGCAGTTGGTTAGCGCGCCGCCCTGTCACGGCGGAGGTCGCGGGTTCAAGTCCCGTCAGGGTCGCTCTGATTGCCAGAAGAAATTCCGGCTGTCATGGTGACATGTCACCTAGGCTCTGTAGCTCAGTTGGTAGAGCGTTCGACTGAAAATCGAAAGGTCACCGGATCGACGCCGGTCGGAGCCACCAGCTAGAACCCCGCAGTTCCCAGTGTTTACACGGGAACGGCGGGGTTTTTTCTTTCCCTTCCTGTCTGCTGAGCTTCGAAGTGGATCTCTAGTACTTCGTAATGTGGGCCCGAAGTTGCCACCAGGCGACACCGGAATCGGGACGGTTTGTCGCGACTACCACACCCGTGCCGGAGTAGGCTCAGTAAACCAACAGGGGGTAGGGGTATGACGGGCAAGGTTGCGGGAACGCCGCGGGTGCAGGATGTGCTGGTGTGCGTGCTGGTGGTTCAGGTGGTGTTCGCCCTGACCGCAGGCGCGGCCCTGATCCTCGATCCCGGGGGCATCCTGGACGATCCGTTCGACCAGCTGATGGCATCGTTCGTGGTCGTAATGCCGATCATGATGGCCGTCGTTCTGGCCGTGCGTTTTCGCCGGGGCCACCGGGCGGAGCGAAGCCGCACGAGGGCGACCGCCCAGCTGATGGACACGGTTCTAAGCACCAGCCATGAGTGGGTGTGGGCGGTGGATGACCAGGGGCTCTTCACGTTTTGCAGTCCGGCCAGCGCCGACTTGCTGGGCTGGGAGCCGTCGGAACTTCTCGGCCGGCGGTATGACGTGGTTATCGACGGCCGGGACTTTACGCGGGCCAAGGCGGACGTGGCTGCAGCGGCCGGGCCGGGCTGGAGCGGGGTTGTTGTGCGTTGCCGGCACCGGGATGGAAGTGCCGTCTTGATGGAGGTCTCGGGGATGGCGCGACCGTCCAAGAAGGGCAACGGGGGTGGTTTTGAAGGCACTAGTAGGGTGCTGCCGCCGCTGACGGCACGGGAGGCGGTAGATTCCCTCAGCCGGGACCAGCTCCAGCGGATGATCGACCAGAACAGGCTGCTGACCGCTTTCCAGCCCATCCACCACCTGAGCACCGGAAAGCTCCTTGGCGTCGAGGCACTGGCCCGATTCGTCGACGAGGACGGTGCCGGAGCGGAGTTCTGGTTCGCCGAGGCCGCCGTCGTGGGCCTCTTGGGTGAACTCGAATTTGCCGCTCTGGAAACCGCCCTGGCGGCCGCCCAGGCGCTTCCCCCGGACATCTATGTGGCCTTGAACATTTCACCGGAGACCTGCCTGGATCCACGGTTGCCCGGTCTCTTGCAGCGGTCCGGCCTGTCGCTGACGAGGCTGGTCCTCGAACTGACGGAGCGGCTGGAAGTATCCGAGTACGGTCCCCTCCTTTCGGTGCTGGCGCCACTACGGGCCGAGGGTCTGCGCATCGCCGTCGACGATGCAGGCTCGGGGTTCGCTTCCATGCGGCACGTGCTCCACATCCGGCCCGACATCATCAAACTGGACCGCAGCCTCATTGCAGGGATCGACGACGACCAAGGCCAGCACGCCCTCGGTGCGGCCCTGGTCGAATTCGCGCGCCAGATCGGCGCAACCCTCGTTGCCGAAGGAATCGAAACCCCAGCGGAGCTCGCCGCCGTGGCCGGAATCGGAATGACGGCCGGACAGGGCTACCTCATCGGCAGGCCATCGATCCATCCGAAGGACTGGGCGGCCTGGTTCGAAGCCTCACGCCCGGGGACGGGCCCGGACCGGCCATAGCAGCCGCATCCACCCACCTTGCGGACGCGACGCCGGAGCAACCTGGTGCCTGTCGGGGGTGCTGAACCCGTCCCGGGGTTCCGGACGGAACGGGCTCAACGGTTCGACACGTTGAAGCAAATGTGGCAAGACCCTAGGCCAGTTCGGGGGAACTGGCCACGATGTAATCCAGTGCGGCGGGACCGGACATGGCTAGCGTGTTGTCGCCAGGTGTGATCCGGCGGCCTTTGAGTGCCGTCCAGAGGGCTTCGGCGGACTCCGGCTGGAGCTGGTTTATCAGGCACCAGCTTGTGTACAGGCCGTACAGCTCTCCCCTGTCCAACCCGTCGTCGGTTTCCCGGTCGGTGGTCAACGCCTCTGCGAGGAACCGGTCAAAATGCGCGCTCATATCCGTTCCTTCATGTTATTGGCATCCCTGGATGCTCCGCCGCTAACGCTCTGGCAGCCGGCCCACAGACCGGTAGCCAACGCTGAATTTATTCCAGGAAGACAACTCTGTCCAGTTCCCCGCAACAGCGGCGTCAAGTGTCCCGATCCCGGTTTGACGCTGCAAGGGCCGGTCCTGGGGCCCGCCTCCGGCCGGCGATTCAGCTACGGGTCGACCCCGATTGTCGAGGGCTTTGGAGGGAATTTACAAACTGGGCGAGTTGGTCCCGGAGGATTTCCCATTCGTCGAAGTCCGGGGGAACGGCGGCGTTCTCGGCTTCGCGGGCTGCGCTGAGGGCAGCTTTTCCGGCGTCAGTTATCTCGACGTTGAGCTGGCGGCGGTCACGGGGGTTCCGCTTCCGCGTGAGCAGGCCTGCCTCTTCCAATCGGGCCAGGACGCGGCCCAGGGTCTGGCTTTGAACGTGGACCAATGCGGCGAGTTGTTCTTGATTTACGGGACGGGGTGCCAAGGCTTTGAGGGCGATAACTGCGGCCCGCGTCAGGCCAAGTGGTGCGAGTGCGTCGTCAAGGCGGCGCTGAACCAGGCGGGCGGCTGTGGTGAGAAGCATGTAGCCGTCCCGGATGTGGGCCGGGGGGTCGAGGGGCATCGAGTGACGGCCTTCCTTCAGTTGAACAAAAATCAAACAGGGCGGGCAGGACGTGGGCTGGCGTTAGCCGCACCCCTGGCCTGCCCCGATCAACTACCGGCGCGTGACGCCGCCGTCGGTTTCTTCGGCGGCCACAGTTTCAGTGCCGAGGCGGACGCGTTAGACCGGAACCGTTTCCTTCTGGGCTTTGGTGTAAGGGACGAGAATGTCGCCTCCCTCAGCGCTGGTCCCTTCCAGCGGGACAAAGGATTCCGAAGTGCCGAACAGTTCGGTCTTGGCCGTGACCCACGTGGGCTGGACGTTGCCATCGTCCGCGTAGACCTGGCCGATGGATCCGATCTTGTCCCCGTCAGTGGAAAGAACGGTTCCACTGCGTTGGAGCAGGTCATCGATACCTTCCCTGGTGAGCACGATGTCTCCTTGGATCTGTGATGCGATGTGGGGTTCAACGACTCCGTGGGAAACTTTGCATGAGTCCACCATAAGCATGCTTAGTAAGTTCTTGGCAAGCTTGCTGAATAATGTCCTCTGCTGCGGCCGACGACTGCATCTGACGACGACTGCCCGATGGCCGACGCATCTGATCCGTCCGGCGTCGCAGCTGACGTCGTTCAAAATCCATTGATGGGAGACCCGGCCAGCCGTGCAGGTTCCCTGTTGCGCCACCAAACGGCAGGATCGCTATCGTTTATTGTTTTGCCGTATCCAGGACCCTAATCCTGACATAGGGTGAAGGGCACCACACGATACCCGGGTGGGCCTTCGGCCGGAATGACGAATTTGGATCGGCATCGTGGCGGGGGAGATGCGGCATCAGGGTTGATGAGAGCGAGAGGTACGAAGATGATTCTTACCGGCACTGGCCCTCGGTGTGCCTCTGACTGTCATGTCATTCCTGCCGCGTGCCAAGGTACGCAGAACGGCCGGGGCGCAGAATCAGCATTTCCGTCCGCAAACAAATAGGGAGACTCTCATGTTGCTTTGGATAGCCATCATTATCGCTGTTCTCTGGCTTCTCGGCTTGATCGGCGGTATCGGAGGAGGGTTCATTCACCTGCTTTTGGTTATTGCCGTGGTCGTTCTGATCTTCCACTTCATCCGGGGCAGGTCCCGCGCGTAAATTCGAAACAATATGCCGCCGCCGCGGTTGCCGGATGCGTCGGTTAGATCCCCGTGAGGGCCGACGCCTGGCCAGCCGTGTGCTGGCCACCGGTTCGGCGTCCCGGCAGGCGGCTGCTTGGCGTTATTCCTGCGCTGGGTGTCCCTGACCGGAACCCGTAACCACGTCCAAACTCTGGCCGAAGAGGCCGGGCCGGCCCGGCCCGAAGAGTTCGCCCGGTCCTTGCATGTCCTGATGAAGGGCTCCATCATCTCCGCGGCCGAAGGCGACACGCAGGCCGCGGCCCGCGCGCGCCAAATGGCCGGCTGGCTCATCGAACACCGTCAACCACACCGGCGAGCAGCACTCCCTTGAGGCTGCAGTCATCATCCCGGCCCGATCGTCGCGTCCGGTTGTTCCTGGAGCTCAAAAAGGCAACGGCGGACGTAGCGATCCGGGCGTCGGGTCGCGGGCCGACGAGTGGAAATACTGTGTGACTTTCTCGTAAATTTCCCCTCAGTGCAGTGTCGTTGCACCGGGCCGGGACAGGCGTGCTGCGAGGCCCGAGAGCAGGATGGTGATTCCCTCATCCAGTTCGGCTGCACCGTCGTAGTCGGCGAGGACCGGGGCCAAGGTGCGAAGGCGGGGGAAGTCCTTGGGCGGCAGACGGTGCAGGCCCAGGCGCAGAAGGGCTTCGTTTTCCTCCGGGTCGACGACGAAT